>NZ_JALBWT010000002.1:0-454173 GCF_023845525.1 Sinobaca sp. H24
ACTTTTCCTCCTTAAGAAACGACTGGTGTAAAGAAGCATGAAAAGCGTATACAGACTTTCGTTTTCTATTGGTGAAACAAAACGCTTTATTCAATTGTAAAGGTTTTTAATCCAGAAAGAAATATGGAAGGCTGTAAGAAAGGAACACGAACATGTTAAAAAAGAAATGGCTGGTTGTACTGGTACTTGGTACAGCATTTATTATATTAAGTTTTGGGATTTATCTTTCTTCTGTTGTTATCGGTGCTGCAGCTATTGATGAGAAAGAACTCGTGATGAATGAAACGTCCGTGCTTGAAGACGAAAACGGAGAGCTTATCGCGGAGCTGCAGGAAGAAAATAGAGATTTAGTCGATATTGAGGAACTGCCCGATCACGTTAAAGAGGCATTTGTGGCTATTGAAGATGTGCGTTTTTACGAGCACCAGGGGATAGACCCCAGAGCTATAGGACGTGCGCTTTATCGTGACATCCTTGCAGGAGCTGCCGTTGAAGGTGGAAGTACGCTGACACAGCAGCTGGCTAAGAATGCCTTTTTAACAAATGACAAATCACTAATGAGAAAAACAAAAGAAGTGCTGATTGCCATGGGGCTGGAGCGGAAATTCAGCAAAGATGAAATTCTCGGCTACTACTTAAATCAAATATACTTCGGCCACGGAGCTTACGGTATTCAGTCTGCCTCAGAGATGTACTTTAATAAAGATGCTTCGGAGCTTACTGTTCATGAAGCCGCGCTGCTTGCGGGTATGCCTAAAGCACCAACTACTTATTCACCGGTAGACAATCCGGAGGGCTCAAAAGACCGGCGCGACGTTGTTCTTTCCGTTATGGAACGGCACGGCTTTATCAGTGCAGAAGAAGCGGTAGCCGCGCAGGGCAGAACGGTGCCTTCCGAACTGCACCGGACCGAGAATAATCCGGCCTACTATACGTATATTGATATGGTTTTAGCAGAAGCAGAAAATACGTATCAAATCAGTGCGGAAGAAGTGTACCGGGGTGGTTATACGATTACGTGCCAATGAATAATGAGATGCAGCAGATATCCTATGATTTATTTCAGGACAGCAGTTATTTTCCAGAATCATCTGAAGCCAGAAGTGAAGCCTCCTTTTTCATGATGGACAGTGATACCGGAGGAGTGACAGCGGCACAAGGTGGAAGAGAATATGTGCGCCAGGGCCTGAACCGGACGACAATGAAACGGCAGCCTGGGTCTGCAATGAAGCCGCTTGCTGTATACGGACCGGCACTTGATACCGGCGATTATGAACCTTATTCGATGCTGGTGGATGAAAAAACAGATTACGATGGATATGAGCCATCCAATAATAATGATGAATACCAGGGTGAACTCTCCATGTCACAGGCTCTGATCGAGTCTACGAACACATCAGCCGTGTGGCTCTATGATCAAATCGGAGAAAGCTACAGCAGAAGCTGGATGGAAGAAGCCGGACTGCAGGTGGAAGACGAAGGACTCGGTGTAGCTCTGGGGGGCTTGTCCGAAGGAACGTCCCCGCTTGAAATCGCCAGGGCCTATACGTCATTTTCCAATAATGGTATGAAAGTAGAACCTTATTTTATAGAAAAGATCGAAGACCGCAGTGGAGAAACAATCGGTGAACGAGAGGTAAATGAAACCGAAGTAACCACTCCGCAGAACGCATGGTATATGACAAGAATGCTGGAGCAGGCTGTACTGGAAGGAACCGGTTCAGCAGGCGGCAATACTTCCTATGCTCTTGCCGGAAAAACCGGCACAACCTCTTTTGAAGCTGTGGATGATGCAGCCAGAGATGCCTGGTTTGCAGGCTATACACCGGAGTGGACGGGATCCCTGTGGATGGGGTATGACCAGACAACGGAGGAAAATTATCTGGAAGGCGGCAGTTCGTACGCCGCTACTTTGTTCAAAGAAATTTTAAATCGTCTCCCGGAGGAGCAGACAGCGTCACAGCAGGAGTTCGAAAAGCCGGAAGGGGTACAGGATCTGGCCGATCCGATCAATATGGGAGAAGTCAATGACCTGAATTCTTCATTAAGCTTTAAAGGCTCCGGTTTGATTAATGTGCAGCTTACCTGGACGCCATCCGAGGATGACCGGGTGAAATATAAGCTTTACGAAATCGACGGGGATGAAGAAACAGAAATTGCTGAAGTTCAGGGCGAGGGCTCTTATACCGTCGAAGGAGTAAATGTATTTTCATTAAAAGATTACAAAGTAGTTCCATTTAATTCCCAGACGAACCAGGAAGGAGAACCTTCCAACATTACGGAAGTGGAAGTGGGATCCATCTGGGGATCTGCTTCTTAAAGCAGGCAGCCGGCACTTATTTAGTGCCGGTATTTTTTATGAAAAAAAGTCAGCGCCGGCATAAGGCGTTATGGACAATTAATGACTCTTTGCGATAAGTACTATACATGACATTCAGACAAGAGTATGGTAAAAATGATATGGAATTCACACAGAATAAGACAGGCCACCGATATGATATCAGTGCAGTTAAAAGGGGTGCAGGAGATGAACATGCCATTCAACGACCGGTTTTTAAAAGCTTGCAGAGGCGAGGCGACGGATCATGTACCGGTTTGGTATATGAGACAGGCGGGAAGGTCTCAGCCGGAATACCGCAAGATAAAAGAAAAATATTCATTATTTGAAATTACCCACCAGCCGGAGTTATGCGCGTATGTAACCAAACTGCCGGTTGATCAATACAATAACGATGCAGCTGTTTTATATAAAGATATTATGACTCCGCTTCCAGCCATGGGAGTCGATGTAGAAATTAAATCCGGCATCGGCCCGGTTATTTCCAATCCGGTCCGGTCCATGCGGGATATAGAAGCATTTGGTGAACTACATCCAAAAGAAGACGTTCCGTATATATTCGATACTATTTCCCTTCTCGAAAAGCAGCTGAATGTTCCTTTAATCGGTTTCAGCGGCGCACCATTCACATTGGCAAGCTACATGATTGAGGGAGGACCATCGAAAAATTATCACCATACCAAAGCGTTTATGCATGCGAAGCCCGAAGCATGGAATCTGCTTATGAATAAATTGGCTGATATGACTATCGTGTACATTAATGCACAGATAGAAGCCGGTGCTAAAGCGATTCAGATTTTTGATTCCTGGGTCGGAGCATTGAATGCGGCAGATTACCGGACGTTTGTAAAACCGGTAATGCATAGAATATTTACAGAACTGCAGAGAAAAGACGTGCCCTTTATTATGTTCGGTGTAGGTGCCGGTCATTTAATGCAGGAGTGGAATGATCTGCCTATTGATGTAATGGGACTCGACTGGAGAACAAGCATTGGAGAAGCCAGGCAGGCAGGCGTCCATAAAGCCCTGCAGGGCAATCTGGATCCATCGCTTCTCCTGGCACCGTGGGAAAAAATTGAAGAGCAGGTAAAGCCTATTCTTGATGAAGGTATAAAAAATGATGCATACATCTTCAATTTGGGACACGGGGTCTTTCCGGAAGTAGATCCGCAGGTGTTAAAACGATTGACAGCATTTGTTCATGATTATACGAAACAGGCAAAGGAGAGTAATTAATATGAAAAAGAAAATTGGACTCCTCGTCATGGCTTACGGAACGCCGAGAAGCCTGGAAGAAGTAGAGCCTTACTATACCCATATCCGCCGCGGCAGAAAGCCTTCGGAAGAAGCACTCGAAGATCTGGTGTCGCGTTATAAAGCGATCGGCGGCATTTCTCCGCTGGCGCGTCTGACAGAAGATCAGGCAAACGGACTGACGGAGGTGCTTAACAGCCGTCATGAGGATGTAGAGTTTGTGATGTACCTGGGCCTTAAACATATTGACCCGTTTATTGAAGAAGCGGTAGAGCAGATGAAAGAAGACGGTATTGAAGAAGCATACAGTATCGTTCTGGCCCCGCATTTTTCCACTTTCAGCGTAAAGTCATACAACGGCCGTGCCAAAGAGACGTCCGAAAAAATTAATGGGCCGGTAATCCACAGTGTGGAAAGCTGGTATAAAGAACCGCTCTTTATAGACTACTGGGTCAATCAGGTAAAAGAAACGATGGCAGAAGTAGAAGACGAAAACAGAACCTGCGTTATTTTTTCCGCCCACAGTCTTCCGGAAAAAATTCTGGCCAATGGAGATCCTTATCCGGAGCAGCTGCGTGAAACGGCGGAAATGATCGCCGAACAGGCAGGTATTAAGCATTATGATATAGGCTGGCAGAGTGAAGGCAACACGCCGGATCCATGGATTGGCCCGGATGTTCAGGATTTAACTAAAGATCTGGCCCACAATAAGGGATTTAATGCGTTTGTTTACTGTCCGGTAGGGTTTGTGACCGACCATCTGGAAGTTTTGTTTGATAATGACGTAGAGTGTAAAGCTGCGACAGATGAAGTAGGCGCGGCTTACTATCGTCCGGAGATGCCTAATGCAAAGCCTGAATTTCTAAATGCGCTGGCGAATGTCATTGAAAGCAAAATGAATGCCAGCGTAGAGAAGTGACTGTAATGACGACTAAAACAGCTATTATTGGGGGCGGTATCACCGGCCTTTCCGCCGCCTATTACCTGCAGAAAGCTATTATGGCAAACGATCTGGATATGGAATTTAAGCTGTTTGAGAGCAGCAGCAGGCTTGGCGGGAAAATACAGACGGAATACCGGAACGGCTTTGTTATGGAAAGAGGACCTGACTCTTTTCTTGCCCGAAAAGAAAGCGCGTCCCGCCTTGCAAAAGAGGTAGGTATCGATAAAGAGCTGGTTTCCAACTTTGCCGGTCAGGCTTATATTCTAAAAAAACTAACTTATATCCGATTCCTAAGGGATCGGTTATGGGTGTGCCGACGAAGTGGATGCCGTTTTGGAAAACGCCTCTTCTCAGCTTTAAAGGAAAAGTGCGGGCTTTAGCTGATTTAGTGATACCGAAAAGCTCGCCGGCAGAGGATCAATCCCTCGGCGGCTTTTTCCGCCGTCGTCTTGGTAGTGAGGCGGTTGATTATTTGATTGATCCGCTCTTATCAGGAGTGTATGCGGGGGATATAGATAAGCTCAGCCTGCAGGCGACCTACCCCCAGTTTTTCGAAGCTGAACAGAAATATCAAAGTTGATGCGCGGCTTAAAGCCGCCTGCTCCTGAGAAAAATGAAGACCCTTCTAAGAAAAAGGGGGCTTTTCTAAGCTTTGAAAGAGGATTGTATTCTTTAGTAGAAGCCATTGAAAACCATTTAGAAGAAGAGGCCGTAAAAAAAGATACGACACTGACGCGGCTTTCCAAAACGGACCGCGGCATGATGCTTCATTTTAAAGACGGCTCTACTGAAGAAGTAGATAACGTTATTATGGCAACCCCTCCGCACGTAACCTCCAGGCTGCTTCAGGATCCGGTTATTGAAAAGACGCTGGGAAACATCCCGTCTACAACTGTGGCTACGATATCGATGACGTTTGAAGCCGGAGAAGTCCCGGAATCATTCGATGGTACGGGGTTTGTTGTATCCAAAAAAGCAGATTATACGATTACGGCCTGCACTTGGACCCACCGCAAATGGAAGCATTCCGCACCGGCGGGAAAAGCGTTAATCCGCTGTTATGTAGGAAAGCCCGGCGGAGAAGATATTGTCGAAAAAACGGATGAAGAAATATTGAATGCCGTACGTCATGATTTGGAAAAAATTATGCAGATTCAGGCAGAGCCTTCCGACTTTTTAGTAACAAGATGGAGACAATCCATGCCCCAGTATGAAATTGGGCATAAGCAGGCGCTTGCGGAAACAAGAAATCGTCTCCAAACAGCGTTTCCTGCTGTATACGCAGGCGGCGCAGCCTTTGAAGGCGTAGGTCTTCCTGATTGTATCCTGCAGGGGGAAAAAGGGGCGCAGTTCGTGCTGCAGCATGAAAAATACTAAACAAAAAACCCGTCCACAGAAGGGGTTTTGCAGTTTGTTGAGAAATGAAAGAAACAAAAATTGTTTTCTTCAGTGGTCCGACCTTCCAGACCCTTGCCCATAAAAAGCTGTCGAGAAAGTTTTCTTTCTCGACAGCTTTTAAAGTTTAGATAGTTTTCATTTTTTATGAGTTAAATAAGAAGGGTGTGTTAGTCTCTGTTTCTACTGTTATTTTTCACCAAGCCAAAGCCGAGCGTCAATAAACCGGCGGCAAGAAGGACAGCCCCAGCGTAAGCAGTATAAATAAAAGCATTCGGCTCTGTGGCCTGCGGATCTAATACGGAAAAGAAAAAACCAACCGGAAGCAGAATGGCCGATAATGGAATGCTGTGCCGGATAAAGCGCTTCGGTCCCGGTCCGTAAGAAGTATGATCCACATATAACAGTACGACCAACGCCAAGATAAGGAGCACTCCCGCATGCGCATGACCTGCACGAAACAAATCCTGCCGAATTTGATTATCTACATAACCTGCATCCATGGAAACAATCATTTGCAGTAGACTAACTCCCCCATAAATCACTGTAGGCAATACGATAACAAGCCAGCCAGCGGTTTTACGGCTCTCTTCTTCCACTTGTTTTCCTCCTTAAATTGAAAATCAATCATTGTATAAATGGTTCGGAGAAAGTGATCAGCGGACACCAGTTCTTTTACAGAAATAGTTACTTGACTGCGCCGATGATTTTTGGCTTTGCCAAGCATCTTAGGATCGCTCTTTTTCTTTTTAGTATACGACCATTCCAGTGTATTGCCTACAAAAAACTGCTGCAAAAGAAAACTTTCCCAACCACCTGAAAAACCCCCTCCACAGGAGGGGCCAGATTGTTGAGAAGCTGTTCCATTTTGTATATCCATACATGATCTCATATATTTTTAAAGTATTTTATGAAAAGAAAAATAGAAAAATAAACAGGGGTGACTCCTGCAGAACAGCCATAGCAGAAGATAAAGAGGCGTTTTCTCCTCTTTAGCTGAGGCATGGCCTGCGGAAAG
The DNA here is from genome assembly GCF_023845525.1 of Sinobaca sp. H24. NCBI lineage: Bacteria > Bacillati > Bacillota > Bacilli > Caryophanales > Sporolactobacillaceae > Sinobaca > Sinobaca sp. H24. The sequence goes on from NZ_JALBWT010000002.1 coordinate 6,949, forward strand.
CACCCCTGTAAAGATTTTGTATAAAAATACCTGTATTTTATCTTTTTCAACAGCTTGACCCCTCCATAGGAGGGGTTTTGATTATGCTTTGGAAAGATAATGGCCGGCTAAAGCATAAAGCACGGCGTTTGTTACAAAGTGAGAGGAAAAGTCGTTGGGATCCTGCTGGGGATACACTTCCACGTAATCCATTCCGATCAGCCCTTTTTTAGCAAAAGCGTGAATAAGCGTTAATAGTTCATGAGAATGAAGTCCATTTCCGTCAATGGGACCACCGGGGTTAAAAGCGTGGTCAAGGACATCGCTGCAGATGCTTAAGTAAACGGCATCGGTCTGTTCGGAAGCAATCGCGTATACTTTATCCGCAAACGCCTCCAGATCGTGTCCGTTTTTGCGGATATCATGAAGCGTGAGAGTTACGGCGCCGGCCTCTTTTGCGCTTCGCCCATTTTCCGGCTTGTTTCTCGGCCCGTGAATGCCTAAGTGAACGAGGCTTTCATTTCGGACGCCGTCTGTTTCATACAAGCGGGCAAACGGGGCCCCGCGGCCGTATGGATCCCCCATAGAGCTGTCATTGTTGTCATAATGGGCATCCATATGAATGATTCCTACTTTTTTTCCTTTGGAAGCCAGCGCTTTTACAATAGGATAGGTAATGCCGTGATCTCCTCCCAATGCTATGGGGAATGCCCCGCTGTCCCAGGCCCTGCCTGCAAATGCGGCAATCCGCTTCATCGTTTCTTCGACATTGGACGGCACAACGTCAATGTCGCCGGCGTCGCCCATTGTAAGATGTTCTTTTACATCTATATGATCAAGTTCAGGCAGGTAGCCGCTGTATCTCGCGGAGCTGAGCCTTATCACTTTAGGAGCCAGCTCACAGCCGGTGAAATCCCCCCAGGTCACTGCCCCTTCCCAGGGCACACCGTAAAACAGCACATCTTTGCCGGCTGCTTTCTTCCAGTCGTCGGAGACGTCGGTGCTTCCTAAATAACAAGGTGTATTACCGTAAATATACTCTTCATCCCGCATGTCCATTCCCTCATTTCTAAATATAGCTTTAATGTGAAGAAAACTTTATTATTTTATTGTATAGGAGAACGCGGCTGATAAAAAGAAATATTATCCCGGGAATGGCCCGGCTTTACCCGTCGGCAGAAGCAGCCGGCGAAACTTTTTGTTGTTATTTCACCCAATGTCAGGTACATTCAATTCTGGACGATTTATAGGCTGTTCTGGTTTTCACCGGGGAATTAATGGTACGATAAGAAAACACAGAAGCTGTAGAAAACAGCCCGAACGGGTCTTTTCATCATTAATCATTCTAGGTTTCAGCCTTTGGCTGCACACAACTTTAGTCTAATGTCAAAAACTGGGAAGTGTTGAATATTGCAGGAAAAAGATAAATTGAATATTCTCCGGCATTCCAGGCATGACTGGATGAATGTAGTGCAGGTCATCAAAGGAAATCTGCAGCTGGACCGAAAAGATCGTGTCTATGACATTCTCAATGAAGTAACAAGACGCGCTGAGCACGAAGCAAAGCTGTCCGACTTGAATACGCCGGACCTTGCTTATAAATTGATTACCTTCAATTGGCAGTGGCAGAAATTTCATTTAGATATTGAAATGATCGGAAAACCAATAGATTGTGCCCGGCATGAAATGTGCTGGCTGAAATTTTTTGACCAATTTTTTGAAAAGCTTAATGAGCAGTCCAACAGCATGACAGACCCGAATCTTCTCGTGAGCTTTCATCTTCAGGAATCCCCCTATATTGAGTTTGATTTCCAGGGCGGTATCCAGGATATGAAACACATGCAGGAGTGGCTGGCTGAGTGGAAAGTTTCCTCGAGCTGCTACGTAGAGAATATCGTAGCAAACGAGCAGGAACTGGTATTTGTACTGAATAAAAAATAAGGAGTGAAGCATGTGTTTGTAGATAGAGTAAAAGTCTACCTGAAAGCCGGAGACGGCGGCGATGGTATGGTAGCATTCCGGCGCGAAAAATATGTACCAGACGGCGGCCCGGCCGGAGGCGACGGCGGAAGAGGTGCCGACGTTGTATTTGAAGTAGATGAAGGCCTTCGTACGTTAATGGATTTCCGTTATAAAAAACATTTCAAAGCCAAGCCGGGTGAACATGGACGCCCTAAAAACCAGCATGGCAGAGGGGCTGACGATTTAATTATTAAAGTTCCGCCCGGTACGATTGTAACCGACGATGAGACGGGCCAGGCACTGGCCGATCTTGTAGAACACGGACAGCGCGCGGTCATTATAAAAGGCGGACGCGGAGGACGAGGCAACTCAAGATTTGCGTCTCCTTCCAACCCTGCTCCGGAGCTGAGTGAAAAAGGGGAGCCGGCAGGCGACCGGAACGTAACGCTTGAGCTGAAGGTTCTGGCTGATGTCGGTCTCGTAGGATTTCCAAGTGTAGGAAAATCAACTATACTAAGCGTAGTTTCTTCCGCCCGTCCCAAAATCGCTGATTATCCATTTACTACGTTAAAACCAAACCTTGGTGTTGTTAATGTTAAAGAAGGCGTCAGCTTTGTTATGGCTGATCTCCCCGGTTTAATTGAAGGCGCCCACGAAGGCGTAGGACTTGGACACCAGTTCCTCCGTCATATTGAAAGAACACGTGTCATTGTGCATGTTCTGGATATGTCCGGTATAGAGGACAGAGACCCATATGATGATTATTTAAAAATTAATGAAGAGCTTAAGCAATATAATATGCGTCTGCTTGAACGTCCGCAGGTTGTAGTAGCTAATAAAATGGACATGCCGGAAGCCCAGGAAAGACTGGATGCTTTTCTGGAAAAAGCACCAAAAGACCTGCAGGTATTTCCAGTGTCAGCCCTGACAAAAAGCGGGTTAACGAATCTGCTGCGTACGGTGGCTGAATTGATCGACACGACCCCTGAGTTTCCTCTTTACGAAGATCATGTGGATAAAGAACAGCGTGTTCTTTACTCCTTTGATAAGGAAAAACAGGCTTTCGAAATTACGATTGATGAAGACGGCACGTTTATCATTTCAGGAAAAGAAATTGAGCGCCGCTTCAAAATGACCGACATGATGCGCGATGAATCCATTAAAAAATTCTCCCGTCAGATGAGACACATGGGAATAGACAGTGCACTCCGGGAAAAAGGAGCAAAGCACGGCGATATAGTAAAACTTCTTGATTTTGAATTTGAATTCATGGAAGGCTAGAAGACCTTGGGCTTGCCCGCTTGTTGTAAAACAGCGTGCAAGTCTTTATAATGTATAATTAGTATGAAAATGATGGTATCGACCATGGTTAATGGCGGTGAAACATATTGGCAGAGAAAATGGACCAATTTTATTTAGTGCGCCAGGATCTGCTGACAGAAGCAATGCAGAAAACACTGGCTGCAAAAGCTATCCTCGAAAGCGGGAAGGTAGCCAGAGTGGCGGATGCAGCAGCTGAAGTCAACTTAAGCCGGAGTGCTTTTTATAAATACAAAGACGCAGTCTTTCCTTTTCACCAAATGATACAAGAGCAGATTATTACATTATCTATTCAGCTTGTGGATAAGTCAGGCTCATTATCCGAGCTGCTGGCGCTAATGGCGAGAGCGAATGCCAACGTATTAACAATCAACCAAAGCATTCCTCTACAGGGAAGAGCCAACGTTACGCTTACAGTAGATACGTCTGCTTTGAATATGGAAATTAGAGAGCTTGTACGCAGAATTCAGGCAATGCCTGCTGTAGAGAAAGCAGAAGTAGTCGGATCAGGGTCATTGTAAATTTATTGAAACAGGGAAGGAACGATGGTTATGAATAAGATAGGATATCTAGGCCCGAAGGGGACGTTTACTGAAATGGCGGCAGTTTCTATTTTCGCAGGTGAAGAGCTAGTTCCATTTGAGACGATTCCGGCCTGCATGGACGCCTTAGCGGCCGAAGATATAGACCGGGCGGTTATTCCTCTTGAGAATACGATTGAGGGATCAGTAAACATGACGCTGGACTATTTAATTCACAAACACAACCTTCCTATCATCGGGGAAGTAACCGTTCCGATTGAACAGCATTTAATGGTGCATCCTTCCCGCGCTGAGCAGTGGAGGGAAATTGAGGATGTGTATTCGCACCCTCATGCGATTGCCCAATGCCATGATTTTCTGACAGATATACTGCCCGGTGCCAGCCTGCATTACACAAACTCTACGTCCGCTGCTGCCGAAAAACTGCATGATGATCCATCCATGAACGCAGCGGCTGTAGCTAATATATTAGCGGCTGAACAGTATGGATTGACGATTGTTAATGAAAATGTACATGACTACGAAAATAATCATACGAGATTTGTCGTGCTCGCCCAGGAAGATTCAATGGAATTACAGCCGGCTGCCAGCCGGACGGGAGATAAAACCACATTAATGGTTACTCTGCCTTCCGACTTTTCCGGTGCCCTGCACCAGGTCCTGTCTGCATTTGCCTGGAGAAAGCTGAACTTGACGAAGATTGAATCAAGGCCGATGAAAACAGGAATCGGAAACTACTTTTTTGTGATTGACGTGGATCAGCTGATGGATGATGTGCTGCTTCCCGGTGCAGTAGCAGAACTAGAAGCACTTGGCTGTGGAGTTCGTATACTAGGGAGCTATCCCTGTCTATTCTCCGTTGAAGAAATAGAAAGCACAGAAAAAAAGCCAATTCCTAAATAAGGAATCGGCTTTTCTTCAAGAAGACAGGCATTAGGAAAGGAGAAATCCTTCTTCTTCCAATGCATCACATACGTTATCCAAAATTTGTTCAGAAGCGGCTTCAATAGTATGCATGTGCGTGCCGCCGGTCAGCTCAGAGAGCAGCGCAGCGTTTGTGCTGGATATTTTTTTGATGAACTGACTGATGTCGTAACGATTTTTAATTAATAAAGAGGCGGTAAGGTCGCCGTATATAGGGTGGTCTACCGAAACATCCACAACTACTGCTCCATAATCCACTACAATCTGAAGCTCTTTCTGCGTCGTTTCTATATCAGAGAGATGATAGCAGGCTATTTTTCGTTGAACCATGGATGGAGCCTGGGCAGCTACAAGAATATAGCCCTGGGCTGTTGCCAGAATAGGCTGTCCTTTTGCTTTTAAAAGGGAAACATCCTGTACGATAACCTGCCGGCTGACTTTTGTTCGTTTGGCTAATTCACTTCCTGTTAAGGGAGAGGATGCTTCCTCAAGCCACTTGAGTATTTGGTTACGGCGTACTTCGCCGAGCATTTTATCCGGATTATTCATAGTATATGCTCCTAGTGTGCTTATTTACGGTACCTCGTGTAATTGACTTTAAAGGAAAAACAGCTATTTATCAAGATAAAATAGAGGAGAGATCTGTTATGGCAGGGCATTCAAAATGGAATAATATTAAGCATAGAAAAGAAAGACAGGATGCAAAGCGGGCGAAGATCTTTACGAAGCTTTCCAAGGAGATTTTTGCTGCAGTTCGGGAAGCAGGAGATGATCCTTCCACAAATCTGCGGCTTCGGGCTGCCATTGCCAAAGCAAAAGCAGAAAATATTCCCGGCGATAATGTAGAACGGACGATTAAGAAAGCATCCGGTGATACAAGCGGCATTCAGTATGAAGAAATTACGTACGAAGGATACGGTCCGGGAGGCGCGGCAGTCATGGTCGACGTGCTTACAGATAACAAGAACCGATCCGTAGCAGAGATCCGTCATGCCTTTAATAAAAACGGCGGCAATATGGGAGAAAGCGGCTGTGTTGCTTTTATGTTTCACAAGAACGGCTATATTTTTCTTTCCAGTGAAGGTGTAGAAGAAGAAACCGCTATGCTTGATGCTATTGAAGCCGGCGCGGATGATGTCTGGCAGGATGAAGAAGTATTCACAGTAACCGTGCCGGTTAAAGAGCTGGAGCAGGTGAAAACGGAGCTTGAAGAAAAAGGATATAAAGTAGAAAAAGCGGAAGTGCTTATGGAGCCTGAAACAACGGTAGAGCTCAATGAGGAAAACGCGGAAGCGATGATAAAGCTGATTGATGTGCTGGAGGAAAACGATGATGTCCAGGACGTTCATCACAATTATGACTGGAATGAAACGCAGGAGCAAATAAATCAGTAATACCCAAACGCCGGCTTTTTTGATAGGATTAGGGAAAGTATGTTCGCAGGATGGGGAAGGGTGTCTTGATTGATAGAATATGTAGCAGGCAGAGTGGTACGGGCAGAAGGAGACACGATTACAGTGGAGGTCGGGGGCATTGGATACTTGATCTACTGCGCCAATCCTTTTGTGTTCCAGCTGAATGAAGAAAATACGGTGTATACCTACCAGTATGTAAGAGAAGATATACTAAGACTTTACGGATTTAAATCAAGAAAAGAGCGCGAGCTGTTTGAACGGCTGCTTCAGGTGAGCGGCATCGGTCCGAAGGGTGCGCTTGCGATTCTCGCAGCCGGGGCTCCGCTTCAAGTAGTAGAAGCAATTGAAAATGAGAATGAAGCATTTTTAGTGAAATTTCCCGGTGTTGGAAAAAAGACAGCAAGACAGATGATTCTCGACCTAAAGGGAAAGCTTCAGGATATTGTAGGAGAAGAAGGCTATCTTGCTTCGTCGAATGCATCCGGCCCCCTATTCGACCAGCCGCTTGAAGAAGCACTGGAAGCATTGAGAGCACTGGGCTATGTAGAAAAAGAAATACAAAAAGTGAAGCCAAAGCTTGCCAAGGAACAGATGAGCGCAGATGAATACGTCAGGAAAGCCCTGCAGTGGATGCTCTCATAAAGGAGAGACGAATGAATAAAAATGGTGGTGAGCAGTAATGGATGACCGTATCGTATCGCAGGAAGCAACCAACGATGATCAGTCGATGGAAAGCGGTCTTCGTCCTCTGCAGTTTTCAGAATACATTGGACAGCACAAAGTAAAAGATAATTTAAGTATTTTTATAGAGGCCGCCAAGATGAGGGAAGAGTGCCTGGACCATGTGCTGCTATATGGTCCGCCCGGTCTTGGTAAAACGACACTTGCTATGATTATTGCCAACGAAATGGGCGTAAACATTAAAACAACATCCGGTCCCGCAATTGAAAAGCCCGGTGATCTGGCAGCGGTTCTTACCGCGCTGGAGCCGGGGGATGTTTTGTTTATTGATGAAATACATCGTCTTCCGCGCACAATTGAAGAGGTGCTGTATCCGGCAATGGAAGATTTCTGTATTGATATTATGATTGGAAAAGACGCGACGGCCCGTTCGGTAAGGCTTGATCTCCCGCCTTTTACCCTTATAGGAGCAACCACAAGAGCGGGAATGCTTACAGCCCCTCTGCGGGATAGATTTGGGGTTCACGCCCGTCTGGAATATTACCAGCCGGAGGAGCTTGCGAAAATTGTTGCCCGCAGCGCGGATTTATTCCAACTCGATATTACCGAAGAAGCGTCTTATGAAATGGCAAGACGTTCAAGGGGAACCCCGCGTATTGCCAACAGGCTTCTGCGCCGCGTCCGTGATTTTGCAATGGTACAGGGAGACGGCCTCGTAACAGAAAGCATAGCAAGAAATGCGCTGGAAAAGCTTCAGGTCGATAAGCTGGGCCTGGACCACATTGACCATAAGCTCCTTAAGAGCATCATAGAAACTTTTGCCGGCGGACCGGTAGGAGTCGAAGCGGTAGCAGCGTCTATTGGGGAAGAATCCCATACGCTGGAAGATGTATATGAACCGTATCTGCTACAAATTGGATTTTTAATAAGGAGTCCGAGAGGGCGGATGGTAAGCGCCAGAGTGTATGAGCACTTTCAGCTGGAGGTGCCCGAGCAGTGAACGATATCCCAAAACTGCTGATTGGTCTCGGAGCGGCACTTATCCTATTTGGATTGATCTGGCAGGTAGGCGGACGTTATATTTCATTAGGCCGGCTGCCGGGAGATTTTTTCTTTAAAGGAGAAAATACTTCCTTTTATTTTCCGCTCGCTACTTCCATCATTATAAGTATCGTGTTATCTTTGATCTTATTTGTGATAGGCCGTTTTCGTTAAAATGGCATGCATAGAAAGGAATACTGGAAATGAACGTACAGGATTTTGATTTTGAACTTCCGGAGGAGCTGATCGCCCAGACTCCTCTGTTAAATAGAGACCGCTCCCGGCTGATGGTAGTCGATCCGCAGTCAGGTGAAGTGGAGCACCGTCAATTTCCCGAAGTGAAAACGTTTCTTCAAAAAGGAGATGCGCTGGTCATTAATGACACACGCGTACTCCCCGCCCGGCTGATCGGAGAAAAAGACACGGGGGCTGCGATTGAAATACTTCTGTTAAAGCAGCTCGAAGAAGACAAATGGGAAACGCTCGTAAAGCCCGCCAAAAAAATTAAAATTGGCACAGTGATAACGTTCGGCGGAGGAAAGCTTACAGCCGAATGTACAGAACTGCAGGAACACGGCGGCCGCATTCTTCAGTTTTCCTACGAAGGGGTGTTTCTGGAAATTTTGGAGTCCCTTGGTGAAATGCCGCTTCCTCCTTATATTAAAGAAAAGCTGGAGGACCAGGAGCGCTATCAGACCGTATATGCTGAAAACAATGGTTCAGCCGCCGCGCCGACAGCAGGCCTTCATTTCACAGAAGATCTGCTTCATGAACTGCAGGAGCAGGGGGTTCACATTGTTCCCCTTACGCTTCACGTCGGCCTCGGTACGTTCCGGCCCGTTTCGGTGGATTCCATCGAAGATCATGATATGCACTCTGAATTTTATGAATTAAAGCAGCAGGCAGCGGAGACGCTGAATGAAGTAAGGCGTTCCGGCGGCACTATTACAGCTGTGGGAACCACGTCGGCCCGTACGCTCGAGACTATTGCCGGACAGAATAACGGCCTGTTTACTGCGGGGGCGGGATGGACGAATATTTTCATCTATCCAGGCTATTCCTTTTCAGGAATTGATGCCCTGCTCACCAATTTCCACCTTCCGAAATCAACGCTGGTTATGCTTGTCAGCGCTTTGGCAGGAAAAGATACAATATTAAATGCATACGAAGAGGCAGTAAATAATAAATACAGATTTTTCAGCTTTGGAGATGCTATGTTTATTAAAAAGGGAGGGGGCGTCACATGAGCGCGATTCGTTATGAACTAATAAAAACGTGCAAGCAGTCCGGAGCCAGACTCGGAAAGCTTCATACTCCCCACGGGGTCATTGAAACGCCGATATTTATGCCGGTAGGCACGATGGCAACTGTCAAAACCATCAGTCCGGATGAACTCGAGGAAATGCACGCCCAGATTATTTTGAGCAATACGTATCATCTATGGATCAGACCCGGCGAAGATATTATTAAAGAAGCCGGCGGCCTGCACAAATTCATGAACTGGAACAAGCCGATTTTAACCGATTCCGGCGGGTTTCAGGTGTTCAGCTTAAGTAAACTCAGGGACATTAAAGAAGAAGGCGTTCATTTTAGAAATCATATCAGCGGAGAGAAGCTGTTTTTGTCTCCTGAAAAGGCGATGCAGATTCAAAATGACCTCGGGCCGGACATTATGATGGCTTTTGATGAGTGTCCGCCGCATCCTGCGAGCGAAGAATACATGAAAGCCAGCGTAGAAAGAACTTCCAGATGGGCAGAGCGCTGTCTGGGTGCGCATGCTAATCCGGATACGCAGGGGCTGTTTGGAATAGTGCAGGGCGGAGAATATGAACATTTTCGTAAACAATCGGCGAAAGAATTGATTTCTCTCGACTTTCCGGGTTATGCTATAGGCGGTCTATCAGTTGGAGAGCCGAAAGAAATCATGAATCGTGTGCTGGAATATACGACTCCACTTCTTCCGGATAACAAGCCAAGGTATTTGATGGGTGTAGGATCTGCTGATTCATTAATAGATGGAGCGATCCGAGGCATCGATATGTTTGACTGTGTCCTTCCGACTCGAATTGCAAGAAACGGGACATGCATGACAAGTTCCGGCCGTCTTGTCGTTAGAAATGCAAAGTTTGCCCGGGACTTCCGACCAATTGATGAGAAATGTGACTGCCATGTTTGCAAAAATTATTCCAGAGCTTACATACGTCATTTGGTGAAGTGCAACGAATCATTTGGTTTCAGGCTCACTTCTTATCACAATCTTTATTTCCTGTTAAACTTAATGGAGCAGGTCCGCCAGGCTATACGCGAAGACAGGCTCCTTGATTTCAGGGAAGAATATTTCGAGGCATACGGCTTTAATAAAGAAAATGCCAAGAACTTTTAGGTTTTTTTAATCAGCGAAGGGAGGGACAAATCATGGAAGCAATAATTATGCTTGTGCTAATGTTTGCTATTTTTTATTTTCTGCTTATTCGTCCACAGCAGAAAAAGCAGAAACAAATCACGCAGATGCACTCTAATCTCCAAAAAGGGGATCGTATCGTCACAATTGGAGGCCTTCACGGTACAATTGATGCGATAGATGAAAACAAATTAGTTATTATCGTAGATGGAAGCAGTAAGCTGACTTTTGACCGCAGCGCGGTTAAAGAGGTAGTAAACGAAGATTAATGTACTTCCATTAAAAAAAATGCTGTTTCTCCATTTTATTAATTTTGGAGAGACAGCTTTTTCTTTGTGCTCTCCCCTGCTAGAATAAAGAAGAGGTTAGGTAAAGAGAAGAGCAAAACAGGTGAAGGAGCGGAAGTATGCTATATTCAGTCAGCAATTGGAAAGATGTGGTTCAGCCGGCCCTGCAGAGTAAAAAAGAGGAATTTCATATGCTTGGCTATATTAACGTTACAGAAGAAACAATATGGGAGTATTTACTGGAGAACGAGCGGACCTGGAAAAAAAGAGTGCACTTACATAAAGTAGTACAGGATATTCTTCATCTGAAAATGAGTGACTACATGAACCGTCTTACGATTAATTCCTATATTGACCTTGAAGCAAAAAGCCGCAGCGGCAATCAGCTTGCTTCTATTTTGGAAGATATCGAAAGCACCCGAAATGCCCGTTCGGAAGGATAGGGGTAACCGTGCAGAAAAAAGTGATTTGACATTGATTTAGATGCATCCGTATAATTAGCTTGTTCTGTGTATAAAAAGGCCCGTAACAGCAAACTTGGCAGCACTGCCAAGTTTTTTCATGAAAAAAGCAATGATGAGCCAGCGTATAGAGAGGATGTACCGAAGCATGATAAAAAAATCGAGAATTGTTATCTTTTTTCTCATCGTTCTTGCTATTGGGGGATTGATGTCCCAAACGGCGCTTAATACCGCCAAAAGCATTAACCTCGGCCTCGATCTGCAGGGGGGCTTTGAGATATTATATGAAGTCAGCAACCCTGATGGTGAAGGGGAAGTGACTGAAGAAACGATGCAGTCAACCGTAAGTGCCCTTGATCAGCGTGTGAACGTTTTGGGGGTGTCAGAGCCTAATATATCAATCGAAGGAGATAACCGTGTCCGGGTTCAGCTGGCCGGCATAGACGATCAGCAGCAGGCACGGGAGCTTTTGGCTACCGAAGCGGACTTGAGTTTCCGCGACATAGATGACAACGTGCTTTTGTCCGGGGATGACCTTCAGGAAAGTGGAGCGAGCGTGAATTTTGATCAGGGCAATCAGCCCGTGGTTTCTGTTGGTCTCCGGGACGGTGATGAATTCGGCCGGGTAACAGAACAGGTGATTGAAGAATATCCTCCACCGGAGAACTTGATGGTGATTTGGCTCGATTATGAAGAAGGCGATTCTTTTATAGAAGAATCGCAGAAGGAAGATCCTAAGTTTTTATCGGCGCCTTCCGTTAACGAACCTCTTTATACCGATACCGTACAGATAGAAGGAAATTTTGAACTCGAAGAAGCGGAGTTTTTAGCGGAAATTCTTAATTCCGGATCGCTTCCGGTCGAACTGGAAGAAATTTATTCCAATGCGGTCGGCGCTTCACTTGGAGAAGAGGCCATGGACCAGACCATATTTGCCGGATTTATCGGAATTGGGCTGATCTTTGCGTTTATGCTTTACTATTACCGTTTTTTGGGAGTTATATCCATTATTTCTCTAACAAGCTATATTTACGTCGTCTTGTTGTCTTTAACTGGATGCAGGGAGTTCTTACTCTGCCCGGACTGGCTGCTTTAGTACTCGGTGTAGGTATGGCGGTAGATGCCAATATCATTACCTACGAACGGATTAAAGAAGAACTGCGTGAAGGAAGATCTGTCATCAGTGCTTTTAAATTAGGAACGAGCCGTTCTTTCTCCACGATCGTTGATGCAAACATCACAACTATTATCGCTGCCGGCGTGCTCTTTTATTATGGCACCAGTTCGGTTCAGGGATTTGCTGTCGTGCTGATTGTCAGTATTTTAACGAGCTTTTTAACTGCCGTTCTTTTAACAAGGTTTTTACTCGGATTATGGGTGAAAAGCCGGATTTTCAATAAAAAGCCAAGAGTTTTTGGAATAAAGGAGCGTGACATTGATGCTCGGCAGTAAACGAAGAAAAGAAATTCCATTCGTTAAACACAGAAAAAAGTTTTTTATCATTTCGCTTGTGATGGCGGCTGTTGGAATTGCCCTGCTTGTCACGATCCGTTTAAATCTCGGCATTGATTTTGAGAGCGGGTCCCGGGTGGAAGTGTCTGGAGATGAACCGCTGACCGCAGAGCAGGTGCAGGAGGATTTTGCATCGATTGGTGAAGGGTACGAACCGGATGACATTACGCTTGCCGGAGATAACGGAGAAATGGCCCATGCCCGTTTTATAGGGGCACTGGACCAGGGAGAAATCAGTGAGATACAGACGTATTTTATTGATAACTATGGCCAGGAACCTAATATCAGTACCGTTTCTCCGCAGGTGGGAGAAGAACTGGCAATGAATGCCCTGATTTCCGTTCTTATAGCGGCGGTTGGTATTATCATTTATGTAACCATTCGCTTTCAGTTTTTATATGCGCTTGCGGCTATCGTCGCCCTGTTCCATGATGCATTTTTTATTATCGTCGTATTCAGTGCGCTTCAGCTTGAAGTAAACGTACCCTTCATTGCAGCGGTATTGACTATTGTCGGTTATTCCATCAATGATACGATCGTTACGTTTGACCGGATCCGGGAGAATATGGCGAAAGAAGAAGAAGTTTCGACCTTCGAGCAGCTCTCTGCCGTTGTTGATAAAAGTTTGAATCAGACGCTGGGCCGGTCGATCAGCACCGTTCTTACCGTCGTATTTGCAGCAGTTTCTCTTTACGTGTTCGGCGGAGAGGCGATACGTTCGTTCTCCTTTGCCCTGATTGTCGGACTTATTGCCGGAACGTATTCCTCTTTATTCCTGGCAGCCCAGTTGTGGGTCGTCTGGAAGTGGAAAAGCTTACAAAAGCAGCAGAACAAAGAAGCGCAGAAAGAAACGGAACCAACGATATAGTGAAAAAACCATGGTTTGTGCCATGGTTTTTTCTATCTTTTTTTATGGAATCAAGGAAACAACGGTAAAGGAATGATAGCAATGAACGATTATCAGGAACATCGGTATAAAATGGTACGATTGGGTGCTATGATCGGGATTTTTGGAAACATTATTTTAGCTATTATAAAATTTATAATCGGAATTACGGCAGACAGCCGGGCTCTTGTTGCTGATGCTGCCCATTCCGCCTCGGACGTTGTCGGTTCGGTGGCGGTACTGGTCGGTATTCGTGCGGCAAAGCTTCCGCCGGACGCAGATCATCCATACGGCCACGGTAAAGCAGAAACGCTGACGGCCATTATCGTAGCGGTGCTGTTGTTCGTTGTAGGGTTTGAGATTGGCTTGAACGCAGTGAGAGATATCGCCGAGCCCGTCGTTGTTCCGGGAACTATGGCGCTTTATGCCGTTCTTTTTTCGATAGTGGTAAAAGAAGCGATGTTTCGCTACAAATACAAGCTGGGTATAAAATACAAAAGTGAGGCGATTATAACTGATGCCTGGCATCATCGTTCTGATGTGTTTTCATCGATTGCCGCTTTAATAGGAATAGGGGCTTCCATTGCCGGAGGAGCCTATAACATCGACTTTCTTACCTATGGAGACCTTTTAGCGGGATTGTTTGTTTCCCTGCTGATCATGAGAATGGCCTGGAAGCTTGGGAAAGACTCTATTCATAATGTGCTTGACCATGTGCTGCATGCAGAAGATACGGTGGAAATGAGAAAAAATGCGGAACAGGTGGAAGGCGTACTTCATGTCGATGAATTTTTTGCGCGGGAACACGGGCATTACGTTATAATTGATATCAAGATAGGCGTAGATCCGTATATCAGCGTAGAGGAGGGACATGCGATCGGAAAGCAGGTAAAGGAATCGTTAATAACGATGGAAGAAGTGCAGGATGTATTTGTGCACGTAAATCCATTTGAAGAAAAAACCCCAGAATAGGAGAATGCGTCATGAAAACACAAACCGTCTTTATTATAAGTCTAGTTTTAGCTATCATTATTGCTGTTTTTGCTGTTATTAACGTAAATAGTGTGGAAGTGAACTACCTGTTCGGCACCGCTGAATGGCCGCTTATTCTGATCGTACTCGGCGCTGTATTAATAGGAGCCTTCATCGCAGGTTCCATTAATGCAGTGAAAATATACGGACTTCGTACGGAATTAAAAAAATATAAAAACCGCACGCCTGCTTCTGAATCCTCAGGAAGCAAAGGGTTTAGCCGTAAGAAAGATAAGCAGAGCACTGGAAAAAACGGTTCATAAGCCAAAAATATAAGATTGTCACCCTTCCACCCCTTTAGTATAATAAACGGGTTGAGGGGTGTTTTAATGTTAAAATCCAAAATGAATTGGAAAACAGCTTCCTCTATAAACGAGGAATGGAAAGTACTTCAAAAAAAAATGAACCTGTCTCCTCTCGCAGCAAAAGTATTATCTGCCAGAGGATTTTCCTCTGTAGAAGAGGCCTCCTCCTTTTTGGATACCAGTATGTCCAGGCTCCACGATCCATTTTTACTCGATGGCATGGAGCGGGCGGTCTCACGAATAAAACAGGCGATAGAAGATAAAGAAAAGATATTGATTTTTGGTGATTACGATGCCGATGGTGTATCCAGCACAACGTTAATGGTGCTTCTGCTCAAAGAAGCAGGAGCGGTGTTCGGCTGGTATATTCCTAATCGCTTTACAGAAGGCTACGGGCCCAACGTACCGGCTGTGGAACAGGCAGCGGCTGACGGAGCTTCCCTGATGATTACGGTAGATACAGGAATCAGTGCAAAAAATGAAGTAGCCGCAGCCAATGCGCTGGGAATGGATGTTATTATTACCGATCATCATGAGCCGCCTCCAGAACTGCCGGAAGCCTATGCAATTATAAATCCGAAAAAACCGGGATGCCCTTATCCATTTAAAGAACTGGCCGGTGTCGGCGTTGCTTTTAAAGTGGCTCACGCCCTGCTTGGAGAAATGCCCGAGCATTATTTGGATCTGGTGACCCTTGGTACGATAAGCGACCTCGTGCCACTTGTCGGAGAAAACAGAAGTATGGTGAAAAAAGGCCTTCATTCTCTTACCTCTTCTACCAGGCCCGGAATATCGGCATTAAAAAAGGTGTGCGGTATTGAAACGGAAACGATGCAGGAAGATCATGTGGGATTTACGATGGGACCGCGTTTAAATGCAGCCGGGCGTATGGACTCTGCTGATCCGGCAGTTCACCTGCTGCTCTCTGAAAATGGAGAAGAAGCGGCTGAATGGGCCGGACGGATAGATACGTTGAACCAATCGAGAAAAAATATAGTAAAAGAATTAACAGAAACAGCCGTAAAGCAGGTAGAAGACAAACGCTATTACGAAAATGAAGTAATCATCACTGGAGGAGAGGGATGGAACGAAGGCGTTATCGGCATTGTTGCCTCACGACTTGTTGAAACATACCATCATCCAGTTATTGTTTTATCCATTAACGCCGAAACCAAAACGGCAAAAGGATCAGCACGGAGTATTGAAGGCTTCAATATGTTTGAGCATTTGTCCCGGCAGCGTCCGCTTCTTGAAAAATTCGGAGGCCATGAAATGGCAGCCGGTCTTTCCATGAATGTAGAAAATATTGAAAGCCTGCGCACAGAGCTGTGCCGGCAGGCCGCATCTGTGCTGGATCCTTCTGCCTACGTCCCTTCTGCTTCGATTGACCTGCAGGTACCTTTATCTGATATTACGGTGTCGGCGCTCGAAGATCTAAGTACGCTTGCCCCATTCGGCATGGCAAACCCAAAGCCTGTGTTTCTGCTTGAGGATGTAGAGATTACTGCATTCAAGAAAATAGGCAGTGACAAAACACACTTAAAGCTTTCACTGGAACAAGCCGGCAGCCGGCTCGATGGTATTGCTTTTCAAAAAGGACACCTGGCTGATCAAATGACAGTAACAGCAAATGCTTCATTCATAGGCCAGCTTTCCATCAATGAATGGAATAATTTCCGTAAGCCTCAGCTGATGATGCATGATATGGCTATTACAACATGCCAGATTCACGATAAGCGCCAGCAAAAAGGGCTCAAACAGATGATACAGGCACTTCCTGCCGGGACGGCGGCAGTCGTTTTTCAGGATCAGACAAAAGCGTTAATAGCAGACGAGCTGCCTGACGGTGCAAATCTATACATGGCCCGTGATCTGGCAGAGCCTCTGGAAGAAAAATATACAGCTTTTATTGATATTCCAGCCTCACTTGAAGAATTAAACCAGGCGCTTCATTTCTGCCGGCAGACAGAGCATATGTATGCCTGCTTTTTCACGGAAGAAGAAACATATTTCCAGCACGGCGGCACCAGAGAGCATTTTAAGTGGTTTTATTCCTTTTTAAATAAGTACCAGTCGTTTAATATGGATACGCTTAAACAAAAGCTGATTCAGCAGAAAGGCTGGAAAGCGGCAGATATTGATTTTATGACAGACGTATTTACGGAGCTTGGGTTCGTCAGGATGGATGGCAGCATGATTGAATTTTTAGGATCGAATGAAAAGAAGCCGCTGACAGAATCAGCTTCGTACAGACGCCGGGACCAGCTTAAACAGATGGAGCAGGACCTGTTGTTTTCCACGTACAGGCAGCTTAAAGACCGGCTGTTGGGAGAACTGCTTTTAGATAAACAAGACAATGAACAAAGAGAGAAGGTTAATCATGGATTATAAGAAATATATTACGGTCGTTGAGGATTACCCGAAAGAAGGCATTCGTTTTAAAGATATAACTACCCTAATGCAAAACGGTCCTGCCTACAAAGAGGCCATTAACGAAATGAAAGAATTCGCGAAAGATAAGAACATAGACGTGATTGTCGGACCTGAGGCCAGAGGATTTGTAGTAGGCTGTCCGATTGCCTATGCTATGGAAGTCGGCTTTGCGCCTGTACGCAAGAAAGGAAAACTGCCCCGGGAGACAGTAGATATGGATTACGGGCTTGAATACGGGGAAGACCAGCTTTCCATGCACCTGGATTCCATTAAGCCCGGGCAGCGTGTATTAATCACGGATGATCTGCTGGCCACCGGCGGCACCATTCATGCCACCGTAAAGCTTGTAGAGGAGCTTGGCGGTATTGTAGCGGGTCTTGCTTTTCTGATTGAACTGGATTACCTGGACGGCCGCGGAAAGCTTGCTGAACTTGGCGAATATGATATTTTTTCTTTAGTGACTTTTCAATAAATCAGTCAAAGGCTGATCGTTGTACAAAAGTACTCCTAAAACGGAGTGCTTTTTTTATTTCTTGAATAAAGTAGTGCAAATGAGGGCATAATCGAGTTATACTTAACAGATTAGACCCAAATTTGCATGGAGAGCCTTTTAACAAAGTACAGACCTTTTGAGTTAATTAGAACAAGTCTAAAAACTTTACAGAAAAGCAATTCTTACAGATAATATAGAAAATAGAAAAAACACGTTATAGTAGAAAGGTGTGCAGGGTGATTCCATGACCATCGACGAAGTGTTGGAAAAAGCTCGACATTATTTATCCGAAAATCATGTCTCTTTTTTAGAAAAAGCATATAAATATGCAGAAGAAGCTCACAAAGATCAGTACCGCAAGTCTGGAGAGCCCTATATCCTCCATCCCATTCAAGTAGCAGGTATATTAGTAGACCTTGAAATGGACCCCAATACAGTTGCGGGTGCTTTTTTGCATGACGTGGTGGAAGATACGGAAGTAACCGTGGAGGACATTACGGAAGCATTTAACGAAGAAGTAGCTATGCTGGTAGATGGCGTAACCAAATTAAAGAAAATTAAATATAAATCAAAAGAAGAACAGCAGGCGGAGAATCACCGGAAAATGGTCGTTGCGATGGCAAAGGATATTCGGGTAATCCTGATCAAACTGGCAGACCGCCTGCACAACATGAGAACGTTAAAGCATCTGCCGCCGGATAAACAGCGCCGTATTTCCAATGAAACCCTGGAGATATTCGCGCCGCTTGCCCACCGTCTTGGTATTTCAAAGATTAAGTGGGAGCTCGAGGATACGGCTCTGCGTTATTTAGATCCACAGCAGTATTACCGGATCGTTAACCTTATGAAGCAGAAACGCGCAGAGCGTGAGCAGTATATTGAAGAAGTAATCGGAGATATCAATCATAATCTTGATGATTTAAACATCAAAGCGGAAATGTACGGACGTCCCAAGCATATTTACAGCATTTACCGGAAAATGGTCAAACAGAAAAAACAGTTTAACGAAATATATGATCTTCTGGCCGTGCGTATTATTGTAAAGAGCATCCGGGACTGTTACGCCGTGCTTGGTATTATCCATACCTGCTGGAAGCCGATGCCGGGACGATTTAAAGATTATATTGCGATGCCAAAAGCAAATATGTACCAGTCTCTTCACACGACCGTCA
This sequence comes from Sinobaca sp. H24, assembly GCF_023845525.1. Taxonomy (NCBI): domain Bacteria; kingdom Bacillati; phylum Bacillota; class Bacilli; order Caryophanales; family Sporolactobacillaceae; genus Sinobaca; species Sinobaca sp. H24. Next base: position 25,795 of record NZ_JALBWT010000002.1, read on the forward strand.
TCGGTCCGAAAGGAGAGCGCTTGAAGTGCAGATCCGCTCTACCGATATGCACCGTGTAGCTGAATTTGGTGTAGCTGCACACTGGGCCTACAAAGAAGGTAAAAGCGTTTCCGGAAAGCAGACGTTCGAAGACAAGTTAACATGGTTCCGGGAGATTATTGAATGGCAGAATGATGCCGATGATGCCCAGGATTTCATGGAATCATTAAAAATGGATCTGTTTTCCGACATGGTATTTGTTTTCAGTCCGAAAGGTGACGTTATCGAGCTGCCGAGAGGGTCGGTGCCAATTGATTTTGCCTACCGCATTCATACGGAAATCGGAAACCGGACCATTGGTGCCAAAGTAAACGGGAAAATGGTGCCTCTTGATTATCAGCTTGATACCGGGGATATTGTAGAAATGCTGACTTCCAAGCATTCCTACGGCCCAAGCCAGGACTGGCTCAAGCTTACCCAGAGCTCGCATGCTAAAAATAAAATTAAGCAGTTTTATAAAAAAGAACGACGCGAAGAAAACGTTCAAAAAGGTAAAGAGCTGGTGGAAAAAGAATTAAAAAACCAGGATTACGATCCAAAGCAGATCCTTACCGAAGAGAACAAAAATGAAGCTGCGGACAAATTCAGCTTCAGCGGAGAAGAAGATATGTTTGCTGCCGTAGGCTACAATGGTGTAAGCCCAAAGCAGATTGTAACGAGACTGACAGACAAGATCCGCCACCAGAACGAACAGGAAGAAAAGCAGTCCGTGGCTGAAGCAGTTAAGACAATTAATACGAACCATCCCGTGAAGAAAACAAACGCAGGTGTTCGTGTTAAAGGAGTGGATAACCTGCTTATCCGGTTATCCAAATGCTGCAGCCCGGTGCCGGGTGATGATATTGTAGGTTTTATTACGAAGGGGCGGGGAGTATCCATCCACCGCCGGGACTGTGCGAATGTAGACAATGATGAAGCGCGTCCCCGCCTTCTCGATGTAGAATGGGAAGGCTCAGTTGAAACGAATAAAAACTACAATGTGGATATAGAAATTATCGGTTACGACAGGCGCGGCCTGTTAAATGAAGTACTGCACTGCGTGACGGAAGCAAAAACAAATATCAATGCAGTCAGTGGACGAAGCGACAAAAAAAAATGGCATTTATTGATTTGAGCATATCTATCCACAACACCGGCCATTTACAGAAAGTTGTAGAGAAAATAAAAAAACTGCCGGATATTTATACAGTGCAGCGCGTTATGCATTAATACCGGTTTACAGAAAGGGCACATCCGAGCAATGAAAGTCATAATTCAGCGAGTATCAGAAGGAACCTGTTCCATTGATGGGGAGATTTCCGGTTCTATTACAGAAGGGCTTGTTGTATTAGCGGGATTTACTCACGTTGATACGCACCGGGAAGTAGAATGGATGGCTGAAAAAATAGTTAATCTCCGCATCTTTGAAAATACAGATGGGAAATTCGACAAATCCCTGCTCGATATTTCGGGAGAAGTGTTGTCGATTTCACAGTTTACGCTTTACGGAGACGCTCAAAAGGGAAGGCGTCCAAGCTTTACAGAAGCCGCCCGGCCGGAAGGCGCCGAACCGCTTTATCATTTGTTTAATGAGAAACTCCGTGAAAAAAAAGTTACGGTGGCGGAGGGGAAATTCGGAGCGGATATGCAGATATCATTAACGAACAACGGGCCCGTTACCCTCACGCTGGAATCCCCCGGACCAAAGGCATAATACGCAGATTCGTGTTGACACAAAAGCTAATTATTCGTATGATGGAGTTCGATAGAAAACCAATGATGGAGAAAAGTATGTAAAGGTAGACGAGGCCAGAGAAGAGATGCCAAGGCTGGAAGCATTTCTGCTCGTTATTTACAGAAAGACACTCCTTAGGTGCTGCTTTGAAACCACGAGAAGTAAAGGCAGCCGTATACAGGCGTTAACTGTTAAAGCGGGAGCTTGCAAAGCTCTAACCAGGGTGGTACCACGGGAATAAATCCCGTCCCTCATATTTTTGAGGGGCGGGTTTTTTGTGTTTTTTATTAAGCTGGTGTGGCATCGACAATTATTTTTAAAGGAGTGGGGAAATGGCAGTTCAAATACCTAGAGGAACCCAGGATATACTTCCGGGAACGTCAGAAAAATGGCAGTATGTAGAAAACAGAATGCGCGATATATGCCGGGCTTTTAATTATTCGGAAATCCGCACTCCTATTTTTGAACAGACAGAGCTGTTTCAACGCAGTGTAGGAGACACGACGGATATTGTGCAGAAGGAAATGTACACTTTTGAAGATAAAGGCGGACGCAGCATGACCCTCCGGCCGGAGGGAACGGCATCTGTAGTGCGTTCTTACGTAGAAAACAAACGCTTTGGACTTCCGGACCAGCCGGATAAGTTATATTATATTGGTCCCATGTTCCGCTATGAACGCCCCCAGTCGGGGAGAATGAGACAGTTCGTTCAGTTCGGCGTAGAGGCGATAGGCAGTGACGACCCTTCTATTGACGCGGAAGTTATTGCTCTCGCGATGGAGCTGTATTCGTCCCTTGGATTAAAAGGATTGAAGCTGGTAATTAACAGTCTAGGAGATAAGGAAAGCCGTGAGAATCACAAGCAGGCGCTTATTGAACACTTTAAGCCAAGTATTGAAGAATTCTGCAGCGACTGCCAGCAGCGCCTGGAAAAAAATCCGCTCCGCATCCTGGACTGTAAAAAAGACAAAGATCATCCTTTAATGGAAACGGCACCGTCTATTCTCGATTATCTTAATGAAGACAGCCGCCGCTATTTTGAAAAAGTACAGGCTTTTCTCAGCCAGATGGGTATTTCATTCGAAATCGATCCAGGGCTGGTGAGAGGACTGGATTATTACAACAACACAGCCTTTGAAATTATGATTGAAGGAGAAGGATTTGGCGCAATAACTACGTTAACAGGGGGCGGCCGCTACAACGGCTTAACAGAAGAGCTGGGAGGACCGGAAGCGCCCGGTATTGGCTTTGCTTTAAGTATTGAAAGACTACTGATGGCTCTTTCCGCCCAGAATGTGGAGCTTCCTGTCGAAAAGGGTCTGGACTGCTATGTAGTAACCATGGGTGAAAAGGCAGAAACAGAAGCGGTATCTATTCTTTGGGATCTGCGTCGAAAAGGACTTCGCGTGGAGAAAGATTACATGCAGAAAAAAATCAAAGCGCAGTTTAAAGCAGCCGATCGAATGAATGCCGCTTATACTGTTGTTATTGGTGAGGATGAACTGCAGAGCGGAGAAGTCAGTATTAAAAAAATGAGCGATGGCAGCCAGGAAAAAACGGCAATCGCAGATCTTGCTGCCTATCTGACTGATAAAACGGGGAGAGAATAATATGGGAAAAAGAACACATTATGCAGGAGATATAACGGAATCACTTATTGGGGAAAAGGTCCGCCTAAAAGGGTGGGCCCAGACGAGAAGAGATCTGGGACAGGTTATCTTTATTGATCTGCGCGACCGCAGCGGAATTGTACAAATTGTAGCCAATCCGGAAATTTCGGCTGACGCTTTGGAAACCGCAGACAGCGTACGAAGCGAATATGTGCTTGAAATCTACGGTACGGTCGTACAGAGAGACGAAGAAATGTATAACGAAAAGATTCCTACCGGTACGGTGGAAATCCGTGTAGAACAGATCGATATTTTAAATACATCCAAACCGCTTCCTTTCCAGATCGACAGCAATCAGGAAATTTCGGAAGATGTCCGCCTGAAGTATCGTTACCTGGATTTAAGAAGAGAAGAAATGCGGGAAACGATTAAGCTGCGCAACCGCGTGACTAAAATTATCCGTGACTATATGGACGACAACGAATTTGTTGACATTGAAACGCCGATGCTGACAAAAAGCACACCGGAAGGAGCCCGGGATTATTTGGTGCCAAGCCGTGTGCATAAAGGGGAATTCTATGCCCTTCCCCAGTCTCCGCAGCTGTTTAAACAGCTTTTGATGGTATCCGGTTTTGAAAGATACTACCAGATTGTACGCTGTTTCAGAGATGAAGACCTTCGGGCAGACCGTCAGCCGGAATTCACCCAGCTTGATATTGAAGCCTCTTTCCTGGAAACGGAAGAATTTCTTCCTATGATTGAAGAACTGATGAAAAAAACAGTAAAAGAAGTTCTCGGTAAAGACGTTGAGACACCTTTTCCAAGAATGACATATGAAGACGCAATGAACCGTTATGGTTCCGATAAGCCGGATACGAGATTCGGCCTGGAGCTTACAGAGCTATCTCATATTGTAGGCAACAGCGATTTTAAAGTGTTTGCCCAGGCGGTTAAAAACGGCGGTATCGTGAAAGGCCTGAACGTTAAAGGCGCCGCTCCAAAAATGTCCCGCAAGGAAATTGATGAGCTGGCCGATTTTGCAGCGATTTACGGTGCAAAGGGTCTGGCATGGCTTCGTGTAGAAGAAGATATGCTTCGCGGTCCAATTGCGAAATTCTTTACAGAAGAAGAAACGGAGCAAATTAAATCGGCAATGGATGCAGAACCGGGAGATCTGCTTTTCTTCGGCGCCGATAAAAAAGAAGTTGTTTACGCCACGATGGGTGCGCTTCGTCTGAAATTCGGAAAAGATTTCGATATGATCGATGAATCTAAATACAACTTCCTCTGGGTAACGGAATTTCCGCTTGTAGAATACGATGACAATTCAAAGCGCTACACAGCGATGCATCACCCGTTTACAAGTCCTCTTAAAGAGGATGCGCACAAGCTTGACTCGGAGCCCGAAAACGTAAGGGCGGAAGCGTATGATATAGTCCTGAACGGCTATGAGATCGGTGGAGGCTCCCAGCGTATTTATAAAAAAGATATGCAGCAAAGCATGTTCAAGGCACTCGGCTTCAGCCAGGAAGAAGCTCAGGAGCAGTTCGGCTTTCTACTTGATGCATTTGAGTTCGGCACGCCGCCGCACGGAGGAATTGCCCTTGGACTGGACCGTTTTGTTATGATTCTTGCAGGTCGGGACAATCTTCGTGATACGATTGCTTTTCCAAAAACAGCCAGCGCAAGCGATCCTTTGACAGGAGCGCCTGGAGCTGTCAGCGAACAGCAGCTCAAAGAACTGCATCTTAAACTGGCCATTGCAAAAAAAGAAGAACAAACAAAATAATTTTAGTTAAAAAAGGTTCCGATTATCGAGTAACGATAATGGGAACCTTTTTTTATAGCAGCCTTACAATTAAAGATGCTCTAGTGTATGGAACGTTGAAATAAACTTCTCAGGCGAGGAATGGATATGAAAGGTACGGATGCCAAACACTGTATGAACATATAAAAAACCAATTTGTTCTTCAGACCAGCGGTAGGAAAGATCAAAAATATCTTCGAGGTAGTATACATGCTGATCGCTTTCGATCCTGTCATCATATAAACAAAGAGAAGAAACATGCTTTATCCGCTTCTTTTCAAGCCACTCGATTTTCTGTTCAATGAAGACAGTGTCCTGCTCGACGAGGGGCTGCCGGGTATTGTTTTTTTGAACGGAGGAATAAGTCAATATGCTGTGCTCCCTTCTTTAACATAAGTCTTTTAAAAAGAGTACCATAAAGAAACAGGAAAGTTTAGTGATAACAAATACTCTTATAATATGCCGGTTAAGTATCTTGACCATTCGTATCCAGCATGCTATGATAAAAACACAATTTGAAGAGTCCTGAGGTGTACGTAGAACACTGTACGTTTTGAGCCAACACCTATACATCGGGAGCCTGATGTTTTCATCGAAAGTGCATGCCTCTGCGAAGTGGAAGCACGGACGGTGAAGCAGGGCACCCACCTGCGAGAGCAGGCTTCAAAACAAAGTTAGTTTAACGGCACTACGGGACTCTTCCTAATTACTACTACAAATTCTTACTCCGAAGGCTGTTACTTCGGGGTTTTTTATATGCTGATCTTATGACTTTATAGATAGTGGGGGAAGTAAATGCGTACGCTGCGGTCGAAATTATTAGTCTTTTTTGTAGCCATTACCAGTATCCCACTGCTCGTAATTGGTTTTGTTTCTTATGAAACTCAGGAATCGGATCTCTCAAATCGTATAGAACAAACGTTAATATCATTCTCCGCAAACTTGTCCGTATCGGTAGAAGGAATGATACAAGAACGGCTTTCCGATCTGGAGCAGCTGGCAACAAGTCCTGTTATACGTGACCCGCAGGCTAGCGAAGAAGAACTGCAGGCTGAATTTACTCGTTTTATTGAATCCCAGGAGATGTATCACGGCATGGTATTTACGGATAATGAAGGCACGATTGCCCACTCCACAGAAGATAATGCAGTCGGCCGAAACGTAAATGACCTTGACTGGTATGAAGAAGCTAAAAACGGAGAGCTCTATTTCTCTGACCTGTTTATGTCTAAAGTACTTGAGCGGCCGATTTTAGCGATGTCAGCCGGGGTTAAGGATGAAGAGGGCAATAATATAGGCGTAATTTCGCCGGCCTACGACCTGGTTTCACTTGAAACATTTATCTGGGACAGAATGAACCGGTTTACAGATGAGCAGGAGCAGCTGGGAATGAATGGAGAAGCCTTTATTTTAAATGAGGAAGGTTATTATATAGCCCATCCGGACAGCGGATATATTCTTGATCGTAATTTTATCCGGGATGCAGAGCTCAGCACGGAGGAATTCCAGGAACTGGGTAATTCGCCATCGCTTACGACGAATAGAAGTGAAGAAACAGTTACTACGATCGTGCCGATTGAACAGATGGAAGGCTTTGATAACCAGTGGTACGTAGGGATTTCCGTACCTGAAAGTGCACTATATGCTCCATTAAGAAGACTGCTGCTTACATATGTAATTTTATTCAGCGCCGTGCTCATTATTACGATCCTTGCAGCTGTTGCCCTTTCCAGATATATTGTCAGACCTCTCGAACTGCTGGTGACGGCAACGCGGGACTTTGCTGTAGGGAAGCCCGTTATGCCTCTTCCTTCAGCCTCTTACTCCGAGGTTAATGAGCTTACACAGACATTTAATGTGATGACGGCCAGATTGGAAGAGAGAGAAAAAAGCCATAAAAAATCAACATTAATTCTTGAAACAACCGATAACGGCGTTATTTCCATTAACAAAAGTACCTACGCTGTTACTACATTTAATTATGCCGCAAGTTCGCTTTTTCAATTGAATAAAAACAATGTTCTTGCTTCATCCCTTGATGATTTAAAAAATCAGAGCAGCTTATTTCGTGCTTTTATCGAAAAAGTCGATCTGGAGCTGGAAAAAGAGGAAACAAATGAAATGGAGCTGACCTTTGAGGGGAAAACCTACTATTTTATTACGAGCGTGACGCTTTTGCCAAGGCTTGAAGATGCTGAACAGGTAGAAGATATTTTAATCGTTTTTAACGATGTGACCGATAACAGGGCGCTTGAAAAGGAATTGATACGAAGCGAAAAACTTCAGGCAGTAGGAAAACTTGCGTCAGGTTTTGCCCATGAAATCCGCAATCCGCTTACGACAATAAAAGGATTTATTCAGTTATTTAAAGAAACGTCCGAGCAGAAAGAGGAAGAAGTTCAGCATTATCAAATTATTCTAAGTGAAATTGACCGGGTGAACGGAATTGTCCGTGATCTTCTCGGAATTGCGAGCCCTGAATACGATGAGAAGGCAGTTCAGGTCAATATGAATACAATTCTGCAGGATATTGTGTATCTCCATAAAGACCAGGCTCTGGCAAAAAATATAGAGATTCATACACCATGGCAGGAGATTCCTGATATATATGCCAATGAAAAAAAACTAAAACAGCTTTATTTGAATTTACTTCAAAATGCGATGGAAGCCGTAAAGGAAAATGGCAGAATCAGCATAAGAACATATGAATTCTTTAATGAAGCAGGCCGTTCCTGTATTGGGGTGGAGATAGAAGATACCGGAGACGGTATGGATACCCGCACGCTTTCTAAACTGGGCACCCCGTTTTTCACAACGAAAGATGAAGGCACAGGACTGGGACTGATGATCTGCTATCAGATTGTAAGTGAAATGGATGGGAAAATTAAAGTGTTCTCAGCTGAAGGCAAGGGTACGTTGTTTCAACTGACGTTTCCAACAGAATAAAAGAAAAAGCCGGAAGGAGCGTCCCTTCCGGCTTTTTCTATATAGCAGCGTTACCGCTTTGTCATTTTTTTATGCCCTTCCGCTAAAGCATGTTCAAATTTGTTGTGGGTTCTGGCTTCATAATATATTTCATTTTTCACTGCATCGGGCAGGTACTGCTGAGCGAGCCAGCCGCCCGGATCGTTATGCGGGTATTTGTATTCCACTCCCCGGTTCAAACTGGCAGCTCCTTTATAATGGGAATCTTTCAAGTGCCGGGGGATTTCTGGAGTCCCGTGTTTTAACAGGGAATCGCGGGCTTTATCCACCGCTTTGTAGGCACTGTTTGATTTAGGGGAGAGGCAGAGTTCCACAACGACATTTGCGAGCGGAATGCGTGCTTCCGGAAAGCCGAGCCTTTCTGCTGCTTCCACGGCCGCAACAGCTCTGGCACCTGCCTGGGGATTGGCCAGGCCTACATCTTCATAGGCGGTTACGATAAGCCTTCTGCTGATACTGATTAAATCCCCGGCTTCGATCAGTCTTGCCAGATAATGAAGGGCTGCATCCGGATCGCTCCCCCGGATTGATTTTTGAAAAGCAGAAAGCACGTCATAATGAGCATCGCCGTCTTTATCGTGCTGAAAACGGTTGTGCTGTATACATTCTTCCGCCGTTTCTTTAGTAATCGTAACTGGCTGATCGGAAGAGGAGCTGGATAACACTGCGATTTCGAGCGCGTTTAAAGCAGCCCTCGCATCTCCGCCGCAGGCATAGGCAAGGTGTTCCGCTGCTTCTTCGGATAAATCAGCATTAAAGGAGCCGAGGCCTCGCTCCTCATCTTCCATAGCGGCAAATAAAAGTTCTTTAATATCGTTATGTTCCAGGCGGTGCAGTTCGAAAATCTGGCATCGGCTGCGAATGGCAGGATTAATGGAATGATATGGATTGGCAGTGGTGGCACCGATCATCGTAATCAGTCCTTTTTCCAGGTGGGGAAGGAGAAAATCCTGCTTTGTTTTATCCAGCCGATGCACTTCATCCATTATGACAATTAAATGATTGGATATTTTTGCTTCGGCCACGGCTATTTCCATATCTTTTTTATTATGGACTACCGCATTGAGCATTTTAAATGGGGTGTCGGTACTCCCTGCAATGGCGGAAGCAATCGATGTTTTTCCGGTGCCGGGAGGGCCGTATAGTATTAGGGAAGTGAGACGGTTGGCAGTTATCATTCGTTTTAGCAGCTTTCCCTCTTCCAGAAGGTGCTGCTGTCCTGCAATTTCTTCTATTGTTCTCGGCCTCATTCGATAAGCCAGAGGCTGCTGTTTGTTTTTCATAAAATCCTCCATCTTGCAGCCGGCTCAAATAGGCTTTACGCTGCATCGTATCTACAGCCTTTATTATAGAGAGAGCGGCGGTGGAAGTAAATAAAGGGACCTAGAGCACTCCTATGCAAATAATGGGGCTTTCATGCTATAATAGCGTAGACTTCAGTGTGAATCGGTTGAAAGAAGGTCTTTGATGGTAAAATTATATACAAAACGCGAGCACCTTTTCCTGCGGTGGCTGATTTTTATGATAGGATTGGTCATTGTATCATTCGGAATTGCGTTGATGATTCGTGCAGATCTTGGCAGCGCTCCCTGGGATGTTCTTCACATCGGCCTCCGGGATCAACTGGGCCTGACGGTAGGAACTTGGAGCATTATAATCGGTATCATCGTAATTGTGATGACATCCTTGCTGCAAAAGGAAACTCCTCAGGCAGGCGGAATAGTAAATATGCTCTTAATTGGAGTGTTTATTGATATATTTCTTCTTCTCATTGAAACACCATCCCTGCTGGCAGTTCAAATTACTATGCTTTTAGCAGGAATTATTATTATCGGCTATGGAATTGGGCTTTATATAGCGCCGGAGGTTGGTGCAGGGCCCAGGGACAGCCTGATGATTGCACTGCATGAGCGGACAGGATGGAAAATTTCCAGAGTGAGAATTATGATGGAAACAGTAGTCCTTGCTGTCGGCTGGGCTTTAGGGGGACCTGTTTTCGTTGGTACTATTCTTTTTTGCCTCGGCATCGGGCAGGTAGTAGGTTTTGCTATGCCTCAAACGTCGAAGCTCGTGCATTATTTGATTGAAAGAGGTGGCAGACATGAAAATTTCAACAAAAGGACGTTACGGCCTTACCATAATGATGGCATTAGCAAAAAAACACGGTGAAGGGCCGACATCATTAAAATCCATAGCTCGTGAACATGAGCTTTCTGAACATTATTTAGAGCAGCTGATTGCCCCGCTTCGAAACGCCATGCTTGTAAAAAGCGTGCGTGGTGCTTACGGCGGCTATATGCTGACAAAAGAACCTGCCGAAATTACAGCGGGCGACATTATCCGGGTGCTGGAAGGACCAATAAGTCCGGTGGAGGTCCTCGAGGATGAAGAACCGGTAAAGCGGGCGCTGTGGATAAAAATAAGAGACGCTGTAAAAGATGTTCTCGATAACACGACCCTTGAATATTTAGCGAATTATAAAGAAGAAGGCGACATGCAGGACTATATGTTTTACATTTAAACTATGCGAGGAGGGGGCGTAAAGTGGCCTCAGCCATTTATTTGGATCATGCGGCGACAACGCCCATGCTTCCGGAAGTAATTGAAACGATCACGAAAAGCATGCAGGATTCCTACGGTAACGCATCCAGTATTCATAGGATGGGAAGAGATGCGAGAAAGCAGCTTGATCACGCAAGAAGTATGCTTGCAGAAACGATTCGTGCCGATGCGCGGGATATTGTGTTTACAAGCGGCGGCACCGAAGCAAACAATCTCGCGCTTACCGGCTATGCCAGAGCCAATAAAGAAGACGGAAAGCATATTATTACAAGCGCTGTAGAGCACCATGCTGTTCTGCATCCCCTTGAAAAGCTGAAACAGGAAGGGTTTGACGTTACGTTTCTTCCTGTAGATCAAACGGGGGCAGTATCCCTGGATCAGCTCAAAGCGGCTTTTCGGGAAGATACGATTTTAGTAAGCATTATGCACAGCAATAACGAAACGGGTGTTTTACAGCCTGTAGAGGATATAGCAGCGTATGTTAAAAACACACAGGCGGCTATGCATACAGATGCGGTACAATCATACGGACTTTCCAATCTGGATGTAGAAAAACTGGGCGTAGATATGCTTTCTGTTTCTGCCCATAAAATTAACGGGCCTAAAGGAACGGGATTTTTGTATATCCGCCGGGGGACGCTTGTGGACCCGCTGCATTCAGGCGGTGAACAAGAGCGCAGGAAAAGAGCGGGAACGGAAAATGTACCGGGAGCAGCTGGTTTTGCAAAAGCAGCGGAAGAGAAAACCCTGTCCCGTGAACAGGCAGCCGCTGATTTGTTATCATTAAAAAAACACTTTTTAAGCCGTCTTGAAGAAGAAGCGGTTTCTTTTGCCGTTAATGGGGAGGTTTCCCGGACGCAGCCGCATATCGTGAATATTTATTTACCCGGCATACAGATGGAATCGTTTTTAGTGCAGCTGGATATGGAAGGAATTTACGCTTCCAGCGGTTCTGCCTGCACAGCCGGATCCATGCAGCCATCCCATGTAATAGAAGCTATGTATCCAGGGGAAGAAAGAGCATACTCTTCGATACGGTTCAGCTTTGGGGTAGGCAATACGCTTGAAGAGATGAACAAAAGCAACAAAAACAGCAGCCGTGATAGGAAAAATATTAAAAACGCTCGTAGAAGCGGAAGGGAAAAAATGGTAGTTAAACAAAAAGCCCCGGAAGATACAAGAGTGGTTGTCGGAATGTCCGGCGGCGTGGACTCTTCGGTTACAGCAGCCCTTCTCAAAGATAAGGGCTATGAAGTAATCGGTATTTTTATGAAAAACTGGGACGATACGGACGGCAGTGGATTCTGTACAGCCACTGAAGATTTTGATGATGTAGTCAAGGTCTGCAATCAGCTGGATATCCCGTATTACGCGGTCAATTTTGAAAAAAAATACTGGGATCTTGTGTTCACGTATTTCCTTGATGAATACCGGGCAGGGAGAACGCCGAATCCTGACGTCATGTGCAACAAAGAAATCAAGTTTCAGGCGTTCCTGCAGCATGCGCTTTCACTTGGTGCCGACTATCTGGCGACCGGCCATTACGCACAGGTGGAAACCGACAGCGATGGAAACGTTACAATGAAGCGCGGCGTAGACAATAATAAAGATCAGACGTATTTTTTAAATCAGCTGAGCCAGTCACAGATTGAGCAGGTTATGTTTCCGCTTGGAGGCATGAACAAGCAGAAAGTCCGCGAAATCGCAGAAGAAAAAGGATTGGCTACCGCTAAAAAGAAAGACAGCACGGGCATCTGCTTTATCGGCGAAAGAAACTTCAAAGACTTTCTTCAGTCCTTCCTTCCGGCACAGCCGGGTTCGATGGTTACGGTAGACGGAGACGTAAAAGGCTCCCACGAAGGCCTGATGTATTATACGCTCGGACAGCGCCAGGGACTTGGCATCGGCGGAGCCGGCGAGCCTTGGTTTGTTATCCGTAAAGACCTTGAAAATAATAATCTTATCGTAGGACAAGGCTATCATAACGACGGCCTTTACAGCGACGAACTGGAAGCGTCCGGATTGAACTGGATTAATAAGGAGTATACGGAACCGTTCGACTGTACGGCAAAATTCAGATACCGTCAGGCGGATCAGGCGGTAACCGTTTATCCATCAGCAGACGGCAGCGCACGCGTCGTGTTTCATGAGCCGCAGCGCGCGGTAACTCCCGGGCAGTCTGTCGTATTTTATGACGGTGATATCTGCCTGGGCGGAGCGACAATTGAATATGCAGTAAAAAAAGAGGAGAGCGTTGAGGTTTAAAACGTTGTCCTCTTTTCCCTCTATCATGTGAACCAATACAAAAGGAGATTTTTAATATGGATACGAATCAACAGGCTCTGCAGGAATTACAGGAAGGAAATATGGAAGAAGCAGCCAGACTATTAAATCAGGCGATTGAAGAAGAGCCGAATAACCCGGTCGCCTATATTAATTTTGGAAACCTGCTTGCCGAACTGGGAGAAGCAGAAAAAGCGCTGCGCTTTTTTGAAAAAGGGATAGAGCTGGACAGCAGCGCCGCTGCCGCATACTACGGAGCGGGCAATGTTTTGTTTAATGAAGATAAGTTTGCGGAAGCACTGACGATGTATCAGCAGGCCCATAAAGCCGGGCTTGATGACAGCAGTCTTCATTACATGCTCGGAATGGCGTATTTTCAGTCCGGTCGTGTACCCCATGCGATGGCTTCTTTTAAACGCGCCGTAGAGCTGGACGCAGAAGATACGGAAGCCCGCTTTTACTACGCAATGAGTATGGCACAGAACGGAATGGTCGAAGAGGCAGTTACAGAGTTTCACGTGGTGACAGAGCAGGACCCGGAACATGCGGATGCCTATTTTAATCTGGGAGTAGGCTATCTTCATACGAAAGGTGCCGCGGAGGCGCTTCCCTACTTTGAACAGGCGATTGAAATAGAGCCGGACCATATGCTTGCCCATAACGGCAAAAAAGAGGCGTCCAAGCTATTAAATGAGTAACGGAGGAATAAGCGATGAATGACTATTATCCGGAAGCCTATGCCTCCTCTTATATTACAGGCTCTGTGCTTCATATTATTTTCCGGAATGAGGAAAATGGGTATACTGTTTTAGTCATTAAAGTAAAAAAATCAGAACCAAAGCTTGATGAAAAGAAAATGAGCATCGTCGGCTACTTTCCGGAAATTGACAGTGAAGAAATGTACCGCTTTGAAGGAGCGTATAAAGATCATCCCCGGTTTGGCAAACAATATGTAGTGCAGTCCTATGAAAAGCTGGTGCCGACGGAAAAAGAAGCATTAATTGGATATTTATCGAGCGACCGTTTTCCAGGTATTGGGGAGAAGACAGCAGGGAAATTAGTCGAGGCGTATGGTGAAAATGTAATTTCTCATGTGCTCGATGACCCGGAACGATTAAAAGAAGTGGTCGGATGGAACGAAGAAAAACGGAATAAAGTGTACCAGGCGATGCTTGAAAACCAGGGAATGGAGAGAGCGATCACGCGTCTTACCCGTCTTGGGTTTGGTATGGAACTGGCCGTGAAAATCTACAATTCCTATAAAGAACAGACGCTTCATATTATTGAATCTTCTCCTTATCAGCTCGTATGGGATATCCAGGGCATTGGTTTTGTAAAAGCCGACCGTCTCGGTAAAAGTCTTGGTATTAAGCATGACGACTTAGAAAGAGTAAAAGCAGGTATTTTATACTTATTGTATGAAAAAACCATGCAGGAGGGCCATGTCTATGTGCCGGCGCTGGACCTGCTTGAAGAAGCAGGCGAGCTTCTGAAAGAAAGACAGCCCATGGAAGCCGATTTACTGGCGGAGGGCCTCCGGGTGCTGGAACAGGAAGAAAAGGTCAGCCGGGAAGATCAGTTTGTATACGTTTCTTCTTTATACTATGCAGAAAAAGGGTTTGCCGCAAAAGTACGAAAGATGGCTGAATCCGGGGAGCTCGAAGAAACGTTTCCTGAATCGGAATTTCTGGAAGCACTTGGAGAAACGGAAGAAAAGTACAGCATTGAATATGCCGAACAGCAGAAAGAAGCTATAAAACAGGCGATCCACTCCAAAATTATGATTCTGACCGGTGGGCCGGGTACCGGTAAAACAACGGTTATCCGGGCTATTGTGGAAGTGTTTGCTTCACTCCACGGCTTTCCGCTCGATCCGAAAGAGTATAAAAAAGATGAAGCCTATCCTATCGTGCTCGCCGCACCTACAGGACGCGCAGCAAAACGAATGAAAGAATCCACAGGTCTGGCTGCCTCCACGATTCATAAGCTTCTTGGTTTTAATGGCGAAGAAGGAATGGATATTGAAGCAAGGGAGGAGGATTTGTATCTGCCCGGCAAGCTGCTGATCATAGATGAAGTATCGATGGTGGATATGTGGCTTGCCAACCAGCTGTTCCGTGCTGTGCCGGATGATATGCAGGTCATTCTTGTTGGTGATGAAGACCAGCTGCCATCTGTCGGACCGGGACAGGTGCTGACGGATTTAATCGAATCCGATAAGCTGCCGGTCGTATCGTTGTCTGTCGTCTACCGGCAGGCTGAAGGCTCATCTATTATTGATCTGGCCCACGCCATTAAAGCTGGAGGCCTTCCGGAAGATATAAAAGGAAAATATCCGGACAGGCGGTTCTTTCCCTGTTCCAAAGCGCAGACGGCGGAATTGATTGTTAAAGTTTGTGATGGTGCTGTAAAAAAAGGATACGATCCGATGGATATCCAGGTGCTTGCCCCCATGTACAGGGGACCGGCAGGCGTGCATGAATTAAACAAGCAGCTGCAGCACTTATTTAATCCACTTTCACAGAAAAAGAAAACTGTCAGTTTTGGAGAAGTGACCTATCAGAAGGACGATATCGTGCTTCAGCTCGTTAATAACCCGGAACAGGGTGTGTTTAATGGGGATCGCGGAAGAATTGAAGCGATCTTCGAAGCAAAAGAAACAGCAGATAAACAAATGCAGGTGATTATTACGTTTGATAATAAAGAAGTCACCTATTCACGGCAGGATCTGAACCAGATTATGCTGGCATACTGCTCTTCCATCCACAAGTCCCAGGGAAGCGAATTTCCAATTGTAGTCGTTCCGATGCTGATGGCGTACCGCAGAATGCTGAGACGTAACTTAGTCTATACGGCGATTACAAGGGCAAAGGACTATTTAATATTGTGCGGTGAATATGAAGCACTAGAACTTGCCGTACAGACAGAACACAAAGATACCCGCTATACACGACTGAAAGAAAAGCTGGAAACACCTTCAGATGAGACGGTTAACAAATAAAGTGGCTGTTCTGCCAGAGACACCGCCTGGTCTTTATTGCATGTGCGGTTTTCCTTCGTTTCAGCAGAGGGGACCATCATGATAATACAAGAAACCTCGTATTCCTTTCAAAAGGAATACGAGGTTTCTTGATGAACCTTTTTTCTAATGAAATGGAACATCAAATCCACAAAATAGGTTTTGGACAGCCCCTTTGTTATTTAGAAAACATGCCTTTGAAAGCGAATGATACATTCTGAGGCCTTTCAGCAAGGCGCCTCATAAAGTAGCTGTACCAGTCGTTACCAAAAGGTACGTAAGTTCTGAATCTATATCCCTCTTGTGCAAGAGCCTCCTGCATGTCAGTGCGGAAGCCATATAACATCTGAAATTCGAATTGATCAGCAGGAATCCCTGCTTCGGCAGTGAAGTTCTTGACCTCTTCAATAATCCGGTGGTCATGTGTTGCAATGGCCGTGTAGCTGCCGTTAGTTAAATGCTGTTTAATAATATTCAGGAAGTTAGCATCAATCTGCTTTTTATCCTGCCAGGCAACAGCATCACTTTCTTTGTAGGCGCCTTTGACTAAACGAAGCGGCACTCCTTTTAAATCATCTATATCGTCAGAGGCTCTGTATAAGTATGCCTGAATTACGGTGCCCACGTTGTCATATTCTTTCCGCAGCCTTTTCAGCATATCAAGCGTAGGCTGGCAGTGCGCATAATCTTCCATATCTATTCGTACAAATAACTCCAAAGAAGCTGCTTTTTCCAATATTTCTTTCATGAATTGGAAACAAAGCTCCCGGTCAATATCAATTCCGAGCTGCGTTAATTTTAATGAAAGATAACAGTCTGCACCGCAGCGGTCGACAGCCTCTAAAGTACGCAGGCAGTGCTCAGCAGCTTCTTTGGCTTCCTGCTCGCTGGACACAAATTCTCCGAGATGATCAACAGCAGCAAGTATGCCTTTGTGGTTAAGGGAAAGGACGGTATCCATCGCGCTTTCAATGGATTCCCCGGCGACTACTTTGGCAGCCCCCAGGTTAAATCCCCAGCGTTTAGCACTTTTATTCAGCGTTTTATTTTGTGATAAGAATAAAAAGAAATTTCTCGATGTTTTCTGCATAGCCTTCTCCTTTCATTGGGAAAAACAGCTGCTTTACAAGCGGCTGAAGGGAACCAAAGAAAATGAAACGCAGTATTCGCACGCAAAAATCTTCGCGTGCCTGCTCGAAACGAGTGTGGTTATTGAAAATATCCCCTGTGCCAGGGGGATTATAATAACATGTATTCTGTTCTATATATTCTCTACCGGGAACGAAAATTCCTTCTTTCAGGAGGAGTATACAGCGGACGTAATATTCGGGGAAATCACTCGCTTCCGCCGTTTCGATGGCTGCTTTTTGTCATGATTTACCGGTTTCAAATACGAAACAGGGAGAAAATTCACGGAATGAAACAGATAGGGGCAAAGACAGCCGGGATAGATGATTGACAGAAAGAGAAATATTCGTTATAAAAGATAAGAGAATAATAATAACACGTTGAAGGAAAAAGTACGTTTTCCACCCAGTACAGAGACTGTTTAGGCTGCTGAGATAAACAGAAGGGTCCGGATTGCGGAAAGCTGGTCCAGAGTGCACGGTAATGCGTGCCGCTTCGCTGCGTTACAAGCGTTTAAGTTGACGAAGGTTTCGTTTCCTTCGTAAACAGGGTGGTACCGCGAGCAATCTCGTCCCTGCGTCCAGGGGCGGGATTTTTTTGTCTGCAGAATTTTGACGAATAGATTGGCTAAATCCAAGGAGGAACCTACAAATGCAACAGCATACATCAGCACAGGTAAGACAGATGTTTTTAGATTTTTTCAAAGAAAAAGGACACGATATTGAACCGAGCGCTTCGCTTGTGCCAAGTGAAGACCCAACGCTTTTATGGATCAACAGCGGTGTCGCTACGCTGAAAAAATATTTTGACGGCCGCATCGTGCCGGACAATCCAAGAATTGCAAACGCCCAGAAGTCCATTCGGACCAATGATATTGAAAATGTTGGTAAAACCGCACGGCACCACACGTTTTTTGAAATGCTCGGCAACTTTTCGATCGGTGATTATTTCAAAAAAGAAGCCATTGAGTATGCATGGGAATTTCTTACCTCCGATAAATGGATTGGTTTTGAAAAGGAGCGTCTTTCTGTAACGGTGCACCCGGAGGATTTTGAAGCGTATGATCTATGGAAAGAAGTAGTCGGCCTTCCGGAGGAAAGAATTATCCGCCTGGAGGAAAATTTCTGGGATATCGGCGAAGGCCCGAGCGGACCAAACACGGAGATTTTCTATGACCGGGGCCCTGAATACGGCAATAATGAAAAAGATCCGGAGCTTTATCCAGGCGGGGAAAATGAACGGTATCTGGAAATATGGAATCTTGTATTTTCCCAGTTTAACCACAACGCAGATGACACGTATACGCCGCTTCCGAAAAAGAATATTGATACAGGAATGGGACTCGAGCGGATTGTTTCCGTTATTCAGGATGCGCGCACGAATTTTGATACGGATTTATTTCTGCCGATTATGAAAGAAATTGAAAGATTTGCAGACGTTCCCTACGGACAGAAAGAAGAATCGGACGTTTCCTATAAAGTGATTGCCGATCACATTCGTACCGTGGGATTCGCTATCGGCGACGGTGCCCTGCCGTCCAATGAGGGGCGCGGCTATGTGCTGAGACGCCTGCTTAGAAGAGCAGTACGTTACGCGAAGCTGATCGGTATTCACGAACCATTCATGTTCCAGCTTGTACCGGTGACAGGAAGCATTATGAATGATTATTACCCTGAAGTGCAGGATAAAGAAGCGTTTATCCAAAAAGTGATCAAAAATGAAGAAGAACGTTTTCATGAAACGCTGAGTGAAGGCTTAAACATTCTTTCAGATATTATGAAAAAAGCAGAAACAAATGATACAACGATTATACCGGGAGAAGAAGTGTTTCGTCTGTATGATACGTATGGCTTTCCGGTTGACCTCACAGAGGAATATTTAACGGAAGCCGGCTTCACTATGAACCGCGACAGTTTTCAAACGGCGATGCAGGAACAGCGCAGCCGGGCACGTGCTGCAAGAAAATCGACCGGTTCGATGCAGACACAGGATTCCCTCTTGTCCGACCTGAAAGAAAAAAGTGAGTTTATAGGTTATGACCAGCTGTCAGCCCGTACGACAGTCAGCACGCTTATTCATGATAAACAGGCTGTCGATGAAGTAACAGAAGGAGTAACAGCTCATATTCTGCTTGATCACACGCCTTTTTATGCAGAAAGCGGCGGCCAGGTGGCTGACACTGGATTCATCACGACCGATAACGCAACAGCAGAAGTAACAGATGTTCAAAGAGCACCAAACGGCCAGCATCTGCATGCTGTTACTGTTAAGGAAGGCACACTGAAAAAAGGGGACCTCGTCCAGGCTCAGGTCGATTCGTATACCAGAAAAGATATTGTGAAAAATCATACGGCTACACACTTAATGCATCAGGCTTTGAAAGATGTACTCGGAGAACACGTAAATCAGGCAGGGTCACTAGTGACCGGAAACAGGCTTCGTTTTGACTTTTCCCATTTCGGTCAAGTAAAGGCAGATGAACTGAAAGAAATCGAGCGGAAAGTAAATGAAAAAATCTGGGCGGATATTCCTGTCGTTATTGAAAGCAAAAAGATTGATGAAGCAAAAGCAATGGGAGCCCGGGCGCTTTTCGGCGAAAAATACGGAGACGACGTACGTGTCGTACAGATTTCAGACTATAGTATTGAATTATGCGGCGGCTGCCACGTGAATAATACCGCGGAAATCGGTATATTTAAAATTGTTTCCGAAGCGGGTACAGGAGCTGGCGTTAGAAGGATAGAAGCATTAACCGGCCAATATGCATACGGCTATATGAACGGCCAGATTGAAACACTTGAACACGCAGCGGAGCTATTGAAAGCTAAATCAGTCGATGATGTTCCTAACAGAATTGATGCACTTCATCATTCCTTAAAAGAGCTGCAGCGCGAAAATGACTCTATGTCGTCAAAACTCGGCAATGCCGAAGCCTCCACCTTGTTAAGTAAAGTACAGCAGGTGAATGGTGTATCCGTTATTGCAGAAACAGTTTCCGCCAAAGATATGGATGCGATAAGAAATACAGTTGACGAATTGAAACAGCAGCTCGAATCAGGTATTGTGGTGCTTGGAGCTGTTAATAATGACAAAGTACAAATTGTAGCAGGGGTTACAGACGATTTAATAAAGAAGGGATATAAAGCCGGGGACCTCGTAAAGCAGACAGCATCTATCTGCGGCGGCGGGGGAGGCGGACGTCCTGACATGGCCCAGGCAGGCGGCCGTAATCCGGATAAGCTCCAGGAAGCTTTGGATTCCGTTCCGGGCATGGTGGAATCTATTTCCTAAACGCTTTTAAATGTTGTACAATGGTACACGTAGAGATAGACAAACCATTTCTTTAAATGCATAATCATAGCATGTCTTTCTGTATTTATGATGATGGAAACAGACGATTTCTTTCATTAGAAAAGATAGGCAGATCGAAGGAGGCAGCATGGTGGATCCGAAAGACAAAACAGTAAAGTTTAATGTGCAGGATGAACTATCCACCGATTTGCAAGCGGAAGAAGTCCTTTTAAAAGTATATGATGCGTTGAAAGATAAAGGGTACAATCCAATCAATCAAATAGTAGGCTATCTTCTTTCCGGCGACCCTGCCTATATTCCCCGCCACAATGAAGCGAGAGCATTAATCAGGCGCCTGGAAAGAGATGAACTGCTTGAAGAATTAGTACGGTCTTACGTACAAAAAGGCGGCGGAAATGGATAGAGTACTTGGACTGGATGTTGGTTTAAAAAGAATCGGGGTTGCCCTCTCTGATCTGATGGGCTGGACTGCCCAGGGACACGATACGATTCATTTAAAAAGCAGCGCGACGGAAGAATCATTTCCTGCCATTAAGCAGATGGTAGATGAAAATGAAGTAGCGGTCGTGGTTGTCGGTCTGCCTAAAAACATGAATGGAACTATTGGGCCAAGAGGGGAACAATGCCAGGAATTTGCAGAAGCCCTTAAGAAATATATAAATATACCTGTGGTTCTTTATGATGAAAGACTGACGACGCAGGCTGCTCAGAAAACGCTGATTCAAGCTGACGTCAGCCGAAAAAAAAGAAAACAGGTAGTGGATAAAATGGCTGCTGTGTTAATATTACAGGGATACCTTGACAGGAATCAAAATTCTTTACAATAAATGGAGGCGTTATTTTTGTCTGAAGAAGAAACAGAGCGTATTGTAATACCTGACGAAGAAGGAAATGAGCATTTATTTGATGTTCTTTTTACTTTCCCTATTGAAGAACTGGGGCATTCTTATATTGTTGTTACTGCTTCCGGTAATCAGGAAAGTGAAGATGAAGAGATTGAAATCCTGGCTTTCCGTTATCAGGAAGGCGAAGATGAGGACGATATCGCTTTAGAAGAAATTGAAACAGACGAAGAGTGGGATATGGTAGAGGAAATGATTAACACGCTTGCGGATATGGAAGAGTAGAGCAGGCAACTCTGCAGGAAAGAAAAGCGCTGCCCCTGTTTTTACAGGGCATGGGCGCTTTTCTTTGTACTTTTTCAAGTATGAGCTGTTTAGTATAAAGAAAGGGGAGTCCCGTGGAAGAGATTAACCGCCCCAAAAGAAAAAGACCATTTTTAAAACGAAAACTATCTATTATTCTTTTAATCATCCTTTTTATTATTATTCTGATAACAGCGGCTGGAAGCTGGTATTTAATGAATGCTATGGGTCCTGTGAAAAGCAGCGAGCCGAAAGAAGTCGATATAGAAATAGAACAGGGATATTCTGCAGCCCAAACAGCAGATATGCTCGAAGAAAATAACTTAATACATAGCGAGGTAGTGTTTCGGTACTACTTAAGAGCAACGTCAGACTCCTCTATTCAGGCTGGTCATTATACGTTTTCGCAGGATATGCCGATAAGAGACATTGCCGGACAGCTGGAAGAGGGACCAAACGCAGAGCCTGGTATTGCATTTACCGTGCCTGAAGGAGTCTGGCTTGAAGACATAGCGTCCATTATTTCTGACAATACACCTTATTCAGAAGAGGAAGTAGCCGCCGAGCTGGAGAGCGGTGATTTTATAGCCGATGCTGGAACAGTATAGTGCAGTTACTGAAGAAATTGAAAATGAGGAAATCCTCTATCCATTGGAAGGCTATCTCTTTCCCCCACCTATGAATTTTTGAAGAAGATACGGAACTTCAGGTGATTTTAAACGAAATGATTGAACGAACGGAAGAGAATATGGTAGAATACGCCTCACAAATAGAAGAGAGCGATTATACAGTCCATCAATTACTGACTATTGCCTCTATTGTGGAAAGAGAGGCGCAGTTCGACGTTGACCGGCCGCTTATTGCGGGTGTGATTGAAAACAGGCTGGAGGCGGATATGCGGCTGGAAGTGGACCCGACGGTGGCCTATGCTATAAGGGAACACCGTTACATGACATCTCTTGATGACCTGGATACGGAATCACCTTATAATACGTATCGAAATGCAGGGCTGCCGCCAGGACCTATTTCAAGCCGGGAATTGCTTCTATTGAAGCTGTCCTCGAACCGGAAGACACGGAGTATATCTTCTTTTATGCCCGTCCCAACGGTGAAGTGATTTATAATGAATCCTTCGAAGAACACCAGCAAACCCAGGAACAGTACCGCAGTGAGTGGGAAGATGGAAGACAAACGGAAGAAGAAGAAGCTGATTAAAATTCTTTAATGCAGGGAAAGTATAGTAATAAGGGAAACCTATTTCCAAATTTCATCAAATCTAATTGAAATATGGTAAAAAATGAGTATGATGAAAACTATGGAAATAGCGATATCGCTTACATTTTTAATTGAAATATAAGAATGAACAACTTTAGAGCATTTAAGCTGAGAAAGAGGAGTGACCATAGTAATGGCAGAAGAAAAGCAAAATTATATGACTGAAGAAGGTAAAAATAAATTAGAGGAAGAACTGAATTTCCTGAAAACGGACCGCCGCACAGAAATTGTAGAGCGGATAAAGGTAGCCAGAAGTTTCGGTGATCTATCAGAGAACTCCGAGTATGATGCTGCCAAGGATGAGCAGGCTTTTGTGGAAGGCCGCATCGGACAGATTGAGAACATGCTGAAAACAGCTATTATGATTGAAGAAGATAAAACGAATAATTCTGAAGTGGCTCTTGGTAAATCCGTAACATTTAAAGAGCTTCCGGATGGAGAAAAAGAAATGTACACCATTGTCGGCAGCGCAGAATCTGATCCGCTGGAAGGCAAAATATCCAATGATTCTCCTATGGCTCAGAGCCTGCTTGGAAGAAAAGTAGGAGAAGCCGTTATGGTTAACACACCCGGCGGTGATATTGAAGTAGAAATTATTGAAGTCAGCTAATACGAAAGAAAACGACTGCCGCTGAAAAGCGGCAGTTTTTTAACATCGCCCAGGGTATCTTTCTCCTGTTTTTCCGGCGGATTACACAGTTTACAATTGTGTGTGAAAAATATAAAAACAATAGATTCTTTCAGATAACATTGTATAATAAGAAAAAGTAGTGTAGTTTTTTTGATAGGATACATAATGAAAGTGGTAGGTGAATAATCAAATGGATAGAAATAATCGAGGGTTTGGGGAAGAAAAAAGGTATGGTATGCGCCGCAAAAAAAGAATGAACCGCCTTTTAAATGCAGGAATAGCGATAGTAGCAGTACTGATTTTGTTTTTCTCTATCACGCTTCTTTTTACAGGAAATGAGGAAGCGTCTGACGAGGAGCAGAACCAGGAGCAGACTGAGGAACAGACAACAGAACCGGCAGAGACAGAACAGCCGGAGGAAGAAACATCGGCTCCGGAGGAGGAACCGGATACATCCGAATCAGAAGAAGCATCTGATTCGCAGGAAGAAGCAGAAACAGAACCTGCTCAGGAAGAAGAAACCAATACAACGGAAGAAACAGAAAGCAGTACGAGTACAGAGGAGCAGCAGAGTACAGATGAATCAGCTGCCGAGGAAGACGAGAGCGCAGCGGAGGAGGAAGAAACAGAGCAGCCTGCTTCTGATGCTGCCGAGCAGGGAGAATGGGAGCCTGTCGGGACTGAGCAAAGCGGTTCCTTTACTCCGAGCTTCGATAGAGACGGCCAGAACTGGGCGGAAATGGTAAATGCCCTCAGCGCAGCAACCGGCTTGTCTGAGGAGGAAATGACTATTTACAGGCTTGAAAATGGAGGAAGTACTACAACAGCAGTAGGAACGGTCTCTAATAGTGAAAACCGGAGCACGCCGTACCGTGTGGAAATGGAATTTATTGAAGGCCAGGGCTGGCAGCCGACAAATGTAGAAGTGTTAAGCAGCAATCCTTATTAAAAATAAAAATGCTTCAGCAAAGACCCCCCTTACAATAGTAAGGGGGGTCTTGAGCGGTGACAAAAACTTCCGATAGACAGATGAGGAGTTTGTCTATGTTTTTAACGCGGGGCGGCTGCTTTAAAGTGAACAGAAGCTGTAAATATCGGCCGGCCGTGCTCAGGGTGATAGTAAACATGATGCTGGACCTGATGCACTTCAAGCATAATGGCTTCATTTACTTCAACTTTCTGCTGAATAGCGTCTTCTAATTTTTTTATGTGATCTGCTTCAAAAAACTCAATTTTATCTTTTAATGGGCCAACACTAATATTCAATAGAAACGAATCCTCTCTTTGTCTAATTGTAGAAACGGGTACAGTCTAATAGTATAATGTATAAGTTGCAGAAAAATGCAGAAAGTAAATAAAGGAGCTGAATATAATGAAAATAGGAATCATAGGAGCTATGAAAGAAGAGGTGGAGATTCTCCAACATTCGCTGTCTTCCCTGCATGAAAGCAGAAAAGGCGGATGTATCTTTTTTGAAGGGACGATGAACGGCCAGGATATCGTACTGCTTGAATCAGGAATAGGTAAAGTGAATGCAGCAATAGGCACGACTTTATTAATTGATACATATGCCCCGATGTAGTTATTAATACAGGTTCAGCCGGCGGATTTGATCCTGCGTTAAAAGTGGGGGATCTGGTGATTTCCACTGAAGTTCGTTACAACGATGTGGATGCCACGGTTTTTGGCTATGAATTCGGCCAGGTGCCGCAGATGCCGGCATTTTATCCTGCCGATGAAGCATTGATAACTATGGCCGAAAAAGGAGCGGCTGATGGCGGCCTTCAGGCAGCATCCGGCCTTATATTATCAGGAGATTCCTTTATGAGCAGTGAAACGAGAGTAGGGGAACTAAAAGAGATGTTCCGGAAACCGCTTTGTTCGGAAATGGAAGCAGGAGCTATTGCACAGGTGTGCCACCGTTTTGATGTGCCGTTTGTAATCACACGCTCTTTAAGTGATATTGCCGGAACGGAGGCAAAAGTTTCCTATGACCAGTTTCTCGTTACCGCGTCTAAACATTCAGCAGAGCTGGTTATCCATATGGTAGGACAGCTGGCGGAAAAATAATCAGCTGGCTGTAACCTGGAGAAAATGCCGAAGAAGTCTGGCAGTCAGTCCCCAGATAATATAGTCATTATACTCATAAAAATATTCGGGTACGGTGGCAGTACGCCAGGAATAATTTTCCCCTCCCGGGATAAGGGAATAAGGAAACGTGTCCTCCGGCTGAACTTGTAAATAAATGTTATGTTTGACCGGGGGATTCTCATGGAAATAAGAAAGAGGCACCGTGAAAAGTTCACCAACTTCCGCTGGATTCGGTGAGAGAACGGCTGATTTTGAAATATGGCCGGCAAACGAATAAATCATATGGTTGTAGGGGGTAACAAGTGTATCCAGTGACCCTGCAAGCGTAATATCCTGCCGTGTGACTCCTATTTCTTCCATAACTTCACGAATACAGGCTTCTTCCTCGTTCGCGTCTTCGGCATCGACCCTGCCGCCTGGAAAGCATATTTCGCCGGGCTGGCTGTTCATATGTTCAGCGCGTACTTCAAACAGCACATGAGGGGCACCTTCTTTTTCAATAATGGGAATCATTACAGCTGATTTATGAAAATGGTCTTCCCCAGAATGCGGGAAGGTCTATTTTTTATCTGCTCAAACATGTGATCTAATTGGTTCAAAAGACATTCTCCTTTCTGTTTTCTATGATACCAAACAATAGCGGGAAAGGAGAATGTTTTCATTCCAGCCGAGGGTGGTATAGAGTAAAAAGGAGGCTGTTAATAATGAGTGACCAAGATAAAGAAAAAGATATCAAAAAAGACGTAAATCAGGAAGAACCGCCGACTGCTCTTGAAGATCCAATGCCATTGGAAGATATAAAGCAGGAAGAACAGGACACCAAAAAGAAGCATAAATCAAAGATTCCTCTTCCAGCCAGATTAAAGATAAATTAAAAGATAAGCTGAAGAGAAACAAATAATACAATATAAAACCTGGCCGCAGTGACAATCTGCAGCCAGGCTTTTTTAAGTTACAAATAGCGGTTAAACCATTCAGCCATATATTCCAGGCGGTGAATCCGGAGAACGGGGGGCCCGCTGCGGCTGAGTTCGTGATTAGAGCGGGGAACCTCAGGAACTCCACCGTTTTATCAAGTTTCTTTAAACCGATAAAAAGCTGTTCCCCTGCTCGACAGGGCAGCGCAAATCCTGCTCTCCATGCATGATAAGAAGAGGTGTAGAAACATGTTTAATATACTTAAGCGGTGAAAAATTCCACAGCTCTTCCGGGCTGTCCGGCAGACTGTTCTTTAATTCCATTCTGTAAAAAAGAATCCAATATCGCTCACACCCTGGAAACTAAGCCAGTTGGAGATAGAACGCTGCGTGACAGCTGCTTTGAATCGGTTTGTGTGCCAACTATCCAATTAGTCATAAAACCGCCGTAGCTGCCTCCTGTGACTCCCAGACGGCTGCTGTCTATAAAGGAGTACGACTGGAGAACATAATCAACAGCGCTCATCAGATCAGTATAGTCTTTTCCTCCATAGTCACCGCGGACGGCATCCACAAAGGACTGGCCATACCCATGGCTTCCACGTGGATTAATATACAGAACCGCGTATCCCCGGGCTGCCAAATACTGCATTTCATGGAAAAATGTATTGGCATACATGCGTGAGGACCGCCATGGATTTCCAGTACTAAAGGATACTGCTGTCCTTCCTCAAATTGGGCAGGACGCATTAACCATCCTTGAATTTCCCATCCATCCTCCGCTTTAAAAGAGAGCGGTTCCGGAATGGATATGTCCACCTTTTTTAAAAATTCATTGTTTACATCCGTTAGGCGCACATGAGCTTCTGCCTTGCGCTGTATTTCAAAGAAATCACCTGGATTGGAAGGGTCGCTTATTCCTGCGATAAAAAAGTCTTTCGCTGCATGATAGGAAAAGCCGAATAAATGATTCTCTTCTTCATGTACAGCTTCAATTTCGCCGAGCATATCCATCTGGTATAACCAGTACTGCCTCTTTCACTGGCAAGGAAATAAATATGCTTTTGATCACGGGACCATACGGGACCGGGGTTGGGGTGAGAAGAGCGGACATCGCCGATTGCGGCGTCGCCAATCTGAACATCCCATTTAAGCGTCATGCATGTATTTTCTTTTGTACGGAATTGATAATCCATACCTGATTGATTGTAGCGTCTGCATACTCAAGCTCGTGGCCTATTGCAGCAAGGTATTTTCCATCACCGGACCAGTTGGCCATAGTGAAAATACCAGTAGACTCAGTCATTTTTTCCAGCTCTTCGGTTTCCAGATGGAGGACGAATAAATCAACAACAGCTGACTTGTCTTCGTCCTCATTTCGGTTTGCGCTGAACGCGAGCCGTTTACTGTCAGAGGCCCAGCTTAGTCCAAAATGGTCAAATGGTCCTTTTGTCAGCAAAGTTGTCTTATTGGATCTTAAATCAAGAAGAGCAGCATGCTGTCTGGTTTTATCATGAAGACCTTTTGTGTCAGATTTATACTTCAGGCGGTTTACAAGAACGGGCTCCAGCGGCTTTTTCTCTTCTGGGTGCTGTCTTCCACTAAACCAGCCTCGGAGTCGACGGAAGCAATAAAGCAATCGACTGGCTGTCCGGTGCCCAGGCAGCTTCTGTAATACCGCCTTTAATATTAGTATATTGGCGGGGTTCGCCGCCGGCTGAAGACATAAGCCATATCTGTGTACTGCCGGAACGGCCGGAAAGAAATAACAGCTCGGATCCGTCCGGTGCCCACTGCGGGCTGTGGTCCTGAACGTCGCCAAATGTCCATTGGACAGGTTTATCATCTGTTAAATGCTGAATATAAATATGAGAATAATAAATATCTTCTTCTCGGCATGTTTTTGTACAAAAGCGTATTTTGTTCCTTCTTCAGATATATGTGGTTCGCTGACTACAGCAATGTGCTTTATATCATCAGCAGCAATCGGACGTTTTTGTAAAGACATGGATCTCATCCCTTTAGTAGCAATTCATTAGTATGTAAGTCTTATGGATTAAGTATAGTAAAATAGTGTAGGAAACACAATCACTCTTCTGGATATAATAGCACAATAAGAAAAAGTGAAAGATAATCTTACAAATTTAATGATTTGTCTGCACATACTCCCTATAATTACAAATAACAAAGTCATTCATCCCTTTTGAAGGAAAATCGGTTTCGTTCAAAGGGTTCTGGCTCACCCTCCAGAGTATTAATGTTTCCTGTAAGCCGTGAATAACAGGCTCTCCTTTAGGCATCACTCTCTCTCCCTTTGAAGCCATTGCCGGTAAATCCGGCAATGGCCTTTTTTTGTCTGTATATAAACGGGATGATTAGAATTAATCTGTATATTCGAATTCGATTTCATTTATTTTTCTGCTGAATTTAATATGAAGAGAGTGATCCTTGAAGTACCAGGCATCTTTCTTCGATAAAAGTAATGCCATCCATTTCCATAGTAAGCAGGAGTGAAGGATCAGAACTTCTATGCCGATTGAAAATCCGGCAATAAGCTGAGGGCTCCGCCGTAGCGAACGTAAAACGCGTACTGCCTCTTTTTCAGATTCATTTCTTCTAAAAACCATTAAAAAGCTGGCTGGTCATTGTAATGTTCATTATTATTCCTCCTATATGTTTACTACACTATTCCCTTCCAGACGTGCATAAAACTATGTAAAAAAGGATCTGACATCGTCAGATCTTTTTGATTCATTAATATTTGTAAATTAGTTAACAGCGTCTTTTAACTGCTTACCTGGGCGGAATGCTGGGTTTTTAGTTGCAGGAATTTTGATTTCTTCACCTGTTTGCGGGTTGCGGCCTTTACGGGCTGCACGCTCGCGTACTTCAAAGCTGCCGAAGCCTACAAGCTGAATTTTGTCACCCTTTTTAAGAGTGTCTGTGATGCTTTCAAATACAGCGTCTACTGCTTTAGAAGCATCCTTTTTTGAGATATCTGCTTGTTCTGCTACGGCGTTAATCAAATCTGTCTTATTCATCAAAAAACTCCCTTTCATTCCTAGTAATGTATAACTTCACTTACAAATTTACTCATGAATCCTTGCTATGTCAAGTGTTCAGCGGTAATTCGTGAAAATTAGCCCCTTATTCTGCCTTTTTTTTCGTATGACTCCTTAAATCGTCGTGTACTCTTTTCCACAATGGAACTCCGGTACGATGGGCAGAGCGGCTGATGATCTGCGCCCCAACGGGTGCCGTTAAAAACACGAAAAAATTGCAAGTAAAATTTTGCCAATAAATCCGCTTCAACCACCCAAAAGTAAAAAAGGTAGCAAAACTAAAAATGCGATGCCGAGGCACTTTTAGTGGCATGAATTCTTGCGTAAATATCAGGAAGTCTTACTAGGCCGATTGACCCCAAAAGACTAAAGAAAATACCAATGATAATTAAAATGCTAATCAGGATTTCTATCAATGACTAAGCCCCTCTCCCAATATTTTGCCAGTGCAACGGAGCCTAAGAAGGCCAGATGGCAATCATTAATATAACTTCCGAGAAAGCAGCTGTGTCTAAAGAGATCATCAAAGTCCTACAAACCTACCATGTTAAGTCCGAATGCATCAAGAGCTACTATGCGGTCTGGAACAGTAGGGCCTGCGATAACCCGGTATGTGCACAATACCAGAGAAACAGCCATCGCTATAAGGGCGATGTCCACTACGATAGTAAACATTACTTTCTCACCTCCAGAATAGCTTTTTCAAATTTGTTTTGTATATCTTCAATCATTGCCTTACGGCTTTCATATCAATATTGTGAATATAAATATATTGCTGTCCAGCGAGTAGTCCATAACGAGTGTTCCGGGCGTTAAAGATATCAGGCAGGAAATCAGGCTGATTTCCCACTTCTTCGTCAAATTGGTAGGAACCGCGATAATGCCGGGCTTGTGCTTAAAAGAAGGGCTTAGCACAATTTTACCATATCAATGTTGGCGATGAAAAGCTCTTTGGTAAACAGCCATAGCAGCGCGAACACTGCTTTGAGGCGGCGGAAATAAAACTCAAACGGCAGGATTTTCTGAAGCAGGTACAAAACACCAAATCCGATAACGTAGCCTATTACAAATCTCCAAGGGTGAAACTATTCTGCAGAAGCACCCATATAAATGCAATAAACACATTTAACACACAATCTGAAAGGCCATGCGATCTACTCCCCTAACACCGAATTAATATAAATAGATGGTTCAAGCAGTTCCTCGGCAATTCCATACGAGTAGCTGAAAATAGGTTCAGCAGCAAAGCCCAGAATAATTGTTAAGAGAACCATAGGAACAATAGGCAGGAGGAGGGCCGATTTTTTTTAGCAGCCTGCTCGTCTGTGTGTTTCTGCTCTCCCCAGAACGCATAGATGAATATTTTAAGCATGGAGAACAGGGTAAGCAGTCCGACTAACAGAGCAACAGCGGTAATGATGTAGCGGCCTTCCTGCATACCGGATAAAATCAGCGGGAACTTACTGAAAAACCCGCTGAGCGGCGGAATACCTGCAAGTGAAATGGCGGTAATAAAGAACATCCATGCTAAAAGAGGATGGGTTTTTAAAATGCCGCCCATTTTTTTCAGGTCAGTCGTGCCGGTAATCGATTCAGTCGCTCCGCTGAATAAGAATAACGCGGATTTAACAATGATGTGGTGGGCTATATAGTAGATGGCACCTGCAAGGGCAAGCGGGGTGAATATCCCAAGCCCCATCACCATGTAACCGACCTGGCTGATAATGTGATAGGAGAGGATCCGTTTGAAATCAAACTGTGATACCGCTCCAAGAACTCCAAAGAACATCGTAAATCCGGCAAGCGCCAGGATAATATTATGCGTGAATCCAATGTCGTGATTAAATACCAGCGTAAATAAACGAATAATCGCATAGATACCCACTTTTGTTAACAGGCCGCCAAACAGGGCGGCAATAGCAGAAGGAGGACCGTAGTACGATTTAGGCAGCCAGAAATACAATGGAAATAAGGCGCCTTTTGAAGCAAATACAATGAGAAGCAGAATAGCAATAACATTCAGAATGCCGGTCTGCCCGGTTTCTTCAATTCGTACCGCCATATCTGCCATGTTCAGCGTTCCAAGTGCTCCGTAAATATAAGCGACACCTATAAGAAAGAGCATTGAGGCAAAAACATTAATTACTACGTATTTAAAAGATTCACGCAGCTGGTATTTGGTTCCTCCCATAACTATAAGAACATAGGAGGCCAGCAGCATTACTTCGAAAAACACAAACATATTAAATAAGTCACCGGTTAAAAACGCACCGTTTACACCAGCGAGTAAAAATAGATAGAAGGGATAAAAGTAAAATTTTTCCCGT
This sequence comes from Sinobaca sp. H24, assembly GCF_023845525.1. Lineage (NCBI taxonomy): Bacteria > Bacillati > Bacillota > Bacilli > Caryophanales > Sporolactobacillaceae > Sinobaca > Sinobaca sp. H24. The sequence continues at coordinate 57,702 of NZ_JALBWT010000002.1, forward strand.
TCAGTTGAAATGGTGCTGAAAGCAAAGAACAAACAGACGACACCAACAATACTGGATAAAATAACCATCATGGTGGCAAACATATCTGCTACAAAGACAATACCGAATGGAGCCGGCCAGTCTCCCATTTCCATTGTAGCGATGCCGTTTTGATAGACATCAACTGCAAGAATAATGGAGCCGGCCAGCATAGAAAGCACAGTCAAAGAAGTAATTATTCTCTGGGCCTGGTGCTTTTTTGCCAGCAGGATAAGAACCGCACCAATTAAAAAAGGCAGGAGTACAGGTAAAATAACTAAACTATTCATCGGAAGTACCTCTCAACTGATCAAGATCATCTGTTTTGTGTGCATCGTATGTTCTATAAGCCAGCACGAGCACAAAAGCTGTCAACCCGAAGCTGATTACGATAGCTGTTAATATGAGTGCCTGAGGCAGTGGATCCGTGTAACTTGCTGCCTCCTGGCCTAAAAGAGGAGGCATGCCGTTCTGCAGGCCGCCATCGTTAAAATAAGAAGGTGGGCGCCGTGGGAAATGATAACAAGACCCATTACTATCCGGAAGATACTGCGGGAAAGCATCAGATAGGTTGCTACCATAAAGAGGACGCCGACTGTGATCGACATTAGTATTTCCATTATGCATCCTCTCCAATCGCTAAAATAATAACCAACGCTATTGCTACAACAACCAGGTAAATTCCAAGGTCAAATGGAACAGCTGTTGTCAGGTGGACCTCTCCAAATAAAGGAACATGGACGTACTGATCATACTGATTAAGAAAAGGACCTCCTAAAAACATACTGACCATTCCTGTAGCAAGTGAAATAATTAACCCTATAGCAATAATATTGACATAGTTAAAGGCAAGGCTTTTTTGATGGACTGAATATCAAAAGCCAGGTACAAAAGCAGCAGGGCCGAAGCGGTCATCAGCCCCCGATAAATCCGCCGCCGGGATTGTTATGCCGGCAAGAATAGATAAATAGAAAATGCAAATATCAAGAATGTTACTACTTGGGTAACGGATTGAAGAAGCAGGTTATTTGTCTTCATACATCCTCCCTCCCTGTCATACGCAGTTTGATGAGTGTAATAACGCCAAGTGCGGCTATTGCCAGCACCAGAACTTCCAGAATCGTATCGAGTCCACGGAAGTCAACAAGGATGACGTTAACCATATTTTCTCCTGCAGCAAGCTCATAGGAATTGTCGATGAAATACTGTGAAATAGATTCCAGCCCATTTTCATAACGAAAGGCATAAGAACTTAAGCCAATGAGAGTGACCATCACTCCCACCCCGACAGAGATAATCGCATTTGTAACCTGAATTCTCGGTTTCGTTCGTTCTTTTTTCAGGTTGGGAAGGTGCTTAAATGCGAGCAGGAATAATACGACAACCACTGTTTCGATTAGAAAACTGGGTTAAAGCCAAATCCGGAGCCCGGAAGGCTACAAAGAAAATAGCAACTAAAACCCTAGAGCGCCGACAATAATATAACGGCCATTTGTCATTTATAAATGGTACAACAACAGTCGTAAGGATAAAGAGCAGCACAAGCACCCACATATATCCCGGTATAGGAGAAATATTCTCCGTTGGCATAGAGAAAGCATCGTAACGGAACATTGTATAAGCGAGCAGCAGTACAATAAAGATGGACATGTAGGCTAAATAGTCACGAAGCCTTCGGTAATCTGCGCGCGTGTTATTTTCTGCGACCCTGTAACGAGTGCACTCAATGATCCGTCATAAAGCGGGTTAAGAATATCGCTTTCTTTTTTATAAATAGCCAGTGAGGACCATTTTTTCATATAAATGAACAATAACGTACCGAGTGCAATAACACCCATAGTCATAAACAGCTCCAGCTCAAATCCATGCCATAAATAAATATCAACATAGAAACGTTCGCCGCCTGTCATAACGCCGGGAAGGATACTCTGCATAGCGGGCTCAATTAAAGAGTAAGCCAGGAGGTTTGGAAACAGCCCGAATACGATAACAAGAGCAACGAGAATGATCGGGCTTATCAGCATACCGATCGGGGCTTCATGAACGTGCTTATCGAAGTTTTCCGGCTTGAATTTTCCGGTGAACGTTTTAAAGAATAGAATCAAACAGTACAAAAAGGTGAATATGCTGGCAACCCAGGCAATAACCGGGAAGAGTATGCCAAATGTCTGCATGTTCCACGCCGAAATTTCCATTGCTTCAAGCATGCCTGTAAAAAACATCTCTTTACTGATAAATCCGTTAAAGGGTGGTATGCCGGCCATAGAGGCCGCTCCGATCAGCGTAATAGTAAATGTAACCGGCATAATGGTCATCAGGCCGCCGAGACGGTTTATGTCTCTTGTACCTGTTTCGTGATCGATAATACCAATTGCCATAAACAAGCTTCCTTTAAAGGTCGCATGGTTAATAAGGTGAAAGATAGCCGTCATAATAGCTGCATGGTAAAGAGCGTTTTCTACGCCATCGTTAAAATACAGCGAAGCGGAGCCGACACCGAGCAGCGACATGATCAGTCCGAGCTGGCTGATAGTCGAGAAAGCAAGGATTCCTTTTAAATCCTTCTGACGCACTGCAGATAACGAGCCCCAGAATAATGTAAATAAACCAACGCCGGATACGATCCAGAACCATTCAGGAACACCTGCGAACACAGGCGTGAAGCGGGCGACTAGATATAGTCCGGCTTTTACCATCGTAGCAGAGTGCAGGTAGGCACTGACCGGTGTCGGTGCTTCCATCGCATCAGGCAGCCAGATGTGAAAAGGAAACTGAGCGGATTTTGTAAAGGCGCCCAGAAGAACGAGAATCATTGCCGGTATAAATAAATTACTTGCCATTACCAGATCGGCGCTGGCGATCGTTTCCTGAATGCTGAATGTGCCGGTAATGCTGTAGAGTATGGCAAAGCCGCCAAGCATGGCGAAACCGCCGAATACAGTTATCAGCATGGATTTCTGGGCACCGTAAATAGATTTATCGCGCTGAAACCAATAGCTGATCAACAGGGCGGAAGAAAGGCTTGTTAATTCCCAGAACACATAAAGCACAATCATGTTATCGGAAATAATAACGCCGAGCATGGCCCCCATGAACATGAGGAGGTACACATAAAAATTGTTCAGCGCTTCTTTTTCTTATCTAAATAATAGATAGAATAGAGTACAACTAAAGCGCCTATTCCAGTAATAAGAAGAGCAAATAAAATGCTCAGTCCGTCCAGGTAAACGGTGTAGAAAATTTGAAGCGACGGTACCCAGGGAGCGGAAGCCTCTACGACACCACCCTGGGATGTAGTCTGGAGCATCTGCTGCATAAAATACCCAAACAAGGCAAGCGGCAGAATAAAAACGAACCACCCAGTATGTATTTTGGGGATGTAGCGGTAAAAGAAAGGAATAAGGATGGCCAGTAAAAATGGAGATATAATGGCCCAGTGTAAAAACGTCATAATGTCTGTCCTCCTCGTGTAATAAAAAGCATGAAATGATGTAAATGTTCTGACAATAATTCATTTGGCAGAAGACTGTGCCTGGAAGAGATGCACAGCTGAGGGCATCCATAATCCATAGGAAAGCGAATATAAAATGTAATGTATTCACAGTACCGTACGCAAGTATTTTGTATTGTTGTTAACTGTATACTTTATAAACCAGCCTGGAAAGCATCCTTTTGCTTAAAAAAGGAGTAAGCTTATATAAAACACACAGACAATAAAATTATAACGTAAAAAAGTAAAGCCTGCATCCAAGAACGCCGCAACATCACTAGCTGTAAAGTATAAAATACCGTTTTTCTTAAATAAGAAGAAACGCGATAAAAATTAAAATGTATTACGTTTTTATGAACGCATAAAAAATGGAGGAACTCAGGCGCCGCCACCGGATTCTATTTGAAAAAAATCAATGCAGAGGTTATACTATTTGCTTAGAAAGCCAACGTTTAGAGTGCTTTTAATGAAAATAAAAACCGTTGAATAAATAAAAGGATGTGGCCGCGTGCTTAAGCGTTTTATACCAAATGAATATATTCCCTCCGTATATGATTTAGATCTGGATCATCTTCATGAGAGGAATATTAAAGGCATCATAACGGATCTGGATAATACTCTGGTAGAATGGGACAGGCCTGAAGCGACCCCGGAACTGCTGAGCTGGGTAAAGCTGGTTAAAAATAAAGGCTTCCAGGTGACGATTGTGTCCAATAATAATAAAAAAAGAGTGAGTGCGTTTTCCGAGCCGAGCGGCATTACTTTTATTCACTCAGCAAAAAAGCCTCTTGGACGTGCATTCAGGAAAGCTAAAAAGGATATGGGTCTGCATACAAATGAAGTAGTTGTGATTGGAGACCAGGTACTTACAGATGTATTCGGCGGAAACCGATCCGGTTTTTATACCGTACTTGTTGTTCCTATTGCGAAAACAGACGGAATGCTTACTAAAATTAACCGTAATATCGAAAGAAGAGTACTGAAAAGGCTGAAAGATAAAGGCCATGTTCAGTGGGAGGAATCATAAGTGACAGAAGAACTTGTATGTTCAGGCTGCGGAGCAGCTATCCAGACAGAAGATCAGAATAAAGCGGGTATACTCCGGAATCAGCGCTGGAAAAAGACATTATTATATGCCAGCGCTGTTTTCGTCTGCGCCATTACAATGAAGTACAGGATGTGGAATTAACGCATCAGGATTTTTCCAACAAGCTTCATGAAATTGGTAATCAAAAGCGCTGATTGTAAAAGTTGTTGATATCTTTGATCTAGAGGGAAGCTGGATTTCAGGTTTTCACCGGTATACAGGCAACAATGACGTTGTGCTTATTGCCAATAAAGCCGATCTGCTGCCCAAGTCAGTAAACCAGAACAAAGTAGTGCAGTGGCTGAAAAAGCAGGCGAAAGACCAGGGACTGACGGCCAAAGATGTGGTGCTCATCAGCGCTTCCAAAAACCAGGGAGTAGAGGAAGCCGCTCAGTTAATTGAGAAATACAGGCAGGGCAGTGATGTTTTTATTACCGGCTGTACCAACGTAGGGAAATCGACGTTTCTGAACCAGATTATTCGATTGTTCAGCGGGGAAGACGATGTTCCTATTACAACGTCCCATTTCCCGGGAACAACACTCGATATTATAGAAGTAATGCTCGAAGACGGAAAGCATTTAATTGATACACCGGGTATTATCAATAACCGTCAGCTTATTCATCAAATGCACAGCAGCGACTGGAAAAAAATGATGCCGAAAAAAGAAATTAAACCAATCATTTATCAGCTTCAGCCCGGACAAACTTTGTTTGTGGGCGGATTTGCAAGGCTTGATTTTGAAGAGGGTGAACGGAACTCCTTTGTTGCGTATTTTGCAAATGAGCTGAAGATTCACCGCACAAAACTCGAGAATGCAGATGAGTTAATGGCGAACCACCTGGGCGGCATGCTGTCACCTCCGTCTCCTAAATCAGTTGAAAAGCTGGGAAAATGGAAACGGTATGAGTTTATTATTAAAAAAGATAAAACCGATATTGTTATCGCAGGACTCGGCTGGTTTTCCGTTCCTAAAAAAGGAGCAAAAGTCAGCATCCACGTGCCGGAAGGAACCGGCGTTTCCTTAAGGGAGGCGATTGTGTGACGGACGGCATAAAGCTGCTGGGGCTGTTCGGCCATCCGGTCCATCACTCTTTATCACCTGCTATGCACAATAAAGAGTTCATTGCGCTGAATCTTCCTTATTACTATCAGGCCTTTGATGTCGCCCCGGCTAACTTAAAAGAAGCTGTCGCTGGTATCCGTGCGCTCGGAATACGGGGAGTCAACGTAACGATTCCTCATAAAGTAGAAGTTATGCAGTACCTGGATGACGTGGATGAACATGCCGAATTAATAGGCGCAGTAAATACGATCGTTAATGAAACGGGTACCTGACGGGTTATAACACAGACTCCAAAGGATTCATGGATTCACTAAAGGAAGAGACTGCTGCTGACATCGAAAAGAGCAGAATTCTTGTTATCGGAGCCGGCGGGGCTGCGAGGGCAGTTTTGACCGGCTTGTGGAGCAGCGGAGCCTCTGATGTATGCCTGACAAACCGCAGCATGGAAAAAGCAGAACATCTGGCCGGGAAATTCGAAGGCAGGCTTTCTTTAAAAGTATGGTCCAAAGAAGAAGCCGTGGCTAAAAACAATGAATATGATATTATCATTTAACACAACTTCGCTCGGCATGAGTCCGAACACAAAGGAAAAGCCGTGGCCGACGGAACGGGTTAAGCCGGAATGTATTTGCTGTGATTTAATTTACAATCCATTAAAAACAGCGTGGCTTCATGAAATGGAAGAAAAAGGGAATTTAACGTTGAACGGCCTTGGCATGTTTGTCAGGCAGGGAGCTGCATCTTTTGAAAAATGGACAGGCAGTTATCCTGATGTTCATCGGATGAAAGAAACAGTTCTGCAGAATTTAGGAGGAAAATAAATGTCATTAACGAACAGCCAGAAAAAATATCTACGCAGGCTTTCCCATAAACAGAGCCCTGTTTTTCAAATAGGAAAACAAGGACTCAGCGAAAATCTTATTAAACAGACTGCTGATACGCTCGAGGCCAGAGAATTAATTAAGATTAATATTCTGCAGAATTCAATGGAAGAAGTAGATGAAGCAGCAGAAGCTATTGCCTCTGCCGTAAACGCAGAGATTGTCCAGACAATTGGAAGCACCATGGTTTTATATAAAGAGTCCAGGAATAATAAGAAAATCGAACTTCCAAAATAAGGTGGATGCGGGATGTCGGAAAGAATTGGTATTGTAGGAGGTACATTTGATCCTCCCCATATAGCTCATTTAATGCTTGCTGAAGAAGCGCTTCATTCGCTTAATTTAGATGAGGTCTGGTTTATTCCGGTGTATACACCGCCTCACAAAAATATGAAATCAGACAGTACGCCTGAACAGCGGCTGGAGCTGATCAAAGCTGCGGTAAACGATCATCCGGACTTCCATGTATCCACGATAGAATATGAACGCCGGGGGCCTTCCTATTCGATTGACACGATCCGGGCGTTGAAAGAGGAGTATACGAACGCGTCTTTTTACTTTATTATTGGCGGAGATATGAAAGCGCAGCTCCATACGTGGAAAGATATTGAGCTTTTAAAAAAGCTGGTTACTTTTGCCGTAGCAGACCGTCCAGGCTATTTTGCTGAAAAAATGGATGAAGATGGTATACAATATATAGAAGCACCTTTATTAGATATTTCTTCAACCGATATAAGAGAAAGAATGCGGCTTGGAAAGAGCATTCGATATTATGTAACCGAAGAAGTTAGAGACTTTATTGAAAAGCAGGGATTGTATGAATAGAGCAGAAGCACTGGCTCTTGTAGAGCCGCATTTAACAGAGCACCGCTATATTCATACGATAGGAGTAGCGGATACTGCTCTGCAGCTCGCAGAGAACACAGATGTCGACAAAAACCGGCTGGAACTGGCTGCCATATTTCATGACTACGCTAAGTTCAGGGACAAGCAGGAAATGCGCGGGATCATTATGAAGGAAAAGCTTGATCCGGATTTTCTTCTTTACGGGGACGAACTGCTGCATGCGCCGGCGGGATCCTTTCTGGTAGAAAAAGAAATAGGTATAGAAGATGAAGAAATTTTGTCAGCGATTACCTGGCATACTACGGGCAGACAAGATATGACAATGATGGATAAAATTTTGTTTCTTGCTGATTATATTGAGCCCAACCGTTCTTTTCCAGGAGTCGAAGAAGTAAGAGAGCTTTCCGCTTCCAGTCTCGATAAGGCCATTATTAAAGCTTTAACAAACACCATTGAGTTTCTTATGAAAAAAAAGCAGCCGGTTTATCCGGGAACGCTTGCTACGTATAATCAATTAGTATTTAATATCCGAAAGGGGAATGTAAATGAAAAGTAATGAAATTCTGGAAAGTGCGATTCGTTCAGCAGACGAAAAGAAAGCGGAGAATATTGTAGCCTTAAATATGCAGGGTATTTCTACAATGGCGGACTACTTCGTTATCGCAAGCGGCCAATCTTATAAACAGGTTCAATCTATTGCACGGGAAATTCGTAAAAACGCGCTGGAAAACGAGTATGAGGTAAAAAGAATGGAAGGCTTTGATGAAGGGAAGTGGATTTTGATTGATATCGGCGACGTAATTGTCCATGTTTTCCATGAAGAAGAGCGGATGTATTATAATCTTGAAAAACTATGGGGAGATGCACCGGAAGTAGAAATTGAAAAGGTGCTTTCTTAATCACCAGTGAATGTATACGGCGATTTTTCCCGGGTATACGATGAATTAATGGGGGATGCCCCTTATGAAAAGTGGAATGACTGGCTGAAAAATGCGCTGCCTTCTGATGTGAAACCAAGCCGGACGAAGCTGCTGGATGCAGGGTGCGGTACGGGAACGATGCTCCGCCGCATGCTTGACGAAGGTTTTGATGCCGAAGGGATGGATCTGTCCGCCGACATGCTCACGGTAGCCAGAAATAAGCTCGAAGCTGCCGGCTACCGTCCACTGTTATTTCAGCAGAACTTATCCGAGCTGAAGGCTCCAGCTCCATACAGTGTCATTACTGCGTTCTGCGATACAATTAACTATCTTACAGAAGAGCATGAAGTTAAAAATGCTTTTGAAGCTGTATTTGCCAGCCTGGAAACAAACGGACGGTTTTTGTTCGATGTACATTCCGTTTTCTACATGCAGAACGTATTAAATGACTTTGCGTTTTCTGAAGTGAGGGATAACCTGGCTTATATATGGAACTGTTTTGAAACCGAAAATCAAAACGAAATCATTCATGAGCTTACATTATTTATAGAAAATGCTGAAGGCTCATATGAGCGGTCGGATGAAGAACACGTACAAAAAGCTTTTACATCAGAGCAATACAGCCAATGGCTTTTTGAAGCCGGCTTTTCTTCTGTTAAAGTGTACGCTGATTTTTCTTTTGATCGTCCGGAAGCTGAAAGTGAACGTCTTTTCTTTATCGCAGAAAAAGATTTACAATAATAAGATAACCGTTTAAAATAAGAGAGAATCCCGGCATCTGCCGGGAATCTTTCTTATTTTTTTACCCCGAATTCCCTTCCCGCTTTAAATCCATTAACCGCAGGACCCATTTTTCTTGAATGGAGGTGAAAATCGATTGAAAAAAGTCCATATGTTTGGAGCGGCCGCAGCCGCAGTTTTTATTATGGGCATTTTTGTATTTCTAATCCTTTCTCCGTCTGCTGAAAGCACGACGGGAGAAGGTAATATGGCAGATGACTATTTTTTGGATAGTCAGGAGAAAAACGATACAGAAGAAGCAGTGGCAGAAGAAACAGAGCCGGAAGCTGCTGAGGTGGATACAGCTTTTGTTATGGTAGACGTTAAAGGAAAAGTAGCATCTCCAGACGTTTACGAGCTCGAGCAGAATAAACGTGTTATAGATGCTGTAGAAATGGCAGGCGGGCTGGCAGATGGTGCTGATGCCTCGCAGGTGAATTTCGCAGCCAGGCTGCAGGATGAAATGGTCATTTATGTTCCGGCCGAGGGAGAAGAAACGACTCCTTTGAATATGGAGAGCACAGATGTTCAAGCAGACGGGGAAAGTCTGGAAAAAGTTAATCTCAACACCGCAGAAGCGGCTGAACTGGAAACTCTGCCCGGAATCGGCCCCGCAAAATCAGCTGGTATTTTATCGTACCGGGAAGAGAACGGCCTTTTTACATCTGCAGAAGAATTAAAAGAAGTATCCGGAATAGGAGACAAGACATACGAACAGCTTCAGGACAGTATTACGGTGGAATAAGCTAACATAAAAATCTAATTGAAAGATGCTGCTTAAATGAATCTATTAATAGCTGTATTAGCAGCTCTGCTGGGTATTACAGCAGTTTATTATTCTTTTCCAATTTTTCTTATTTTCATACTTCCGCTGTTATTTGTATACGCCTGGTGGAAAACGGGACAAAAACGCACCCTGATTTATGGCGGGATTGTGTTTGTTCTTTTTTCCATAAGGATGGATAGTGCAGAAAGAAATAACGTGTCTGCTTTTAATGAGCCGCCCGAAAGAGTAGAGGCCGTAATTCTGACTACTGCAGCAGTGGATGGAAACCAGGTACAGTGGCAGATGCGGGATAGACATCATCAGGAGAAAATATTTGTTTCCCTGTATATGGCGGAAGAAAAAGAATTACTCGAAATACAATCTCTTACTCCGGGTTCTGTCTGCCGGGTGGAGGGACAATGGAAAAAACCGGCAGCGGCGGGTAACTTTTCTGCATTTGACTACAAAAACTATATGCACAAACAGCAGGTTCGCTGGGTCGTTGAAGTTTCCGGTATGGATGATCTTTTGTGCCGTTCTCCAGAGCAGGATTCTTTTATGTCCACGGTCTCCCAATGGCGCGATTTTGGTATTAAACACGTTCAGAAACATTTTCCAGAAGGGCTGCAGGGGATCAGCAGTGCTCTTATTTTTGGGGACCGAAATGATCTGGATCCCGGGGTGGAAAAAGCCTATCAGCAATTGGGGCTTATTCATCTGCTGGCCGTTTCCGGTCTTCACGTTGGAATTATAAGCGGTGTTTTGTATTATGCCGGACTCCGCTTAGGCGTAACGAGGGAGCGGATGAGCTTCATTCTAGTCGGGTTTCTTCCTCTGTATGCAATGCTGGCAGGGGAGCACCTTCTGTATGGAGAGCGGTCTTAATCACTATGCTGGTGCTTTTGTATCAGCGTTTTTCAAAACAAACGCTTCCGCCTGTAACTGCTCTTGGGGCAGCTGCACTGGTAATGCTTTGGATAGATCCCTACTACGGCTGGCACATTGGCTTTCAACTTTCTTTTTTTATCAGCTTGAGCCTCCTGCTGTCTTTCCCGCTTCTCAGGCGTTTACATTCGCTCCCCCTTCAATTATTCGGCGTATCTGCCGTTGCCCAGACGGCTTCCCTTCCTATTATTCTTTTCCATTTTTACGAATTTTCCCTGCTTAGTTATGTATTGAATATTGCTTTTGTACCTTTTGTTTCGCTGTTGCTTTTACCATTTTGTTTTCTATTATTTTTCTATCCCTGCTGCTGCCACAGGCGGCTGCAGCGGCAATGAAACCGGCTGAATTCATCATTCTTCTTTTGCATGATAATCTGCAGGCTTTAGCCGAAAGCCGCATACTGCAGGTGGTAACGGGGCAGCCGGATATTCTGCAGCTTCTGTTATTAAGTGTGAGCCTGCTGCTTGTTTTTGCCATGGCCGAAAAAAGACACCGAATTGGTATAGTACTGGCAGCAGGCTCTCTTGCAGCTGTATTCGGATGGTTGTTTGCTGCTCCATATTTTGATTCCAAAGGAGCCGTGACGGTTATTGATGTAGGTCAGGGTGACAGTATATTGATAGAGCTGCCATACCGAAAAGGAATCTATTTAATTGACGGCGGCGGAGCGCTTGCATTTCCTAAAGAAGAGTGGCAGAAGCGGAAGAAGGAATATGATCCGGGCGAGCAGATCGTGGTTCCATTTTTAAAATCAAAAGGCATCCGTACTATCGATAAACTGATCGTTACGCACGGGGATATTGATCACTATGGAGGGCTGTATGCCGTGCTGAAACAAATCGAAGTGAAACAGATGCTGTATGGAAGAAGTGATGAAGAAAAAGACTCGGAACGACAATTTCTGGAAACGGCCCACCGGCAGGAGATTCCGATCGTATTTGCCGAAAAAGAAATGGCCTGGAAAGAAGGAGATCAGTATTTTCAAGTATTGGCTCCATTGGATGATAAAGCGAGCGGAAATGAAGCATCGATTGTATTATATGCTGTGATGGGAGGCAGAAGCTGGCTTTTTGCCGGGGACCTGGAAGAAGAAGGGGAAAAGCAGGTGATGCAGGCGTTTCCCGGTTTGAAAGCGGATATCTTAAAGGCTGGTCATCATGGCAGCAGAACGTCTACCTCCGCGTCCTGGGTAAATCAGCTGCAGCCTAAAGCAGCTTTGCTTTCATCGGGCCGTTGTAATCGATTCGGACATCCCCACGAAGAAGTACTTGATATTTTAGAAGCAGGTGAAGTAGACATTTACCGGACAGATGAAAAAGGAGCGGTGGAAATTACCTTTACTCATCAAGACATCGTTTCCATCCGTCAGGCAAGTGAGGAAATTCTGAATGATCAATGCGGCAGATGATGGGATATAGAGTCTCCCTGCTCTGTTAAAGACATTGACGATAAAGCAAAAGAAGCCCCCATAAAAGGGAGGCTTCTTTTTACAGATTGCCTACAAAGTGAACAACGGTAGCGATAATAAATATAAGTGAAAAAAAGCTGAAGGAGACTACTGCTGCTACCACGGAGTCCAGTAAATCATTCCGTTTACTCTGTACATCTTTTTCAAATGGATTCACGGCGAAACTCCTCTCCATTGCATGCTACACTCATTATAAAGGAAGCGCTGTCAGAAATCCATACAAAATCTACAGCTGAATCAATAGTTGTTTCTTCTGAAACACAGGTGTTGTAAGGTAGAATAAAGAAGAGGCAAATTAGTGCAAAGGGTGAGGACAATCGATTATCTAACCATGCAGAAAGAAATAAAATCCGGCCAGACGGCGCCGCTTTATGTATTTTATGGAAACGAAGCTTTTTTAATGGAAAAAATGACGGATTTAATTGTCGGGCAGACGTTGAGCGATGAGGAAAAAGATTTTCAATTTATCGTGTACGATATGCGTGAGACCTCTGTAGAAACTGGAGTGGAGGAGGCAGAAACACTTCCCTTTTTCGGATCCAATAAAGTAGTCCTGCTGCAGCACTGCTATTTTTTAACCGGGGCACGGGAAAAAGAAAAGGTGGAACATAACCTGAAGGCACTGGAGGCTTACTGCCTTAATCCTGCCAAAGAAACCGTACTGATCCTTTCCGTCCCGGCAGAAAAGCTGGATGAACGAAAAAAAATAGTGAAAACGCTAAAAAAAGAAGGCAAAATGCTGCAGGCTGCCGCCCCCGATCAGCGAAGCATGGAAAAGTGGGTGGATGCCCAATTCAAGCAGAGGCATCAGACCATTGAACCAGCAGCAAGAACAGAACTGCTGAAAAGAGCGGGATTTAATTTAAATATGCTTTCCAATGAAACGGATAAAGTAGCTCTGTATGCCGCTCAGGGGGACACTGTACATCTCAGCGATATTCAGGCGCTTACTCCTGTTACGCTGGAAGATAATGTGTTTACATTGATTGACAGGGTAATAAGCCAGCGTACCGATGAAGCGCTCCGGATTTATTATGATCTGCTCAAGCAGAAAGAAGAGCCGATAAAAATTCTGGCACTGCTGGCCAGGCAGACAAGAATGATTATTCACGTGCTTTATTTAAAAAAGCAGGGCTATTCCCGTCAGAAAATGGCCGGTCAGCTTAAGCTGCATCCATACGCGGTGAAAATCGCAGAAGAGCAGGGCAGAAATTATAATGAGGCTATTTTGGAAAATAGCTTAAAAGAGCTGGCGGCAGCAGATTTTGATATAAAAACAGGGAAAATGGAAAAGGAAATGCGGCTGGAGTTAAGTATTATTACCCTCTCTAAACACAAACATTTTTCCGCATAAAAAAAGCCGCTTTCCTAATTAAAGGAAAGCGGCGGAAACGCTCATTATTGAGCAATTTTATTTAGGTGCTTCTGCATACGTGATTTTTCACGGGAAGCTGCATTATGATGAATGATATTTTTATCTGCTGCTTTATCTACTTTCTTAGAAGCTAGTAGAAAAAGTTCTTTAGCGCCTGCAGCGTCATTATTTTCTACTTTCTTGTAGAATTCTTTAACGGCAGAACGTGTCGCAGATTTGAAAGCCTGCTGCTTTACACGCTTTGTTTCGTTTGTGATGACGCGCTTTTTAGCTGATTTAATATTTGCCATGGTACCCACCTCCTTAAAGTGATTCAAGTTCCGTTCTTTTATGAACACAGAAGGATTTTACCAAAATTTGAACATCGGCGCAAGACAAAGTCAATATATATTTGAAGTACGAACCTACGATTGCTATAATGAAGAGTAGTCTTTATCCGTATGTAAATATAACGGTTGTGTCCTGATACAGCTTCCTGGTCGAAAAACGAATCGGAAGCTGCTTTTATATGCAGAACTACATATTCAAATAAGATTGAATCGGCAGGAGTGAAGCTTCATGAATAACAAAGACAGGTTGGAAAGACAAAAACGAATCAGGAATTTCTCTATTATTGCTCATATTGACCATGGTAAATCAACGTTAGCGGATAGAATCCTTGAATCCACCAGTGCGTTGACAAAACGTGAAATGAAAGAGCAGACGCTCGATGCTATGGATCTTGAGCGCGAGCGGGGGATTACGATTAAGCTGAATTCGGTACAGCTTAAGCATACGCATACCGATGGAGAAGAATATATTTTTCATTTAATTGATACTCCGGGACACGTAGACTTTTCGTATGAAGTCTCGAGAAGCCTTGCAGCTTGTGAAGGAGCGCTGCTTATTGTAGATGCTGCGCAGGGCATTGAAGCACAGACTCTGGCTAACGTTTATTTGGCTCTCGACAACGACCTGGAAATCATTCCGGTTATTAATAAGATAGACCTTCCGAGCGCGGAGCCCGAACGGGTAAAGCAGGAAATTGAAGATGTGATCGGCCTGGACGCATCCGAGGCCGTTCACGCATCAGCTAAAAGCGGTATTGGCATCGAAGAAATTCTAAGCCAGATTGTTGAAAAAGTGCCGGCTCCTGAAGGAGATCCCGAAAAACCGCTGCAGGCGCTGATTTTCGATTCTTTGTATGATACCTACCGCGGTGTCATTTCCTACATCCGTGTAGTGGAAGGAACGATCCGTCCCGGCCAGAAAATTAAAATGATGGCTACTGGAAAAGAATTTGAAGTATCGGAAGTCGGCGTATTTACTCCAAAGCCGATCGCCTGTGACGAATTAACGGTAGGGGACGTAGGATTTGTGACAGCCGCTGTCAAAAATGTAGGTGATTCGCGCGTTGGTGATACGATCACAGATGCAGAACGCCCGGCAGAAATGCAGCTGGAAGGCTACAAAAAAATGAATCCGATGGTATTCTGCGGTCTGTATCCAGTGGATGCCAATGATTATAATCCGCTTCGCGACGCATTGGAACGGCTGGAGCTGAACGACAGCTCTCTGCAGTATGAAGCAGAAACCTCCCAGGCACTCGGATTTGGTTTCCGTGCCGGATTCCTGGGGCTTCTCCATATGGAAATTGTCCAGGAGCGTATTGAACGCGAATATGGAATTGACCTGATTACAACAGCGCCAAGTGTTATCTATAATGTGTACCTAACTGATGAAACGATGATTTCCATCGATAACCCGGCTAATTTCCCTAATCCGCAGAAAGTAGATTATGTGGAAGAGCCATTTGTTAAAGCAACCGTTATGGTGCCTAATGATTACGTAGGGGCTGTGATGGATTTATGTCAGAAAAAACGCGGTGAATTTATCGATATGAAATATATGGACGCCAACCGCGTAAATATTGTTTACAATATTCCGCTGACAGAAATTGTTTATGACTTCTTTGATCAGCTGAAATCAAGCACAAAAGGCTATGCCTCGTTTGATTATGAAATGATCGGATTCAGGCAGTCCAGTCTTGTGAAAATGGATATCCTCCTGAACGGGGAAACAGTGGACGCTCTATCTATTATTGTTCACCGCGATTTTGCCTATGAAAGAGGAAAGGCAATTACAGATAAGCTGAAAGATTTAATTCCCAGACAGCAGTTTGAAGTGCCGATTCAGGCAAGCATCGGACAGAAAATCATTGCCAGGCAGACAATTAAAGCCATGCGCAAAAACGTTCTCTCTAAATGCTACGGCGGGGATATTTCGAGAAAAAGAAAACTCCTCGACAAGCAGAAAGAAGGAAAAAAACGCATGAAAAGCGTCGGTAAAGTAGACGTGCCTCAGGAAGCCTTTATGTCTGTACTGAAAATGGATAACGACAAATAAAAGGGAAGGACTGTCTATCCAACAGACAGTCCTTTTCCAACGGAAAAGAGAAATGAAAGGAGGATGGGAAAATGGCCGTTACCTCAGCGTATATTCATATTCCTTTTTGCAGACAGATATGTTTCTACTGCGATTTTAATAAATTTCTGATTGACCGTCAGCCCGTGGATCAATACCTTAATGCACTTGAAGAGGAGATCAGACAGGCTAATATCAGAAAACCGCTGGATTCGATTTATATTGGAGGCGGAACACCCACTGCTCTGAATGAAGCACAGGTTAAAAAAATGCTGGACATCGTCGACCGCCTCGTTCCGCTTGCTGAAGGTGCAGAGTATACGGTGGAAGTAAATCCAGGAGAAATTACTATGGAGAAACTGACAGCCATGAAAAACCGCGGCGTCAATCGTCTTAGTATTGGCGTGCAGAGCTTTGAAACGAGGCTGCTTGAAGCTATCGGAAGAGGTCATGGAAGAGATGATGCAGTAGAGGCAGTAAAATTGGCTGAACGAGCCGGGTTTGACAACTATTCCATTGATTTAATGTTCGGTCTCCCGGGACAGACGATGGCTGATTTTCAAGCTTCCCTGGACATGGCAGTCAGCCTGAATGTGCCTCATATTTCTGCGTATTCCTTAAAAATTGAAGAAAAAACAATGTTCCATAATTGGTATAAGCAGGGACGTCTTACGCCTTTTCCGGAAGATACGGAAGCGGATATGTATGAGCTTCTGCTTGATTATGGAAGCCGGAACGGGCTTTATCCTTATGAAATCAGCAATCTTGCGGCTGCGGGCTATGAGAGCTTTCACAACTGTGTGTATTGGAAAAACGAAGAATATTATGGATTTGGTGCAGGCGCCCACGGATATGTAGACGGAACGCGCTACGCCAATATTGCTCCGCTCACTCATTATATAAAAGCAGTGGAACAGGGAAATACGGTTGTAAAAGAAGAAATGAACGTAAGCAGCGCAGAAAAGATGGAAGAAGAAATGTTTTTGGGACTGCGGATGTACGCAGGCGTGGACAAAAGCAGGTTTAAAGAACGATATGGAATGGAATATAAAGAGGTGTTTGCCTCTGCGGTACCAGACCTTCTGGAAAACGGACTTATTGAAGATGATGGAGAAAAAGTAAAACTGACCCCACGCGGAAGACTGCTTGGCAATGAAGTGTTTGAAAAGTTTTTATTGGAAAAAGATGATGCCTCCTAAAATTTTCAGTTGATTCCGTTGAATATAATTGACAAAAACAGAGGTCTTTGATAACTTAACATATAGATTTAGCACTCGAACAACCGGAGTGCTAAAAGAGGTGATAATGGATGTTATCGAACAGACAGCTGCTGATTCTGCAGGCCATTATAAATGGCTATATCAAATCAGCTGAACCGGTTGGATCCAGAAGCATATCGCAGGAAAAGAGTATTTCGTACAGTCCTGCCACGATAAGAAATGAAATGGCGGATTTGGAGGAGCTTGGTTTTTTGGAAAAAACCCACAGCTCTTCCGGGCGGGTGCCGTCTGAAAAAGGCTACCGGCATTATGTGGACCATCTGCTTCTGCCGCATCACTTTTCAAAAAATGAAGTAACGAACATGAAATCTTTGTTCGAACAGAAAATTCTGGAAGCAGATCAGGCTGTGAAGCATTCTGCCACTATTTTGTCCGAGCTTACGAGCTATGTATCTATCGTACTCGGGCCGAAGATGTTTGATGCAAAGCTCAAAAGTATCCAGGTTATTCCGCTGCGTGAAGATGCAGCAGTAGCTATTCTGGTTACCGATACCGGTCATGTAGAAAACAAAGCGGTAAGTCTGCCTGCAGGCTTAAGCAGCTCAGATCTTGAAAAAATGGTTAATATTCTTAATGAGAAGCTCAGCGGCGTTCCTTTATATCTGCTGGAACAAAAAATGGCAACCGAAATCACGGTGCTGATGAAGCAGCATATTGATAATTATGCAGAAGCGCTTCTTTTTGCAGAGGATACGTTGAAAAAAAGCTCGAATGAAAAAGTCTATTACGGCGGTAAAACGAATCTGCTGAACCAGCCGGAGTTTAAAGACATTACGAAAGTAAAATCCCTATATGAGCTTTTCGAGAAAGAAGACATGATGCATGAGCTCCTAAAGCCAAATAAATCAGGCCTTTCTATACGAATAGGCCAGGAAAATGAAAATGCAGCATTTGAGCACTGCAGCATTATCTCCGCCACCTATTCTTTCAACGGAAGAGCCGTAGGCACGATTGGAATTGTAGGGCCTAAACGAATGGAATATCAAAAGTAATCAGCCTGATTCAGCATATTTCCCATGACCTGGAAGATATACTGAAGAACCTGTACAGAACAGATGCTTAGTGATATCATTTATGATTGGCTGTGGAGGGAAGCGTCTCTCCTTCTTTCTATGTAAAAAGCAGGAAAACTGGTGGAGGTGAAAGATATGAAAAAAGACGAACCGCTATCTAACGAAGAAACAGAAACAGTAAACGATGAAAAACAAGAAGAGTCAACCGAAGAAGATACGGTTGAAATTATAGATAATGATGCTTCTGAGGAAGCAGTATCAGAAGACGCACAGCGTATCCAGGAGCTGGAAGCAGAGGTGCTCGAATGGAAAAACCGGTCTCTTAGAACGCAGGCTGACCTGGATAACGTAAGAAAACGTGCAAAAGATGAAAAAGTAAAACTGGAAAAATACCGCGCGGAAAAGCTTCTGCTTGGGATGATGCCGGCTCTCGATAATTTCGAAAGAGCACTTAAGGCAGAGCCTGAAGGCGAAGAGGCTAAATCCATCTATAAAGGCGTAGAAATGGTATTTAATCAGCTTAAAGAAGCAGCCGAAGCAGAAGGACTGCAGGAAATGCCTACTGTCGGCGAGATGTTTGATCCGCATTACCATCAGGCGGTCATGCAGGTGGAAGAAGAAGGGTTTGAGTCCAATCAAATAGTGGAAGAACTCCAAAAGGGCTACCTCTTAAAAGATAAAGTACTGCGTCCTGCAATGGTAAAAGTAAACGCATAAAACAAGAAATGTTAATTAATAGTAGGAGGATGAACTTAAAATGAGTAGAACAATTGGAATTGACTTAGGAACAACAAATTCATGTGTAGCAGTGATGGAAGGTGGAGAAGCAGTAGTTATTCCCAATCCGGAAGGCAACCGCACCACTCCATCCGTTGTTGCATTTAAAGACGGCGAGCGCCAGGTAGGGGAAGTAGCCAAGCGCCAGTCTATAACTAACCCAAATACTATCCAGTCCATTAAGCGTCATATGGGTACGGATTATAAGGTAGAAGCAGAAGGTAAACAGCAGACTCCACAGGAGATTAGTGCCATCATTCTGCAGAAACTTAAATCAGATGCTGAAGCTTATTTAGGCGAAACAGTAACAAAAGCTGTTATTACTGTTCCGGCGTACTTCAACGATTCCCAGCGTCAGGCAACGAAAGATGCCGGTAAGATTGCTGGACTTGAAGTAGAGCGTATCGTAAACGAGCCTACTGCAGCAGCGCTTGCCTACGGTCTCGAAAAAGAAGAAGATCAAACGATCCTTGTTTATGACCTTGGCGGCGGTACGTTTGACGTATCGATCCTTGAACTGGGTGAAGGCTTTTTCGAAGTAAAATCAACATTTGGTGATAACAAGCTTGGCGGAGATGATTTCGACCAGGTAATTATTGACCACCTTGTTGCCGAATTTAAAAAAGAAAACGGTATTGACCTGTCTCAGGATAAAATGGCAGTGCAGCGTTTAAAAGATTCCGCTGAGAAAGCAAAGAAAGATCTTTCCGGTGTATCCCAGACGCAGATTTCCCTTCCGTTTATTACTGCAGATGCGAGCGGTCCTAAGCACCTCGAGCTTACTTTAAGCCGTGCGAAGTTTGACGATCTTACTTCCCACCTTGTAGAAAAAACGATGGGACCAACACGTCAGGCGTTAAAAGACTCCGGACTAAGCGCTTCTGAAATTGACAAAGTAATCCTTGTCGGAGGATCTACGAGAATTCCTGCCGTTCAGGAAGAAATCAAAAAGCTTACCGGCAAAGATCCACACAAAGGCGTAAACCCGGATGAGGTTGTTGCTCTTGGTGCAGCTGTTCAGGCCGGCGTACTTTCCGGTGACGTGAAAGACGTTGTACTTCTTGACGTAACGCCGCTTTCTCTTGGAATTGAAACGATGGGCGGAGTATCAACTCGTTTAATCGATCGTAATACAACGATTCCAACGAGCAAATCCCAGACGTTCTCTACTGCATCGGACAATCAGCCTTCCGTTGATATCCATGTACTTCAGGGTGAGCGCGAAATGGCAGCCGACAACAAGACGCTGGGCCGTTTCCAGCTTACAGATATTCCACCTGCACCACGTGGTGTTCCACAGATCGAAGTAACGTTTGATATTGATGCGAACGGTATTGTAAATGTTCGTGCGAAAGATCTAGGCACAAACAAAGAGCAGTCCATTACGATTACGTCTTCATCCGGATTAAGCGATGAGGATGTTGAACAAATGGTAAAAGACGCAGAGGAAAATGCCGAAGAAGATAAAAAGCGCAAAGAGGCTGTAGAAGTTCGCAATGAAGCAGACCAGCTTGTCTTTACTACGGACAAAACGCTTAAAGATCTTGGCGACAACGTAGAACAGGAAGACAAAGATAATGCAGAAGCCGCAAAAGAAAAAGTTAAAACTGCTTTGGAAGGCGATGACATCGAAGCCATTAGAACTGCAAAAGATGAGCTTCAGGAAATCGTACAGCAGCTTTCTACAAAGCTTTACGAGCAGGCAGCCCAGCAGGCTCAGCAGGCTGAAGGCGCAGAAGGCGCTGCAGACGGCCAGAATGATGACGATAATGTCGTTGATGCCGACTACGAAGAAGTAAAAGATGACGACAACAAAGATAAATAAATAATGATGTAAAAGCAAAGGGGCTGTCCCATTACTAACGAAGCCAAGCTTCTTTATGGGGCGGCCTCTTCTTTTATGTAAATGGGACGCCTATTTGTCATGGTTTCTGGTTGAATCAATAAATACGATAATGGTATGATTACCTTTGTGTAATGAGCGATGAACGGGAGTGAATAGATTGAGTAAAAAAGATTATTATGAAACGCTTGGCGTAGATAAAGATGCATCAGTAGATGAAGTGAAGAAGGCTTATAGAAAATTAGCCAGAAAGTATCACCCTGACGTTAACAAAGAAGCGAACGCAGAAGAAAAATTTAAAGAAGTAAAAGATGCGTATGACGTATTAAGCGATCCGCAGAAAAAGTCCAACTATGATCAGTTCGGAAGCGCGGAACCGAATCAGGGTTTCGGAGGCGGCGGAGCCGGCGACTTCGGCGGCGGGTTTGGCGACATTTTCGACATGTTCTTCGGCGGGGGCGGGGGCGGCGGTAGACGCCGTGATCCAAATGCACCTCGTCAGGGCGCGGACCTTCAGTATACAATGACGCTTGCTTTTAAAGAGGCAGTATTCGGAAAAACGACGGAAATTGAAATCCCGAAAGAAGAAGAATGCGGTACGTGTGATGGAGACGGTGCAAAACCAGGTACGAGCCCGCAGACCTGCAGCAAATGCGGAGGTGCCGGCCAGCTGAACGTGGAGCAGAACACACCGTTCGGACGTGTAGTGAACCGCCGCGTATGTGACAACTGTCAGGGCACCGGGAAAATCATTCCTGAGAAATGTAAAACGTGCGGCGGCAGAGGAAGAATAACCAGAAATAAAAAAATCAGCATCAAAGTGCCGGCAGGAGTTGACTACGGACAGCAGATCCGCGTGTCCGGACAAGGTGAAGCAGGCGTTAACGGCGGCCCGCCGGGAGATTTGTATGTCGTGTTGATGTTCAGTCCCATGAATTCTTTGAACGGGAAGGCGACGATGTTTTCTGTGAAATGCCGTTGACTTTCGCCCAGGCAGCGCTTGGTGATGAAATTGAAGTGCCGGCATTAAGCGGAAAGGTTAAAGTGAAAATTCCGGCAGGAACCCAGACAGGAACCAGCTTCCGTATGAGAGGAAAAGGCATACCGAATGTTCACGGCCGCGGCCACGGCGACCAGCATATTAAAGTGAAGGTTATTGTCCCGAAAAAGCTTTCCGACGATCAGAAAGATTTGATACGCGAGTTCGCCAAAGTAAGCGGCGATTCCAACGTAGATGAGCAGCATCAGAATTTTTTTGATAAAGTAAAGCGCGCATTTCGCGGAGACTAATAAAGCACATGGGAGAAAAAAATGAGTAAATGGACGGAATGCAGTATTCACACTACGGAACAGGCGATTGAGCCTGTTTCGTATATTTTACATCAGGCCGGAGCCAGCGGAGTTGTGATTGAAGATTCTGCGGACCTGACAAGGCTTTGGGACGAAGCGGAAGACGAAATGTATAAGCTTTCTGCGGAGGACTACCCGGAAGAAGGGGCCATTGTTAAAGCGTATTTTCCAGCTAATGAATATGTTGGGGAAACAATTAAGAAAATCAAAGCGGCGCTTAAGGATCTTCCTCTGTATGATATTGATCCGGGCTCTGTGGAAGTCGTTCTTGCTGAAGTATATGAAGAGGACTGGGCGAACGCCTGGAAGCAGTATTATAAGCCGGTAAGAATGTCTGAAACGATGACGGTAGCTCCGAGCTGGGAAAACTATACACCGGAGTTCTCTTATGAAAAAGTCATTGAACTCGACCCGGGTATGGCTTTTGGTACAGGAACCCACCCTACAACAATGCTGTGCATCCAGGCGCTTGAAAGAGAGCATAAAGGCGGAGAAACCGTACTTGATGTAGGTACCGGCTCGGGAATTCTTGCGATAGCAGCAGCAAAACTGGGTGCCGCAGACGTTAAGGCTTTTGATTTAGATGATATAGCGGTGCGGAGTGCAATCGAGAATGTGGAATATAATCAGTGCACATCAGTCGTACAGGTAACAAAAAATGATCTGCTTGCCGGTTCTTCTGTGCAGGCAGACCTGATAGTGGCGAATATATTAGCAGATATCATTATAAGGTTGATGGATGGCGCATTCAGCCAGCTTAAAGCAGGAGGCGTCTTTTTAGCTTCCGGCATTATAGAGAGCAAGCGCAGCCAGGTGGAGCAGGCTCTTCTTGATACGGGTTTCAAAGATCTGGAAGTACACACGATAGAAGACTGGGTTCTTTTTAAAGCAGTTAAGCCTGAGTGAAGGATGCGGACGAATGCAGAGATATTTTATTCCCTCAATCCAAATGGAAACAAGCAAGGCAGTCATTCAGGGAGATGATGCGAAGCATATAACGAAAGTCATGAGAATGGAGATTGGCAGCAGATTAGTCGTTCTGAATAATGAAGGACGTGCAGCTGTCGGTGTGATCAGCTCATTCAATGACGGAGGCGAAGTGTGGGTTGACCTGGAACAAGAAGAACAGAAAAACAGTGAACTTCCTGTAAAAGCAGCAATCGCCCAGGCTCTTGTAAAAGGCGACAAGCTTGATTATATTGTGCAGAAAAGCACGGAGCTGGGCGTTTCTGTTATTTATATTTATCAGGCAGAACGTTCTGTTGTAAAATGGGATCAGGCAAAGGCAGCAAAGAAAATAGAACGTCTTCAGAAAATAGCTAAAGAAGCGGCGGAACAGTCGGAGAGGCGCATTATCCCTCAGGTCATGTACTGTGAAAATACCAGTAAATTAATGAAGCAGGCGGCTTCTTATGAAGAATGCATGGTTATAGACGAAGAAGAGGCCCGATCGGGTTCCCACAGCGCGCTTTCAGAATCCTTAAGCCGCTCTTCTAACAGCGATTCTTCTTTTTTTGCCTGCATCGGCCCTGAAGGCGGCATAAGTGAAAAAGAAAAATTGTCCATGACGAGCAGCGGCTTCTATTCAGTCAGCCTTGGTCCACGCATTCTTAGAAGTGAAACGGCATCATCATATTTCCTGGCCGTGCTGTCCTACCATTTTGAATTAATGAGGTGAACGCAATGAAAAATGTGGCATTCCACACCCTTGGGTGTAAAGTGAACCACTATGAAACAGAAGCAATTTGGCAGCTGTTTAAAGATGAAGGGTATGAAAAAACAGATTTTGACAAGCGTGCGGACGTGTATGTCATTAATACCTGTACAGTAACAAATACAGGGGATAAAAAAAGCAGGCAGGTTATCCGCCGTGCAGTTCGTAAAAACCCTGAAGCAGTTATTTGTGTAACGGGCTGCTACGCCCAGACGTCCCCGGCTGAAATTATGGCGATCCCCGGCGTGGATATCGTTGTAGGAACGCAGGACCGTAAAAAAATGCTTCCATACATTGAACAATTTAAAAAAGAAAGAGAACCGATAAACGGTGTCGGCAATATTATGAAAACAAGAGTATACGAAGAGCTTGATGTGCCGTCGTTTACGGATCGGACCCGTGCTTCCCTGAAAATTCAGGAAGGCTGTAATAACTTTTGTACATTCTGTATTATTCCGTGGGCCAGAGGTCTGCTGCGTTCCCGGGATCCTAAAGAAGTGTTAAAGCAGGCGCACCAGCTGGTGGAAGCAGGCTATAAAGAAATCGTGCTGACCGGTATTCATACGGGAGGATACGGAGAAGATATGAAAGACTATCATCTGTCTGATCTTCTGCTTGAACTTGAAAAAGTAGAAGGGCTCAAGCGTATCCGGATTTCATCAATTGAAGCAAGCCAGATCACCGATGAGGTCATTGCAGTAATTAAAGCTTCAGAAAAAGTAGTGAATCACCTTCATATTCCCCTGCAGTCGGGATCAGATACTGTACTAAAAAGAATGCGCCGTAAGTACACCAACGCTTTTTACGCGGAACGAGTCGAACGTTTAAAAGAAGCACTTCCCGGACTCGCGGTAACGTCTGATGTGATCGTCGGTTTTCCCGGGGAAACAAAGGAAGAATTCCAGGAAACATTTGACTTTATTTCGAGGCTGGAGTTTTCAGAGCTTCATGTATTTCCTTATTCCAAACGTACAGGTACCCCTGCGGCAAGAATGGACGAGCAGGTGGACGATGAAATAAAAAACGAACGAGTTCACCGTTTAATTGCCCTGTCCAATCAGCTGGCTAAGCAATATGCAGCTCGTCACGAAGGGGAAGTGCTGGAAGTTATTCCGGAAGAACAGGAAAAAGAAGATGCAGAGAGCGGCCGTCTGGTCGGCTATTCTACAAATTACATGAAAGTGAAATTTGAAGCGGATCCATCGGTTATCGGAAAAATAGTTAAAGTGAAAATAAACAGAGCAGGCTACCCTTACAACGAAGGTGAAGTTGTACGAATCGTTGAAGAGGAAGAAATGCTGCAATCGCAGTAAAGGAGAGATACTATGGATAACAACATGGCCTCAATGATAGATCATACATTGTTAAAACCGGAAGCAACGTTTGAGCAGGTACAAAAACTGGCGCAGGAAGCAAAAGCAAATGAATTTGCCTCCGTCTGTGTTAATCCGGCTATGGTAGAAGAAGCTTTCTCCATACTAAAAGGTACTTCAGTAAAGGTCTGTACCGTGATTGGATTTCCGCTCGGCGCCTCTACTCCTGAAACAAAAGCCGCGGAAGCGGAGCAGGCAATGAAGCACGGAGCAGCAGAATTGGATATGGTTATTAATATTGGCGCTTTGAAATCCGGGCGCGATGAAGTAGTGCTTCGTGACATACAATCCGTAGTGCAGACAGCAGATAAGACCGCTCTAGTGAAAGTCATCATTGAAACATCTCTTCTTACTGAAGATGAAAAACGCAGAGCGTGTGAACTGGCACTGGAGGCCGGCGCAGATTTTGTAAAGACGTCCACTGGATTTGCCGGCGGCGGGGCCACAGTAGAAGACGTAACCTTGATGAAAAGTGTTGTAGGAGAAAAGGCGCAGGTAAAAGCAAGCGGCGGCATCAGGGATCTGAAAACAGCTGAAGCTATGATAAATGCCGGAGCTTCAAGACTTGGAACCAGTTCAGGTATAGCGCTTGTATCAGGAAACCAGGCAGAAGAAGGAAGCTACTAATCCAAAAGATTTAAATAATGGCTAGGGTGTATTGCTTTTTTATTCCATATGCATTATAATTTTATAAAATGATCAATTATTTAATTGGTTATATTGGTTGTCCGGAGGGAGGGAATCATTATGGCTGAAACACGAGTTCGTAAGAATGAGTCCATTGATGTCGCTCTTCGCCGTTTTAAGCGTTCGCTTTCAAAAGAAGGAACATTGGCTGAAGTGCGTAAGAGAAAGCATTATGAAAAGCCTAGCATTAAGCGTAAGAAGAAGAGTGAAGCGGCAAGAAGCCGTAAATTCTAATTTACGATCTAATCTGGCAGAAATAAGAAATACTAGTGTTAGAAGAAATGCCCTGGCATTTTTCTGTTAAAAATATAGGGCAAGAGATGTGGGAAACGTTAGCCTTAAGGCTCTTTTTCTAAAAGATTCTCTCCACGTAAGTTTCTTCAGCAGTAAAAGCATGACTTCCTTCGATGGAAGCATGCTTTTTCTGTATGATCAGGGTTTCTCCATTAATTTTTTGTTTAAAGAATGTGAAACGTAAATGAGCTGCCTGCGTACATATAATGCGAGTTATAATATGTAAAGAAAAGAAAGAGAGGTGGGGGCTATTCTCATACGTTCTCTTGTATTGGCCATAAGTGCTGTTGTCTTTTTTATCTTTCCTTTCACAGTTCAGGCGGATGAAGATGATCTTGTGTACGTAATTCCCGTGGAACAGGCGGTAGAGCGGGGACTCGAATCATTTTTGGAAAGATCATTTGAGCAGGCAGAAGAGGCTGGAGCTACTCATGTGATTTTAGAAATAGATACCCCGGGTGGAGCTGTTGACGCAGCGGGTAACATAGCAAGTATTGTAAGCGATTCTCCAATGCCTGTTACTGCTTATGTTACAGAAGAAGCAATGTCAGCCGGTGCTTTTATCGCTCTAAGTGCTGACACGATATCCATGGCACCCGGTACGGAAATGGGCGCAGCCCAGGTAATTGACGGTTCTGGAAACGCTGCAAATGATAAAGCACAGTCTGCCTGGTCTGCAAATATGACCAATGCTGCACAGGCACAGGATAGGGATCCTATTTATGCAGAAGCGATGGCAGACCCTTCCGTTGACCTTCCGGAGTATAGGGCAGAAGAAGGAGCACTTCTAACTTTGACCCCCTCCGAAGCAGAAGAAGTAGGATATGCTGATTATTTAAGCGATGATCGTGAGCAGCTTCTTGATCAGCTTGGGCTGGAGAACGCCCAGGT
Source organism: Sinobaca sp. H24 (assembly GCF_023845525.1). Lineage (NCBI taxonomy): Bacteria > Bacillati > Bacillota > Bacilli > Caryophanales > Sporolactobacillaceae > Sinobaca > Sinobaca sp. H24. The sequence continues at coordinate 84,969 of NZ_JALBWT010000002.1, forward strand.
AGAAGAGCTCAGCGTTAGCTTTGCAGAACAGATTGCAAGATTCGTTACCAATCCAGTTGTTATTCCTATACTATTAAGCGTAGGAAGTATTGGCCTTATTATGGCTGTGCTGACTCCTGGTTTTGGAATTCCCGGCATTTTGGGCATCGGTGCCCTGTTATTGTTCTTTTTTGGACACTCGATCGCAGGTTTTGCCGGTATGGAATCGATTATTTTGTTTCTCGTCGGTTTGGTGCTTCTTTTAATTGAATTGTTTGTTCCGGGATTCGGTATCTTTGGATTTCTTGGAATAACCGCCATGGTAGGCGGTTTGATATTAGCATCTTTTTCCACTACGTATATTGTTATATCCATTTTAGTAGCCGGCGCTCTAGCAGTTGGACTCGGTGTGATAATGATAGTAATATTTGGAAAAAAGGACCTATGCAAAAGCTGGTATTAAAAGATACAATGAAAAAGGAAGAAGGATATTATTCCAACCGCGACAGAGACGACCTGCTTCAAAAAGAGGCAGTTGCATTAACCCCTCTTCACCCGTCAGGTTCTGCTGTTGTAGATGAAGAGCGGATTGATGTTGTAACCGAGGGAGGCTTTATTGAAAAAGGAGCGGCTCTCAGGATAATCAAAGTAGAGGGCACAAGAATTATTGTAAGAAAAATTTAAGGTTAACATTTGAAGGAGGAAGCGGCACATGACAGTAGATTTGACTCTAATTATTGTACTGGCTCTTGTATTAATTGCATTGGCCATTCTTTTCACATTCGTACCAGTAGCGCTTTGGATTTCAGCGCTTGCAGCAGGAGTAAAGGTGGGCATTTTTCAACTGGTAGGTATGAGATTAAGACGTGTTATTCCAGCACGTATTGTAAACCCAATGATCAAGGCTGACAAAGCAGGTCTTGAACTCTCCCTTAACAAATTGGAAGGACACTATCTTGCAGGTGGTAACGTAGACCGCGTAGTTAACGCGTTAATCGCCGCTCAGCGTGCAAACATTGAACTTACATTTGAGCGCAGTGCAGCAATTGACCTTGCCGGCCGTGACGTGCTGGAAGCAGTACAGATGAGTGTAAATCCTAAAGTGATTGAAACACCATTTATTGCCGGTGTAGCAATGGATGGTATCGAAGTGAAGGCGAAAGCCCGTATTACTGTTCGTGCCAACATAGACCGTCTTGTCGGTGGTGCTGGTGAAGAGACAATCATTGCCCGTGTTGGTGAAGGTATTGTTTCTACTATCGGTTCTTCCAAAGACCACAAAGGCGTATTGGAAAATCCGGACAGCATTTCCCAGACTGTTCTTAGTAAGGGACTTGATTCAGGTACTGCATTTGAAATTTTATCTATTGATATTGCAGATATTGATATTGGTAAAAACATCGGCGCAGGCCTTCAGACAGATCAGGCAGAAGCCGACAAGAAGATTGCTCAGGCAAAAGCCGAAGAGCGTCGCGCAATGGCTGTAGCACACGAGCAGGAAATGCGTGCACGGGTTGAAGAAATGCGTGCGAAAGTGGTTGAGTCAGAAGCAGAAGTACCAATGGCTATGGCTGAAGCCCTTCGTTCCGGTAATCTGGGCGTAATGGATTACATGAATATCCAGAACGTAGAAGCAGATACGGATATGAGAGATTCCATCAGCAAAGGTACGAAAAAGGACCTGAATGATGATAATAACGATTCTGGCCCAATCCGCTAGAATTAGACAAAGAGGAGGCAGCCAATGGATGCTTTCATAGAATTTCTGCTTGGTAATATATTTTTCCTATTCATTGCAGCGGCGGGTATTTATTCCCTTTTTAACCGGGGCAGGCAGCGTGCTGAAGACGACGGGTCACAAAATAAACCCGTCAGCGGCCAGCCAAAGCGAACCGGTTCCGGCAAAATAGACTGGGAGTCCATCTTTCAGCAGGAAAAGCCGGAAGGCAGACGTTCCCCGGAAGGCGAACGTCCGACAAAACCGGTTCCTGAAGCAGAAGGAGAATTTGTGCGGGGGGAAAGCACGATCCCGCTTCCGGTCGTACTGCCCAGTATTATGAAAAAATGGAGCAGGCTAAAAAGCGGAGATCAGAGGCAGAAAAGAACCCGATTGACGATACCTCTCCCATTTTTAACCAGTCTCTGGATAACAGAAGAAGTTACGAAGTATCGAAATTTCTTCTTCCAAAACGTCGTTTTCTTCTCCAACGCATGAAGACGCAAAAAATGGAATTATATGGTCTGAAATTCTGGGTAAGCCCCGTTCCAGAGACCGCATCAAACATCTGTATATTCAAAAAGAAAATAGGAAACTGAGCCCCGCGGCTCAGTTTCTTTTTATTTGCTGCTTGTTCGCCTCATGACAAAAATTTGAAAGAGAGCAGTGGATCCCTTTGCAAGGGCGGGATAGGGATGGTAAAGTAAGAAAGAGATGAAAGCAACTAGACTAGTCGGTGCAGCCGATGAATCCGAGGAGAATGAGTATATTGGCAGAAAAGCATGTACTATCCTTAGAAGTGAAAGATGCAAACGAAGCGCAGCTGCTGTTCGGTCCCAACGATATTCATTTGAAACGGCTGGAAGAAAAGCTGAATGTATCGATTGTGACACGGGGAGAAAGCTTAATTATTTCCGGAGAAAAAAGTGATGCAGATACATTTCGGAAGTAATGGCGTCGTTAATTGAACTTCTAAGAAAAAACGTAGAGATTACAGAAAGAGACGTAATCTATGCTATACAGCTATCCAAAGAAGAAAAATAGATCAGCTGCATACGTTATACCAGGAAAAAATTGCAGTGAACACAAAAGGAAAACCTATTGTTGTCAAAACATTAGGCCAGCAGGAGTACGTTCATGCCATCCGCAGACGCGATATGGTTTTTGGTATTGGTCCTGCAGGTACCGGTAAAACGTATCTTGCTGTGGTTATGGCAGTAAACGCATTAAAAGATGGCAGCGTAAAGCGTATTGTGCTTACAAGGCCTGCCGTAGAAGCCGGAGAAAGCCTGGGATTTCTCCCGGGTGATTTGAAGGAAAAGGTGGATCCATACTTAAGACCGCTTTATGATGCCCTTCATGATGTGTTCGGACTGGAGCATACGAACCGCTTACTAGAACGCGGGACGATTGAGGTGGCCCACTCGCTTATATGCGGGGCCGAACATTGGAAGACGCCTTTGTTATACTGGATGAAGCTCAGAATACAACGAAAGAACAAATTAAAATGTTCATTACAAGACTGGGATTTGGTTCCAAAATGGTAGTCAATGGAGACCTGACGCAAATTGATCTTCCTAAAGGTCAGCAGTCCGGACTGCGGGTAGCTATTACTATTTTAAAAAATGTGGAATCGATAGGATTTATTTATCTGAAGCCGACTGATGTAGTAAGGCATACGCTCGTTCAGCAGATTCTGGAAGCATATGATGAAGCAGATCCGCAGAAACAGATAAACGCAGCGGAAGCTAAGAAACCACTATAGGCATAATGGAGGCAGGTTATGGCAGTAACGATTGATATTAACGATGAAACCACAGAAGTATCCGCGCCATCGCTTACGATGCTCGAGGAAGTGCTGCAGCTCGCTGCGGACATGGAAGATATTAAAGGAGAAGCAGAACTTTCTGTTACTATCGTGACCAACGAAGCTATTCAGGAGATTAATAAAGAATACCGTGGAATGGATAAACCGACTGACGTGATTTCTTTTGCGCTTGACGATGAAGAGCCTTTCACTGACGGGACGATGTGCCGCATCTGCTCGGCGATATTGTTATCAGCCTTCCTCGTGCTGTAGAGCAGGCAGAAGAGTACGGCCATTCTTTTGAGAGGGAGTTTGCTTTCCTGGGAGTGCACGGTCTGCTTCATCTTCTTGGCTATCTGCACGACAGTGAGTCAGAGGAAAAAGAAATGTTTGCCCGCCAGGAAGAGATACTCAAGGAATATGGGCTTAAACGACAATAAGCAGAGCAGAGTGAAACGGCTGCTGCTGTCTTTTCGTTACGCAGCCAGGGGAATGAAAAAGACTGCAGAAAATGAGGCAAACATGCAGTATCATTTAGCAGCTGCCGCAGCGGTAATCGTGCTTGCTCTGCTTGTACCCTTTCCTTTATGGAAATGGGTGGTACTGCTGCTTACTATCGGCATGGTTCTTTCACTTGAACTACTGAACACAGCATTGGAAAAAACAGTTGATTTAGTAACGGAGCAGTATCATCCCCTTGCCGAAAAAGCGAAGGATGCTGCCGCTGCCGGAGTATTTATATTTACAATAACAGCTATCATCATTGGTATACTGCTTTTTGCAGAACCAGTGAGCGTATGGCTTTAAGAGGAGATTTTTTATGGAAAAATTAATTGAACAAGCTAAACAGGCAAGAGAATTCGCTCATGTGCCTTATTCGAACTTTAAAGTGGGAGCGGCCTTGAAGACAAAAGACGGCTCCGTATATACGGGATGTAACGTAGAGAACGCTTCCTACGGATTGACCAACTGCGCAGAGCGGACAGCAGTTTTTTAAAGCGGTAAGCAGCGGCAGCAAGGATATTGAAGAGATTGCAATCGTTGCTGATACAAAAGAAGCTGTAGCTCCATGCGGCGCCTGCAGACAGGTTCTTTCCGAATTTATGGCTCCGGAAGCTGTTATTATTTTAAGCAACCTGCAGGGAAATATTGTTGGAAACGACGATGCAGGAACTTCTGCCGGGAGTTTTCAGGCAGGGGATATGAGATGACAGAAAACGTATTTAAATCAGGATTCGCCGCGTTAATTGGACGCCCGAATGCCGGCAAGTCTACGCTGTTAAATCATGTGATCGGCCAAAAATTGCGATTATGAGCGACAAGCCGCAGACAACGAGAAATAAAATCCAGGGATTTTATACGGACGAGAATTCCCAGATTATTTTTATTGATACCCCGGGCATTCATAAACCGAAGCACAAGCTCGGAGATTATATGGTGCGGATGGCGACGGAAACACTTAGAGAAGTAGATATTATTCTTTATTTGATTGATGCCACTGAAAAGTATGGTCCCGGTGAAGAATATATTATTAATAAATTAAAAGAAACGTCGACGCCGGTATTTCTTATTGTAAACAAAATCGATGAAATGACCCCGGAGCAGGTCATGCAGGTCATCGAAAAGTATCGTCACCTGTATGATTTTGCCGAGATCGTGCCGGTATCTGCTTTAAAGGGCAATAATGTAGAGACGATGATGCAGCAGCTTCTTGAATATATGGAGGAAGGTCCTGCTTATTATCCGGAAGATGAAATTACAGATCATCCCGAACGTTTTATTGTAAGTGAATTGATCCGGGAAAAGGTGCTTCAGCTGACCCGCGATGAAATTCCTCATTCGGTCGCCGTTATTATAGGAAATGAAAGAACGAAAAGGCGGCGCTGTATATATATCAGCTGTTATTGCCGTCGAGCGTTCCTTCGCAGAAAGGAATTATCATCGGAAACAGGGCGCCCTGTTAAAGAAAATCGGCGAGCTCGCCCGTCAGGATATTCAAAAACTGCTTGGTTCCAACGTGTATCTGGAGCTCTATGCCAAAGTAGAAAAAGATTGGAGAAACAGCTCCTACCAGCTTAAAGAACATGGATATGACCAGAACGATTATTAACGTTACGTAAAAAAAGGATCGATGTCATGCTGAAAAAAGCTGAAGGAATAGTGATTCGAACCGTTCCATACGGAGAAGCGGATGTAGTGCTGACATTGTACACAAGAGAGGCCGGTAAAGTCGCTGTTATGGCCAAAGGAGCCAAAAAGCCGAAAAACCGGCTGGCCGGTGCAGCCCAGCCGTTTGTATACGGTATTTTTCTTTATTACAGCAGCTCCGGCATGAGCTCGCTCAATCAGGCGGACATTATTAAATCCTACCGCCACATTCGTGAAGATCTGTGGAAAGCGTCATATATCGCCTATGCAGCCGAACTGCTAGATAAGCTGACCAACGACCGGGAAACGAACCCGTTTTTGTTTGAGCTGTTCTGGCAGATTCTCGAGCATGTGGAAGAAGGCGACGATGCTGAAACGCTTATACGGATTTTTGAGCTGAAAATGACAGACGCAGCAGGTATTAAGCCGCAGCTGGACCAATGTGTTAACTGCGGTAATAAAGAAGGAACGTTCAGCTTTTCCATCAGAGGAGCGGGATTTCTCTGCCACCGCTGCAGCCATCGGGATGAATACAGAATGGATATCAGTCCGAAAGCGATCCAGCTGCTGCGCACTTTTTACTATCTGGATTTAAAACGTCTTGGCAGCATTACGCTGAAGCCGGAAACCAAAAAGGAACTCCGGCAGGTCATGGATACGTATTATGAAGAATACTCGGGGCTGTACCTGCGTTCCAAGCGGTTTATGGAGCAGATGGAAAAATGGAATCCTGTGGAGGATACTTGACAGGCCTGGTGGATTTGAGTATGATTCAACTACATTTAATAGTGCACTGAAGGGAATTAGTACTCTTTCTCTAAACAATCAGCGAGCGCAGGACGGTGAAAGCTGCGCAGTTTATGAAGACGAAGGCATCCTGGAGCATACTAACGAAGAGCGGCTTTCTGCTGTACGGCAGAGAGCAAGTAGGGTGGAACCGCGGAGCATACAACCGTCCCTATACCATAGATGTGGTATAGGGACGGTTTTTTATGTGTTTAAAAAGCAGTTATTCAATGGAGGGATTAGATGAACGTTCAGGATATGATTTTAACGCTTCAGAAATTTTGGTCTGATCAAAACTGTATTCTTATGCAGGCTTACGATGTAGAAAAAGGTGCGGGGACAATGAACCGATGACCTTTCTAAGAAGCATTGGCCGGGAGCCATGGAATGTGGCATATGTGAACCTTCAAGACGTCCGGCTGACGGCCGTTACGGAGAGAATCCGAACCGTTTGTACCAGCATCATCAATTTCAGGTAATTATGAAGCCGTCACCGCCCAATATTCAAAACTGTACTTAGAAAGCCTGGAACAGCTCGGAATTAATCCGAAAGAGATGACATCCGTTTTGTGGAGGATAACTGGGAAGCACCTACGCTTAGCGCATGGGACTGGGCTGGGAAGTCTGGCTCGATGGTATGGAAATTACCCAGTTTACTTATTTTCAGCAGGTTGGCGGAATGGAAGCAAGTCCGGTAGCCGTCGAGATTACGTATGGTATTGAAAGACTGGCTTCTTATATTCAGGATAAAGAAAACGTTTTTGACCTAACATGGGTAGACGGATTTTTATATGGAGATATATTTAAGCAGCCGGAGTACGAGCATTCCAAATATGCTTTTGAGGTAGCGGATGCAGCCATGCTTTTTAAAGAGTTTGACACGTATGAAAAAGAAGCAGCCAGAGCGCTTGAGGAATCACTCGTATTTCCCGCGTATGACTACGTGCTGAAATGCTCTCATACGTTTAATCTTCTTGATGCAGGAGGGGCGATAAGCGTGACGGAGAGAGCCGGCTACATCGGCCGGGTCAGGCGCCTCGCGAGAGAGTGTGCTTCGTCTTATTATCAGGAAAGAGAGCGCCTGCAGTTCCCGCTGCTTAACAAGAAGGAGGAGTCATCCAATGGCTAATAAAGACTATTTACTGGAAATCGGCCTTGAAGAAATGCCGGCCCGTTTTGTAACCGATGCAATGCTTCAACTGGAAAGCAGAACGGCTGCGTGGCTGAAAGATAAAAGAATTACCTATACAGCAATTACTTCTTTTTCCACTCCAAGAAGGCTTGCGGTCCGTATTGAAGGGGCAGCAGACTCACAGGAGGATATTGTAGAAACGAAAAAGGCCCTGCTCGCAGCATCGCACAGGCAGAGGATGGAACCTGGACAAAAGCAGCAATAGGATTTGCCAGAGGACAGGGATTATCTGAAAACGATTTATATTTGAATCGATCAAAGATGTTGAATATGTATTTGCAAAAAAGGAAGAAAAGGGCCGGGCAACGGCTGAACTTCTGCCGGAACTTGGAGCAGAAAGCTTCCAAAATGACTTTTCCGAAAAGCATGAAGTGGGGAAGCCATACCATGCGTTATGTGCGGCCGGTCCAGTGGATTGTTTCTTTGTATGGTACAGAGATTATTCCAATGGAAATGGCGGGAGTTAAGGCGGGCCGGGAAACAAGAGGCCATCGTTTCCTCGGAGCCGATACTGTTATTGAAAGCCCGGGCTTATGAAGCTGTACTGGAAAAAGAATGGGTAATAGCAGAGCCGTCCGAACGAAAAGAAATGATCAGAAAACAGATTGCCGCGATCGAAGAAAAAGAAAACTGGCTTTCCCTATCAATGAAGACCTGCTCGAAGAAATAAACAACCTGGTTGAATATCCAACCGCCCTGTCGGGATCATTTGATGTTTCCTATCTGGAACTTCCCCAGGAAGTGCTGATTACCTCGATGAGAGAGCATCAGCGCTATTTCCCGGTAGAAGATGAGAATGCACGCCTGCTTCCGAAATTTGTTACGGTGCGTAATGGAAACGAAGAGCACATTGAAAACGTACGAAAAGGAAATGAGAAAGTGCTTCGGGCACGGCTGGCTGACGGCAGATTTTTCTATGAAGAAGATCAGAAGCTTCCTCCTGAACAGGCAGCGGCAAAACTGGACAACATTGTGTACCAGGAAGGTCTTGGCACTATAGGAGATAAGGTTCGGCGCATTCAAGGGCTCAGTCTGGCTGCAGCCAAAAAAATCAGCCTGCCGGAAGAAGCGCAGGAAAATATCCGCCGAGGAGCGTTTTTATCGAAGTTTGACCTGGTCACGCTTATGGTGGATGAGTTTACAGAACTTCAGGGTATTGTCGGTGAGAAATACGCGCTGCTTGCCGGAGAAAATGAAACCGTGGCACGTTCGATCAGAGAGCACTACCTGCCCCGTTTTGCAGGAGACATGACGCCTTCTTCCAAAGAAGCAGCAGTTATCGGGCTGGCTGACAAAATGGACACCGTAGTAACAGCGTTTGGCATCGGGGCAGTTCCTACAGGCTCTCAGGATCCAAATGGTATTAGAAGGCATGCAGCCGGGGCAGTTGCTATTATGCTTGCTCAGGAGCTGCCGATCACGGTGGAAGGTATGATTCAGCAGACAATGGAAATCGCTGCAAAAGCAGGAGTGCTGAAACGTCCGGAAGAAGAACTGGCTATTGAACTTCAGGAATTTTTCAAACAGCGGATCCGCAACCTTCTGCTGGAGCGCTCCATCAGCCATGACGTCTGTGATGCCCTTCTTCAGGGAGACATTGGCTATATTTATATTTTAGTAAATAAAGCCGGCTTTCTGCAGGCGCAGAAAAATAAAGCTTCGTTTAAAGAGACGGTGGAAGCACTCAGCCGTGTCACCAATATCTCCAAAAAAGCCGAATTGGACGCTGCACCCGTACGTACAGAGCTGATGGAAAACGATCAGGAGAAGCAGCTGATGAAAGCCCATGAAGAGCTTGCAGCCTCCCTGCCGTCCCTGCTCCAGGATAACAGCATGGAAGAGGCGCTTCAGGAACTTGAGAAGCTCTCTCCTTATATTAATGACTACTTTGAGCATGTGATGGTGATGAGCGATGATGAAGCTGTAAAGCAGAACCGTCTTGCGCAGATGATCCAGCTGTCCGGGCTTATCCAGACCTTTGCTGATTTCAGGTATCTCGTATTTACCGAGTCGTCAGACTAGAGAAGTCTGCGTAGTCAGCGCCGGTCCAATAAGATATAATAATAGATAGAGTAGCATAGCATGTCGTATGTTATGAAGGCGGTGTTGACCATTCAATTATCAAAAAGACAGGAATTTATAGTAGATATAGTAAAAGCAGAAGGACCGATTACCGGAGAGCATATTGCAGATAAGCTTTCTCTTACGAGAGCGACTCTCCGGCCGGATCTGGCAATTCTTACGATGTCCGGGTACCTCGATGCAAGACCAAGAGTCGGCTATTTTTATACAGGGAAAACAGGCACGCAGCTTCTTAACGAAAAGATCAAGCAGATTACGGTAAAGGAATATCAGTCAATCCCGGTAGTCGTAAATGATGCAAGCTCTGTATATGATGCGATTGTAACAATGTTTCTTGAAGACGTTGGACACTCTTTGTTGTAGACGGAGCATCCTCTTTAACAGGAGTGCTTTCCAGAAAAGACCTGCTGCGTGCGAGTATAGGCAAACAGGAGCTTGAGGCCATGCCGGTAAGTATTATTATGACTAGAATGCCTAATATAACGGTCTGCCGTAAAGACGACTTAATTATAGAAGTGGCCAGTAAACTGATTGAAAAGCAGATTGATGCACTTCCTGTTATTAAAGATCAGCAGGACGGAAAAATGGAAGTAACGGGAAGAGTAACAAAAACAAACATTACAAAGCTGCTTGTTGACCTGGCACATGATGACATGTAAAAAACGCGTCAGGCATCTGGAAAGGGAGGAACGATGGTAAAAACTAAATCAAGACCAATTGTATATGTAGTGTCTGATTCCGTTGGAGAAACGGCTGAGCTTGTAGTTAAGGCTGCTGCCAGCCAGTTCGGGGAAAAAGGAATGGAAATCCGCCGCATTCCCTATGTAGAGGATGAGGGCACTATTGACGAGGTAATTGAACTGGCAAGAGAAGCGCACGCTATGATTGCTTTTACGTTAGTGATTCCCGATAAAAATAAATACTTACTGGACCGGGCGGAAGAAGCCGGAGTAGAAACTGTAGATATTATCGGACCTATGCTCGACAAAATGGTGAACATGACCAACACCCAGCCAAAATATGAACCAGGGCTTGTCTACCGTCTGGATGAAGATTATTTTCGTAAGGTTGAAGCAATTGAATTTGCGGTAAAATATGATGATGGAAGAGATCCGCGCGGCATTATGAAAGCAGATATTGTTCTCGTCGGCGTGTCCCTACTTCAAAAACCCCGCTTTCCCAGTACCTTGCCACAAGCGGCTGAAAGTGGCAAATGTGCCTTTGGTACCTGAAGTAGAGCCGCCGGAAGAGCTTTACAAGATTCCCCCTGAAAAATGTATCGGCCTGCGGATCAGTCCGGAAAAGCTTAACAACATCCGGGCTGAGCGCCTGAAAGCATTGGGTCTTCGGGCAGAAGCAAGCTATGCAAGCCTGGACCGTATTAACCAGGAGCTCGTCTATTCCGAAAAAATAATGGAAAAAATCGGCTGTACGGTGATTGATGTGTCCAACAAAGCCGTAGAAGAAACAGCCAATTTGATTTCCAATATGTTTCAAAAATAATGACTAACTGCTGCCGTGCTTATCAAATGCCGGCAGTTGTTTCATATTCACATGGAGGTGGTATCTATTATTATTTATACGGACGCAGATGCCTGCCCTGTAAAGGAAGAAATTGATGCACTGGCAGAAGCCCGGCAGATTCCATCGTTGTTTGTACACAGCTATGATCACGTCTCCTCCAAAACCTATTACTCAAAAGCTGTGATGGTCGACATCGGACCGGAGGCGGTGGATATGTATATTATGAATCACATCGGAAAAAAGACGTTGCAATAACGCAGGACCACGGTCTTGCTGCCCTGCTTCTGCAAAAAGGAGCCGCTGTACTTTCTCCGAAAGGAAGAGTCTTTCGGAAAGACGAAATAGATACACTTCTTGCCGGCCGATATGAAGGTCTTCTGATTAAGCAGGGAAAATTGAAGAAAAAAGGCCCGCCGCCGTTAAAAGCTGCTGATAAAAAACATTTTAAAGAGTCGTTTGCCTCTTTTCTGGAGTCAGGGCAGAGCGGTGCGACCGAATAGGCTGCGTATAAAGGAAGAGGATAGAAAATGGCACAACGTATTCCTGAACAAGTAATTAATGAAATCCGGGACTCTCTGGATATTGTTGATGTAGTCAGCGATTATGTATCGTTGAAAAAACAGGGCAAGCACTATTCAGGGCTGTGTCCTTTTCATAATGAAAAAACACCGTCATTCACCGTGTCGTCAGATAAACAGCTGTATCACTGCTTTGGCTGCGGAGCCGGCGGGAATGCGATCACTTTTGTAATGGAAAAAGATAATCTGCCGTTTGTAGAAGCGGTGGAAAAGCTTGCCGGTAAAGCTAACATAGCGCTTCCGGAGCAGTCGGGAACGGCTTATCAAAAGGAAGAAGATGCCAGTCCGCTCTGGGAAGCCCATGAACTTGCTGCAAGATACTATCACCACCTGTTAATGAATACTGAACAGGGAAAAGAAGCTTATGATTACCTGCTGAATAGAGGAGTAACGGTGGAGCAGATGGAAACCTTCCGCCTCGGTTACGCTCCGAATCAGCCGAGAATGCTCAAAGAACTTCTGGAGAAGCGTGAGTTTGATATCGAAGAGATGGTCGACGGAGGACTTCTTTTCAGACGGGAATCCAGCTGGGATATATATGACCGGTTCCGCCATCGTATTATGTTTCCTATTCATAATGCCAAAGGGAAGGTAAAAGCTTTTGGAGGAAGATCTCTCGGCGAGCAGGAACCTAAATATTTAAATTCACCGGAAACCTCCATATTTTTAAAACACGAATCCCTATACGGCATTCACTTGGCCCGCGGACCGATACGTAAAAAAAATCAGGCGGTTCTGTTTGAAGGGTATGCCGATGTTATTGCAGCCTCAGGCGCCGGAGTGACAAATGGCATTGCTGCGCTGGGTACTGCTTTATCCGAAAGGCAGGTACAGTGGATCCGGAGAAATACAGATCAGGTTCTTTTATGCTACGACGGCGATGAAGCGGGACAGAAGGCCGCATGGAAGGCGGGTGCCCTGTTTGAAAAGGAAAAGGTGAACGTTCAGGTAGCCCTGCTTCCTGATAAAGTGGACCCGGATGATTATATTAGAAAACACGGCAGTGAAAAATTCAAAAAAGATATATTAAATTCTTCTGTATCGATTACTTCCTTTAAAATGAAATACCTGCGTAAAAATAAAAATCTTAATAATGAAGGAGATAAACTTGCTTACGTCGAAACCGTAATAAAGGAAATTGTAAAACTGCCGGGTGCTGTAGAACAGGATATTTATTTAAGACAGCTTGCAGAAGAATTTTTTTATCACTTGATGCACTTAACGAAGAGAAAGAACGATTAGCCCGGACACGTCAGGAGCCAGTCCGGCCGCCCTCTTCTTATATGGAGGAACCACCGCCTCCGCCTGTGCAGGAAACTTCCTCGTATAGAAAAAATCAGCTGCTTCCGGCTTATATGAACGCAGAGAAGCAGCTGCTTGCCCACATGCTGCAGAATAAAAACACAGCATTTCGAGTACAGGAGGTACTGGCGGGGAATTTAACTTTGATGCCCATATGGCCGTTGCTGCCCATCTTTATGCTTTTTATGCAGATGGGAACGAGCCGGATCCTGGTGAATTTTTATCGTATTTAGAGGACGGGGAGCTCAGAAATATTGTGTCGGAAATATCTCTTCTTGACATTCAGGCTGATTTATCGGAAAATGAAATGTCTGACTATGTGTACCAGATTAAAAGATACCCGGAAAGGGTATTAGTTAAAGAGAAAGAACGAAAAATTAAAGAAGCTGAACATCGAAAAGATTATGAAACAGCCCTGAAGCTTGCTATGGAGCTGTTGGAGCTTCGTAAATCATCAGGATTATAAACAGCGGTTCTTACAGGCTATTCCTCTTTCTCCATAAAGGAAAATAGCCCTATTTTTTTGCAGGCAGTTTATTGGAATCCACTGGCAGAGATATGCTAAAATCGACTTCCAACTGCATTAGAATAATGATTGATAGAGATAAATAATGGAAGTAATGAGACGATCGGAAGGAGGGGATCGAATGGCTGAGAAACCAACCCGCCCACTGGCGGAAGGCGATATGTCCATCGATCAGGTAAAAGAACAATTACTAGAAGCAGGTAAAAAACGCGGAAATTTGTCCTATGCGGAAATTTCTGAGAAACTTGCCCCTTATGAGCAGGATTCAGAACAGATGGATGAATTTTTGAATATCTCGGCGAACAGGGAGTAGATATTCTCAATGAAGGGGAAGAAGTTGTTCCGAGCATGGATCGTGTAGCCAAAGAGGAAGAAATCGACCTCAATGACCTGAGCGTTCCTCCCGGCATTAAGATTAATGACCCCGTTCGTATGTATTTAAAAGAAATCGGCCGGGCACCTGCTTTCAGCAAAAGAAGAAGTATCCCTGGCAAAGCTTATTGAAGAAGGGGACGAAGAAGCAAAACGCAGACTTGCAGAAGCAAACCTTCGTCTTGTCGTTTCGATTGCAAAGCGTTATGTAGGACGCGGCATGCTCTTTCTGGACTTAATTCAGGAAGGCAACATGGGACTCATTAAAGCAGTAGAGAAGTTCGACTACAACAAAGGATATAAGTTCAGTACCTATGCTACATGGTGGATCAGACAGGCCATTACCCGTGCGATTGCCGACCAGGCCAGAACGATCCGCATACCTGTGCACATGGTGGAAACAATCAATAAATTAATCCGCGTACAGCGTCAGCTGCTTCAGGATCTTGGACGCGAGCCTTCTCCGGAGGAAGTATCCAAAGAAATGGATTTGACGCCGGATAAAGTAAGAGAAATTCTTAAAATCGCCCAGGAACCGGTGTCACTTGAAACACCAATTGGGGAAGATGACTCTCATCTCGGCGACTTTATTGAAGACCAGGAAGCTCTTGCTCCATCCGATGCTGCGGCATACGAGCTTTTGAAAGAACAGCTCGAAGACGTGCTTGATACGCTTACGGATCGTGAAGAGAATGTACTGCGTCTCCGTTTTGGACTTGATGACGGCCGTACGAGAACGCTTGAAGAAGTCGGTAAAGTATTTGGCGTAACCAGAGAAAGAATCCGCCAAATTGAAGCAAAAGCCCTTCGTAAACTCCGTCATCCAAGCCGGAGCAAGCGCCTGAAAGATTTCCTGGATTAAATAACGATGAAAAAGCCGCCTGCCGGGCGGCTTTTTTTTATGTACAGCCTGATGTTTCTTCAGCTGTCTGGTTTCTAATATGTATTCGCTCTCATAAATATTGGTTTTAGTCTTTTTAAATTGTTCAATATAAAGTAAAATAAAAAAGAATACGTATACATGATTTGATACATAGTGAAGAGGGGGAGAGTGTGTGAAAAGAAAACCGCTTATTCCATTTTTATTAATCGCTGTACTTGGACTCCTTTTAACACTTGGTCTATCCTTTATTGGATTGAGCGAGCAGGCAGAAAGAGAAGCAGAAGAATCTGGAGAAGCTTCGGTAGAAGACGATCCGGTCGCCTACGGAGAAGATCTGGTAGCTGAAAACTGTATTTCCTGCCATGGTGAAAATCTGGAAGGACAGGGAGAATTTCCAGCTATTAATAACGCAGCATCTAATTATTCAGCTGAGGAGATTTCTACAATTGCCCAGGAAGGTATAGGAGATATGCCTGGAGGGATTGCAGCCAATGCAGAAGAAGGCGATGCAATAGCAGAATACTTAACGTCGCTGGAAGAATAAACAAAAAGAGGGGAAGCCTTCTTTTTGTTTTTTTTATGCAGAGAAAACAAGGGTATATGGTACGATAATAAAGGATCTATACATAGAAAGGAAAGCAGATATGACGAATATAGCACTATCCAAAAGACTCGCTGCGATTGCAGCATTTGTAAAAGAGGGCGCCGATGTAGCTGATATCGGAACCGATCATGGCATTCTGCCGATTTATTTATGCCGACAGAACAGCTCACGAAAGGCTGTAGCCGCTGACCTTCGTGACGGACCGCTTGCAGCAGCGAGAAAAAATATTCAAAAGCACCATATGGAAGATCGGATTGAACTCCGACTGGGAAGCGGCGTGTCCGTTTTGAAAATGAAGATCGTATTGACACAATTATGATAGCCGGAATGGGAGGTCCTTTAATTGTTTCCATTCTCGAAGACGGCAGGGACCTGGTAAACAGCCTTCCCTCCCAGCTGGTGCTGCAGCCGAATGTAGCAGCGGTGGAAGTCCGGCAGTGGCTGTTGACAATAACTGGGAGCTTATATGAATGTATTATAGAAGAAGACAATCACTATTATGAAATCCTTACCGCCCAAAAGGGAGACCCTGAAAAACCGTACCGGCAGGCAGCCATAAGCAGGGAGCGGCCCTGCTGTTCGGTCCATTTCTTTCTGTTAAAAAAGAACCAGCTTTATAAACCAGTGGAAAAGGGAACAGGAAAACTGGGAATCCATCAGCAGACAGGTAGACAGGGCAGAAAACAAAGAAGAAGTCAAAAAAAAAAAAGCTCCTGCAGCAAAAGCAGGAGTGGTACAGGGAGGTATTTTCATGAGCGGAGAGGTAAAGGACAAACTGTCATTGATGTGTTTGAAGAATGGTCGCCGCGTACGTACGCTGTAGAAGGGGACCGGGTCGGCCTGATGGTCGGCATGCTTGATAAACCGGTGAGCCGGGTGCTGGTCGCATTAGACGTTACGGACGAGGTGATCGAAGAAGCGATCTCTGCAGGAGCTGAGCTGATTATTGCGCATCATCCCTTGATATTCCGTCCTTTGACAGAAATTGATACGGCTCATGGCCAGGGACCGCTGATTGAAAAAGTGCATTAAACATGATATTGCTGTATACGCCGCTCATACCAATCTCGATATTGCGCCGGGAGGAGTAAATGATATGATGGCGGATGCTTTGCGTCTTCAACATGTGGAAGTGATGGTACCGACACAGACAGAAAACATGAAAAAAATTGTCGTCTTTGCTCCGGATTCTCATGCGGCCGCTATCCGTAAAGCTATAGGAGATGCCGGGGCCGGGAATTTGGGAGACTACAGCCACTGCAGCTTTTTTGTGGAAGGCACGGGCACTTTCATGCCGGAAGCTGATGCAGATCCATTTATTGGAGAGTCCGGCCGTCAGGAATATGTAAAGGAAATGCGCATAGAAACCATTGTGTCTGAATCAGACCTCAGCCGTGTGAAACAGGCAATGCTTGATGCCCATCCTTACGAAGAGCCTGCCTATGACGTTTATTCATTAGATGTAAAAGGCCGCGAACTGGGATTGGGAAGAGTCGGCCTGCTGCCGGAAGAGATGACGATAGAGGCTTTTACCGACTATGTAAAGCAGCGGTTTAACGTGCCGACAGTTCGTATTGTAGGAGACCGGAATAAAAAAGTCAGGAGAGTGGCGCTTCTGGGCGGGGACGGTAATAAGTACTGGAAGCAGGCGCTTTCTAAAAATGCTGATATTTATCTAACCGGAGATATTTATTATCATACCGCTCAGGACGCAATGCTGGACGGTCTAAGTATGATAGACCCCGGGCATAATGTTGAAAAAATTATGAAAGCCGGTACAAAGCGTTATATGGACGAGTTGAAGGATAAGCGTATAGAGGGTGTTGAATGGATTGCTTCTGAAGTGTCGTCAGAGCCATTTCATTCATATAAAAAAAGAGGCCGAAATGGCCTCTTTATTTTTTCGCTTTTACTTTAGGAAGGATTTTTGATCCTTCTACTTTTTTCTCTGTTTTCCACGTAGTGGGATCGTTTTCGTCGTACTGCTGTAAGAAAGTAATTACTTCTTTTGTAATAGGGGTAGGGGTGATGCACCGGACGTTACGCCTATTTTTTAATGCCGTGAAGCCAGCTCAGCTGCAGTTCGCTGATATCGGAAATACGGTAAGCCGGGGTATTGGCAATTTGTTCAGAAACCTGGGCAAGACGGTTGGAGTTATTACTTTTCGGATCCCAACAACGAACAAGCTCGGTCTGGCTCGCCTGTTCAGCAACAGCTTCCTACGGACCTGGGTAGCCATGCAGATTTCATTATGAATAGATGCTTTAGGATACTTTTCCATTGCACGGTTCATAATATCGGAACATCCCACTGACTCATAGTCGTCTGATGGTAATAATATATTTTTTCAGATTGAATATTGAGGTCTCTACGTCATCCAGCGTTTCCACAAGGTGAACGACGTCAGGTGCCACTCCGATAGCGCCTTCAGGCTCCGGGTGTCCTTTTTTGCCTACATAAATAATATCATATCCTTCATCACGCTTAGCGCGGATCAAGTCGTGCGTTCTCGTAACATCAGGGCAGGTGGCATCGACAGTTGTGAGCCCTCTTTCCTGAGCAATCTGGCGTACTTCAGGTGATACACCATGTGCCGTGAAAATAACGGTTCCGTGATCTACCTGCTTTAAGATTTCTACACGATTTTCTCCGTCCAGTGAAATAATGCCATCCTCTTCAAAAGCATCTGTAACATGCTTGTTGTGAACGATCATTCCCAGGATATAGATGGGGCGCGGCAGGTCCAGGTTGCTTGCAGCCTGTCGTGCCATACCATCGCGTCAACCACTCCGTAGCAATAACCGCGGGGTGAAATTTTTAATACTTCCATAACTGCCTCCTCTGAAACATACTTCCGTTATCTGTTCCGGCTGTTTTTCCGGGCCAGGGTTCTCCATGCATTTAGCATGTCCTTACAGTATACTAGCTTCCTTATAAAATGAAAAGCAGGACGAAGTAGAGAATATGGACAGGAACCCTGTGAAGAAGCGCAGTTTATGATAAAATAGGGGTCGGTTCAATAGGATACCCACAGGGTAATCAAAGACGGAGGAACAAACATGAATATGAAAGCTTTTGAGCAATACAAACTGCCTGCTTTTCTAATAGAGGCATTGGAGAAACAAAAATTAAATTCTCCTACAGACATTCAGGAAAGGCTGATTCCAGCTATTATAAATGGTAAAGACGTAATTGGGCAGTCCCAGACGGGTTCCGGAAAAACGCTGGCATTTCTGCTGCCCATCATAGCGAGAATTGAGCCTGACGTAAAAGAAGTCCAGGCCGTTATTACTGCACCGACAAGAGAACTTGTAGAACAGATTAATAAAGTGCTGAAGGGACTGCTTGCTGACCAGCCGGAAGACCGGGTTATTACGTCCCAGCGTGTAGTCGGAGGGTCAGACCGCAAGCGTGACATTGAAAAGCTGCAGAATACCCCTCATATTATCGTTGCGTCCCCGGGGCGTTTACGGGACATGGTAAAAACCCAATCCGTCGATATTCACCGCGTAAAGATGCTCGTTATTGATGAAGCAGACCAAATGCTTGATATGGGATTTATTGAAGAGATCGATCCCGTGGCAGCTTTAATGCCGGATACGCTGCAGATGATGGTCTTTTCCGCTACCATTCCAGAATCGCTGCAGCCATTTTTGAAAAAATATATGACCAATCCAAAGCACGTGCACATTGATCCAAAGTCCGCTGCGCCAAGAGAGATTAATCATTACTTTCTTCCTCTCAAGCACAAAGACCGTACGGAAGAAACGGTACGCATCGCTTCCTCGATACAGCCTTACTTAGCGATAGTATTCGCTAATAAAAAGGAAGAAGCAGACGAGGTACATGCAGCTTTTCTGGAGAAAGGGCTGAACGCAGACCTTCTCCACGGCGGCTTATCACCAAGAGAAAGAAAACAGGTGATGCGCCGTGTTCACAGTCTGGAAGTGCAGTACCTGATTGCTACCGATCTCGCCGCACGCGGAGTAGACATCCCGGGAATTACGCATATTATCAACCATACACTTCCTACCGATTTAGAGTATTATGTCCACCGTATCGGTCGTTCAGGCCGTGCGGGGCTGAGCGGAGAAGCCTATACGCTTATTGAAAAAGATGAGCTGGCCTCGCTTCAAAAACTTGAAAAAAAGGGAATCAAGTGTGAATTGGTTGAGCTCCGCAAAGGGGAGTTCGTTAAAACAGTAGACCGGAAGAGTTTCCGGCCGCCTCTCAAAAGCAGGAACAAAAAGCCGTACCTAAAAAGCCTAAACCAAAAAACGTAAAGCCGGGCTACAAGAAAAAAGCCCAGCAGGAGCTCAGCCATCAGCAGAGCCGTGAAAAAAGATTAAATAAACGCAAAGATAAGCGCTGATAAAGGAGAAAATTTCCCATGCTACTAGGATCCCATGTTTCCATGAGCGGCAAAAAGATGCTGCTCGGTTCGAGCGAAGAAGCCGCCTCTTATAACGCTACGGCTATGATGATATATACAGGAGCTCCGCAGAATACCCGCCGCAAAGCTATCGAAGACCTGCAGATCGAAGAAGGCGCAAAGCATATGCAGGAAAATGGCATTAAAGAAGTAGTTGTGCATGCCCCTTATATTATTAATATCGGCAACACTACAAAGCCGGAAACGTTTCAGCTGGGCGTTGATTTTCTAACGTCTGAAATACAGCGGACTGAAGCGCTAGGTTCAAAACAGATTGTTCTGCATCCAGGCGCCCACGTCGGTGCAGGGCCGGAAGCAGGAATTAAAAAGATTATTGAAGGGCTGAATGAAGTCATTGTGCCGGAGCAGAACGTGCAGATTGCGCTTGAAACGATGGCCGGTAAAGGCTCGGAATGTGGAAGAACATTCGAAGAGCTCGCAGCTATTTTCGATGGGGTTCATCATAACGACAAATTATCGGTCTGCTTTGATACCTGCCACGTCCATGATGCCGGCTACGATATCATTAATGATCTCGATGGAGTGCTGGAGTCGTTTGACCGCGTGATCGGATTGGACCGCTTGAAAGTGCTCCACATTAATGACAGCAAAAACGACGTTGGTGCCCATAAGGACCGTCATGAAAATATCGGCTTTGGTTATATTGGTTTTGAAGCCCTCAATAGAATTGTTCACCATGAGAGATTTACAGACATTCCAAAGATATTGGAAACACCTTATGTCGGAGAAGATAAAAAAAAATAAAAAACCGCCGTACCACCATGAAATCCAAATGTTATCCAAACAGTCTTTTAATGAGAATTTAAAAGAGGAAGTCATGGCGCAGTAAATGCAGCGGCGATATAAAGAAAAACAAAAAGTCAAGGAGCCGCTGCGGCCCCTTGACTTTTTTCGTTAGATCCGGTAAAACCTTATAGCGAGAGAAAGAAACCTAATCCGGAGCACAAAAAAGCACAAAACAGGGGCTTTACCGTGAGTGTAACGAGTGAATTTTCGATACTGGCGATCCCATTTTTGTTCATGCTCAGCGGGATTGAAAAAGAGCAGGTTCATAATCATTTAGACGTACTGGATGAAAAACAGGAAGATCTGGAGCGTGCAGAAAAAATCGAAACGGAAGAAATTTTTCCGGAAGAACTCCAGCCGATCAGCAGCGAAATGACGTATCACGAATGGAAAGCCGCAGAAGACGAAGCGGAAGATTTTTATGAAAAAAGCGATGGTCTTTTCAAAAAAGACTGGGGAGTGTTTATGTCTTATCACGCTCATAACAAAGACATTGATCCAGCCATCGTTTACGAACTGCTCAGTGTAGAAACGGGCGAAACGTTTGATCCTGATCTGGTAGGACCGCAGACGAAATATGGACGCGCCTATGGGATGGCCCAGTTTATGACTAATACGGGGCCATGGATCGCAGATATGGCAGATATTGCTTATGAAAAAGACTTTCTCTACAATCCTTATTATTCCATGCGTTTATCCGTAGAGTATCTTGATTATCTGCACGACAAATACGATGGGGACTGGAATAAAGCCTTAACAGCTTATCACCGCGGCGTGGCAGGGATGAGTGCCTATGTCGAAGAGCACGGGGATGCAAAGAGCTGGTATGCCGTTGAGATACAGGAAAAAGCGGAAGACAGGGAACTTGTTGCTAAAGAATAAAATGTAAAAGCGTTCCAGCATAGTGCCGGAACGCTTTTTTGTCGTATCATATTTACTCTCCGTCGGAATCTACAAAGCGGGCGGCCCAGTCATGAAATAGCAGCTGGCTGTTTACCGGCTTATGATCGGATGAGACATAGTGGTAGACCCCGGTATTGTCCTGGTATCTTGCTTTCACATTATCTTTTAAATATGTTTCCAGGATTTTTTTCAAGCGTTTTTTTTAGAGTTTGAGAATACCGGAAACATAATTTCGATGCGTTTGTCCATATTTCTAGTCATCCAGTCCGCTGAGGATAAGTACATTTTTTCTTCTTTGTGGGAATGGAAAAAGAATATACGGGAATGCTCCAGAAATCTTCCTATAATACTGATAACGTGAATATTCTCACTGACTCCTTTTATGCCAGGTTTTAAGCAGCAGATACCCCGGATAATCAGGTCAATCTTCACGCCAGCTGCCGAAGCTTCATAAAGTTTTAAAATAAGGGGCTTGTCTGTTAATGAATTCATTTTTGCAATAATGCGGCCGTCTCCGTGCTTTTTTTGATAGGCGATTTCCCGATCTATTAACGCCAGCAGGTCTTCCCGAAGATCGGTCGGAGCCGTCGATATCTGATTCCATTTCGGCTTTTTCGTAAAGCCGCTGATGTGATTAAAAAAGTTCGTAGCGTCCTCGCCAAATGAGGTATTCATCGTTAGAATCCCCATATCCGTATACAGTTTGGCTGTCGAATCATTATAATTTCCCGTACCTAAATGAACGTAGCGTTTAATTTTTCCTTTATGCTCTTTTACTACGAGCGTAATCTTGCTGTGCGTTTTGAGACCACTTACTCCAAAAATAACATGAGCGCCGGCTTTTTCCAGCTTTTTCGCCCAGATAATGTTGTTCTCTTCATCAAAGCGCGCTTTAAGTTCTACGAGCACGGTCACTTGTTTTCCGTTATCCGCTGCCTCAAGCAAAGCCTTGATAATCGGGGAATCACCGCTTACCCTATAGAGCGTCTGCTTGATAGCCAGAACTTCAGGGTGATGTGCGGCGGCGGTAATAAAGTCTACGATCGGCTGAAATGATTCATAGGGATGATGAAAAAAAAGATCTTTTTTTTCAATGGCTTCAAAAATATCCGGTTCATCAATAAGATCTTCCGGCGTCTGAGGGATCAATGTCTCATCGACAAGGTGTTCGCGTTCTTCTGATAAATTGGAATACAATCCAAACAGAAAAGAAAGATCGAGCGGGCCGATAGTCCGGTAGACATCGTCCTCATGCACGTCCAGGGTCTGTACGAGGTAGCGCAGGGTTTTTTCGTCCATCAGCCCCTTCTGGTACTCTAATCGAATAACAGCCCCCCAGCGTCTTTTCTTTAATTCTTTTTCTATTTCCTGCAGAAGGTCCCGGGCTCCCTCTTCGTGAATAGTTAAATCGGCATTTCTTGTAATTCGGAATGGAGACACGCTGATAATATCATAGCCTTTGAATAATTCCGGCATATACTCCATTAACAAATGCTCGAGAAGCATAAACCGTTTTTCTCCGGAGGCAGCAGGCAGCTCAATAAACCGGGAAAGCACGGCAGGGATCTGAACGATCGCAAAGCTTTCCGAATGATCACCATCCTGTTTATGCTGAAGTCTCACTGCCAGATGGAGAGATTTGTTAAGAAGCATAGGGAAGGGCCTGGAGCTGTCCACGGCCATAGGAGTCAGCACGGGAAACACATAGCTCCGGAAATACGTTTCCACATACGACTGCTGGCGGTCACTCAGCTCCTGCATCGTTAATATTTGTATGCCTTCTGTGTCCAGCAGCGGAAGGATGGTTTCGGTGAAAAAGATATCCTGCTTCTGGACGAGCGCAGCTGTTCGGTTGGTGATTGCTGCGAGCTGCTGCTTAGGTGTCATGCCTGCTTTGTTTTCAGGGCGGTTGTACCCGGCTTTAACCTGATCTTTTAAACCGGCGACCCGCACAGAAAAAAATTCATCCAGATTGGAACTGAATATAGCAAGAAACTTAAGCCGTTCCAATAAAGGAGTTCTTTCATCTACTGCTTCCTGAAGAACTCTTTCGTTAAAGGAAAGCCAGCTTAATTCTCTGTTGTTATAGTAGGCAGGAGAACTGAAATCAATAGATTGTTTTTTTGAAGGCGTCATAGGCTGATCTTCCTTTCTGCAGACGGCTTTTCTCCATCTATAATGGTCCTGGAAACGTAAAAAAGGCTCCAGAACAAACATTAGCACAGCAGTGTAAATGCCGTATAAATATTTGATTACAAAAAGTGAAGAGTAATGGAGCGGTCAAGGACTTTTTCCAAATGCTTTTTATGTTTTTCACTTTCATCATTTCAAATACGGGAGAAACGTCATCGGCACTGTAAAAAGTAAAGTGCAGTTCTTTACGCTGTTTTTCAATATCAAGGCGCTCGATTACGTTGCGGTTCGTGCGGTTGAGCGCATAAGCAAGCTTTAATATACTGCCGAGAAGCTCATACTGTGCGAGAAGCTTATCGTCTATCTGCTGTTTAAATGGTTTGGAAAAAGAATGCAGCCATGATTTCGATTTAAAGGACGCGATAAAAGCCATCGCCATTCGATCCCTGTGCGAAATGCCGTCAATGGAACGGTTCGTTAATAAATAAAACGTATGCTGGCTGCTGGCTTCGTAGCTTATATATTCCCCTATATATAAGACGTTTACACTTTTTCGCAGTAATTCCTGCTGATTATTTGCAATGAGCTCCTCGGGAAGATG
Organism: Sinobaca sp. H24; assembly: GCF_023845525.1. NCBI lineage: Bacteria > Bacillati > Bacillota > Bacilli > Caryophanales > Sporolactobacillaceae > Sinobaca > Sinobaca sp. H24. The sequence goes on from NZ_JALBWT010000002.1 coordinate 109,346, forward strand.
CGGAAGCAGCTGCGTATACAAATGATCGGCAATAAATCCTACCTGCTCTACGTTGACATTATTGATTTCAAACTCTTCTTTCAGCTGATAAAAGCTTTCTTCTTCAACTTCTATCGTTTTAATTTCCGGATGTTCTTTCTGCATTTCTTCCATTAATAATCCGTCGCGGAGCCCTTTGTTGCTCATCATAAAATAAGGGGCGCTGGTGTATTCAATAAGGGATTGAATAATAACGGCAGCCGGCAGAATTGTATCAGAGCGGTCTTTGGATAAGCCTTCAATGGAGTCGCGCTTTTCTTCCGGTGTGTCGGACAGCAGATCGATAACAGACTGCATCTCGTCTGGCACCATCGTGTACTGATGCAGTCCGGAAAGAGGATAATCGATGGACGCCTGATGAATTAAGGACAGATTACGGGCACTTCCTCCTATGCCGACAATCGGAAGATCCTCAGTAGAGAGGAGCCAGGGCAGGGTTTTAAATTCATTTTTAGCTTTTTCCTTAACGGCTTCCAGTGCCTTATGTTCTTTTTTATAAGAATCCACAAACTCTTTTTTCAGTGTTAGAGCACCAAAAGGAAAGCTGTGGGAGTGAATAATCTTTTTGTCTTGAAATAACGTAATTTCTGTACTTCCGCCGCCGATATCAACGGTAATGCCGTCATTTAGAAAGGTAGACTGCTGCACTGCCAGAAATCCGTAGTAAGCTTCTTCATCTCCGCTCAATACCCGGACCGGCATGTTTGTTTCATCTGTAATAAACTGGATAATCTCTTTGCAGTTTGATGCATTCCGAATGGCAGCTGTTGCTGCTGCCTGAACGGTTTCCACCTCATGAAAATCAATTACTTCCTGAAAACGGAGAAGCACAGACCGAAGAATACTGAAACCTTCATCCGTTAAATTATTCTGCTCGTCCATATGCGAGCTCAACCGGGCCACTTCTTTTACGTTATGTAATTCCCTCAGTCCGCGTTTGCCATTCATTCCGTGGATAACCATCCGGATCGAGTTGGAACCAATATCAATAACAGCTATTTTTTTTAACATAGTATTGTCTCCTTTTTCTTCTTATAATACAGTATGACAGGAAGCTGCGAATATTTACATCTCTCTTTTCCTCCTGTATACTTGATTAGTCAAATCGTAATGATTCTTAATGAATGAACATTAACTAAAAGGGGGAGGAGCCTCCAGATGAAAACTACTATTTCTGTACCAGCTTCTATTATTTCTGTTGATCAAGTTTCTTTCTATTATACAAACCAGCCCGTGCTGGAAGACATTACGCTGCATATAAAAAAAGGCGATTTCCTGGGCCTGGTCGGACCAAATGGCTCCGGTAAGTCAACGCTCGTTAAAATTCTGCTGGGTCTGCATGCCCCGGAGAGCGGAACCGTTCAGCTGTTTGGCACTCCTGTAAAAAAATTCAAATCATGGGATCAAATCGGCTATGTATCCCAAAAAGCCAACAGTTTTAACAGCGGCTTTCCAGCTACCGTATTTGAAGTCGTAGCCATGGGCCTGTATGGAAAAATCGGTTTGTTCCGTTTTCTGAAAAAAGCGCATAAAGAAAAAATCAAACAAACGCTTTCGAGTGTCGGCATGCTTGAATTTAAAGATAGAAATATTGGAGAGCTTTCCGGCGGCCAGCAGCAGCGGGTTTTTATCGCAAGAGCGCTGGTCAGTGATCCGGAAATACTAATTCTCGATGAGCCGACGGTCGGTGTGGATACAGCTTCGGTGCAGGCTTTTTATGAGCTGCTCAGCCATCTGAATAAAGAAAGAGGCATTACGCTTCTGCTTATCACGCATGATGTAGGAGCTATGACAAGCTACGTCACAAAGGTAGCCTGCTTAAATAAAAGCCTTCATTTTCACGGCAGCACAAAAGATTTTGAAGAAAGCGATATGTCTTCTTTGTACGGCCATGATGTGCATTTGCTGACTCATGAGCATGGGGGAGGCGGGCACTAAATGTTTGATCTGTTTTTTCAGTATGAATTTTTACGCAATGCATTTTTAGCCGGCATTATTATTGGATTTCTTGCACCGGTACTGGGCGTGTTTATCGTTGTACGCCGGATGGCGCTCGTAACGGACGCTCTCTCCCATATTACGTTAACCGGAATTGCGTTTCATTTACTGCTGAGCCAGAGCGCTGTATTCCTGCAGGCCGTAAACCCTTTATATATGGGCATGGCTTTTTCAGTAGGCGGTTCAATTTTAATGGAGAAGCTGCGTCATGTATATAAACATTACCAGGAAATAGCGGTGCCGATTATAATGTCTTCGGGTATTGGACTAGGTGTTGTATTTATTTCTCTGGCAGACGGTTTTAACAATGATTTGTTTAATTATTTGTTCGGCAGTGTTCTTGCAGTGACGCCGACTGATTTAACAGCTATTACCGCTGTGCTTGTTGTAGTGGTAATCCTGCTTGTTTTATTTTATAAAGAACTGCTGTTTTTGGCGTTTGATGAAGAGCAGGCGAGAGTCAGCGGAATACCAAATAAATGGCTGAATTTCCTGTTTATTGTTATGACGGCTCTTGTGATCGCTTCCTCGATGAGAATTGTCGGTATTTTACTAGTCTCTGCTTTAGTGACGCTGCCTGTAGCAGCTGCTATTCAATTATCAAAGAGCTTTAAGCAGATGTTTATATATTCCATTATTATCGGTGAGGTATCCGTTATAAGCGGTCTGATTTCCGCTTTTTATCTAAATGTAGCTCCAGGTGGAATGATCGTACTTATCGCTCTCGGCATTCTTCTCCTTGTAATAGGAAGCCGGAAAGCTGGAGGTATGGGAGTACGGAAGCTGCGCGGCAGAAAAACACTGGAATGGCGAAAGGCATAGGCTTTCAATTGTCGCCTCGGTTTATTTCCTGTAAAATATACGTATAGAAGAGTTGATATCATGTTAGAGTTATCATTTATAGAACGCGGAATTGTTGCTGCCCTGCTTGTAGGTGCCATCGCCCCCATGGTCGGTGTGTTTCTTGCCGTCAGGCGGTCTACGATTATTTCAGAGTCGCTTTCCCATGTTACGCTCACAGGGATTTCAGCAGGTGTGCTGATGGGGCAGGTTTGGACTGTTACCGACATAAGTCCGATGTATACGGGATTTTTATTTGCCCTGCTTGGTTCCCTGCTGATTGAAAAACTCCGCCAAATATACGATCGCTTTCAGGAGCTTGCCGCTCCAATTATTTTATCTGCCGGGGTGGGACTGAGTGCAGTGATAATGAGTGCCTCCGGCAGCGGCTATACAGAATGGTATGAATATCTCTTCGGAAGTATCGTATCGGTCCGGATGGAGGATCTTTGGTTTATTATTGCTACAGCCGGACTGGTTATTCTGATTTTAGCTTTATTTTTTAAAGAGTTTGTTTCTGTCTCATTTGATCAGGAATTTGCAAAAGTTTCCGGAATTCCTTTGAAAAAAGTAAATTTTTTGTTTTCGTTATTAATAGCGCTTGTGATCTCCATGTCTATGAAGGTGGTAGGTATTTTACTAGTTGGAGCGCTGATTGCTCTTCCCGTAGCCGCCGCGCTGAACGTAGCCAAAAGCTTTAAAAAGCTTCTTCTGCTCAGTGTCCTGTTTGGGGAGGCGGCCGTTCTGGCAGGGGTTTATTTTTCATATCAGTTTAATATTGCTACCGGAGGTATGATTGTTGTGCTTTCCGCTGCTCTTCTGCTTGCGGTATTGGCAGGAAAGCGGCTGAAGTCTATGAGAAAAAGGGAGAGATTTGCATGAACGTAGAACAGGCGTTGAACCAGTTAAAAAAAGATGGATTTAAATATACAGGCAAACGGGAACAGATGCTGGAACTGTTTTCCAAAGAAAAGCGGTATCTATCCGCGAAGGATGTACTCGTGGAACTTCAGAAAAATTACCCCGGCGTAAGTTTTGACACGGTGTACCGGAATTTATCACTGTTTGCAGAAAAAGAAATATTGGAAATGACGGAGCTGGACGGTGAGAAAAAATTTCGTTTCAGCTGTGCGACGACGCAGCATCACCATCATTTGATCTGTTTAGACTGCGGCAAAACAAAGCATATTCATTCCTGCCCGATGGACTGGCTTGAAGAAAACGTAGAATCTGATTTTGCCGTTACATCCCACAAGTTTGAAATATACGGCTACTGTGAAGAGTGCCAGGCAAAGTCAAAAGTGACCGCATAAAAAACAGCGCACCCATCAGCCGGGTGCGCTGTTTTTCTGTAAATAAAATGCCCCGCCGGGTCCATCCCGGCGGGGCATTTTATTATTTAGTAAGGGAAGCTGCTTTTTCTGCTTCTTTTTTATAATGTTCTTCTGCAATTTTGTCGACTTCTTTTTTCAGTTCATCGACCATTATTTCTTCCGGCACTTTACGGATGATTTCTCCGTGGCGGAAGAGAAGACCTTCGCCGCGGGCACCGGCAATACCGATATCGGCTTCACGGGCTTCACCCGGACCGTTTACGGCGCAGCCGAGCACGGCTACTTTGATCGGTGCTTTAATCGTGGAAATATATTCTTCTATATCATTGGCAATGCTGATTAAGTCAATTTCAATGCGTCCGCAGGTAGGGCAGGAAATAAGAGTGGCTGCATTCGCCGCAAGACCGTAGGTTTTTAAAAGCTCCCGGCCTACTTTAATTTCCTCCACAGGGTCTGCACTTAAAGAAATACGCATTGTATTTCCAATACCCATATTCACAATAGCACCAAGGCCTGCTGCACTCTTTACCGTACCGGCAAAAAGGGTGCCTGACTCGGTAATACCAAGGTGAAGCGGATAATCAAAAGCTTTAGAAGCCTTTTCGTAGGCTTCAATAGCCAAATGAACATCAGACGCTTTCATCGATACGATAATATCATGAAAATCCAGTTCTTCCAGAATACTGATGTGATAAAGGGCACTTTCTACCATGCCGTCCGCAGTAGGATAGCCGTATTTATCGAGAATTTTCTTTTCAAGTGAACCGGCGTTTACACCAATACGAATAGGAATGCCTTTTGCTTTAGCCGCTTTTACGACTGCTTCCACTTTTTCGCGTTTTCCGATATTACCTGGATTGATGCGTATTTTATCTGCGCCGCCTTCGATAGCTTTAAGCGCGAGGCGGTAATCGAAATGAATGTCTACTACTAATGGAATAGTAATACGCTTTTTTATTTCAGGAATAGCCTCGGCTGCACGCATGTCTGGACATGCTACGCGGACGATTTGGCAGCCTGCTTCTACTAATCGGTCAATTTCTTTGACAGTTGCTTCTACGTCATGTGTTTTAGTCGTTGTCATGCTTTGAATGATGATCTCATCATTGCCGCCAATAACCAGATTTCCTACATTTACTGGTCTTGTTTTGGAACGATGCGTTACTTGGCTCATGTATCCATTCGCCCCTTCAGATTAATAAATTTTTCGGTCCAGTCTAAAGCATGTATTGTCCAATACACACCAATCGTAACCAAATCTTATGCATTGCCATTGTATCAGCGTTTGAATCTGTTTGGCAAGCATATCTGTTTAAAGGTTGTTTTGAGCTTCTTTTTCCTATCAAAAGTGTAACCAAATAAAAAAAGCATCGACTAATGGTATGGAACACAAATGTTCCTGTACACATAAAAGGCAGGAGGGAACTGCCTGCACCGTAAAAATGCAGAAAACAAGCACGATCATAAAAGGAGAGAACAACATGAACAGAAAAAAAACATTCACAGCGGCGGGAGTTGCTGCAGCAATTATGCTGACGTTTCCAACAGCGGGAGCTCTGGCTGACTCAGCAGAGGGAGATGAAATTATCACTCTCGGCGAAGATTTAACAACAGAACAACGGGATCAGCTGTTAAACGAAATGGATGCAGGTTCTGAGGTGGAAACGATTACGGTATCCAACGAAGAGGAGCATGAATACCTGGGCGATTACATGAGCGCCGCCGATATAGGAACAAGAGCTCTTTCCTCCGCTAAGATTACAACTGCGGGGTCCGGTGACGGAATTGATGTGGAAACGACCAACATAACAAAAATATCAGAAGCTATGTACGCCAACGCAATGATCACTGCAGGTGTGGAAGATGCAGAAGTGTATGTAACAGCACCTATGGATGTATCGGGAACCGGAGCCCTTACTGGTATTTTAAAAGCATACGAAGTACAGAATGATGTAACCATTCCGGAAGAGCAAAAGCAGGTAGCCAATGAAGAAGTAGTTAAAACAGCGGAGCTTGGTGAAAGCATCGGCACTGAAGAAGCAACGGAGTTAATCACGAGAGTTAAACAGGAGATCAGCGAACAGAATATCGAAAGCTCTGAAGATATCCGTGTTCTGATTCAAAATATTGCGGTGGACATGAATATCGAATTAACCCAGGAGCAGACAGATGGTCTGGTATCTCTATTCGACCGGATGAAAGACTTGAATGTTGACTGGAATCAGGTACAGGATGAAATCAGTAAAGTTCAGGATAATATCGGCGGATTTGTAAATAGTGAAGAAACGCAGTCTTTCTTTGCAGGTTTTCTGGAATTTATTAATGGCATTATTGATTCCCTGTTTGGTGGTTCCGAGGAACCGGAATCCAACAGCTGAATAAACTAAATATAGTAGTAAACATGTGGGAGAGTCTTTTAAGAGACTCTCTCTTTTCAATGAAAAGAGCAGTCTATTTTAAAAATATTTCCAATATAAAAAAGAGATAAATTGAATCTGAAACCTAACAACGGTAAAATCGTAGTATATAGACAACCAGATGAAAACGAAGGAGCTGAATGGAATGGAATGGCTCGATCAGGCAAGCGTCGGTTTTATCGTCGTCTTTCTCGCGACATTGTTTCTTATAGGTGAACTGCTCGTAAAAAAAAGGGTTTATTCGGTATTTTGGGACTGGCCTTTATTACATTATATTTTGCTCATCATATTGAAGGGGCAGCCAGCATATGGATTTTAGCTTTGTATGCCGGCGGGTTGATGCTCATTATTTTCGATGGCAAAGTGACAGGGGATGGCACGTTCGGAGTAATTGGCATCATTCTGATGAGTTTGAGTGTAGCAGTTCCTACTCCGGGTATTTTGTACGGAGTGCTGGCGGTATTCGGATTTCTGCTCGGTATTGTCGGGGCGCTTGTGTTTTTAAAAGTCTTTCCAAGAAGAGGACTTTGGGACAAGCTTACGCTTAAGGATAAGCTCAGCAGCGATTCGGGTTACAACTCCATGAACGAGTCCTACAAGGAACTGATCGGTAAAAAAGGAAAGGCCCTTACTGCTTTCAGGCCGACAGGGACAATTGAAGTAGAAGGAGAGCGTTACAGTGCCACCAGCGGCGGCCAGTGGATAGAAGCCGGAGTCGACATCGAAGTGGTGTCTGCCGACGGTACAAGAATTTTAATTAAAAAGATGGAGCAGGCTTCACAGACTTCTTCTTAAAAAAAAGCAGCAGAACGGCATCTAAGCCGGACTGCTGCTTTTTTTCGGGCGGGGGAGAGAGCGGAAGGCGCGGTAAAGCATAAAAAATGCTATAACCCAGTAAATCGTGAACACTGCCGGTATTTGAAATGGAAACAGATCCAAGAGCGCAATAATCATAGTCGGCAGCGTGACCGCAAAAGCACTCATGGTCCAGATAAATCGATAACTTAACGGAATAGGTGAAGTTTTTCGAATCATCAGCCCAAACACGGAAAGCGCAAATATACCAATAAATTTAAGTGTTGTATTTAATAAGTATAATCCAACAACAGCCACAGGGATCAAAATATAAAATACATCCTGCAGGGAGGCGGCCAAATTAGACAGCTCCTGCTTTGTAAAAGAAATACTGCCTGCCTGGCTGTAGGAATAGACCTGGCTGTTATCGCCCGAACCAATTACTACTTCTTCCTGAAGAAGCGCCGACTGGCCGGACGAAGCTATTTCTTCAGCTGTGACTTCGCCGCTAGGGTCAAATATCAGCTCCCGGCCGCCTTCGCCGATAGTCTGCGGACCTTCTGCTTCGCTTATAAGCTCTCCATTTTCAATACTGAAATCGGGAACATCTTCCTGCAGAAGGGTATCAAGTTCATCCGATACATGTGAAAGTGACTGGGACAAAGCGATACCAGCTGGTATACTGGCAAGGGCCATCAGGAAGAAAATATAAAGAATTGTCTTGGTTATTTTTTGAAAACGAAATCGTGCAATGTGAAGGGGGGAATATAAACTTTTAATAAATAGTTGAATCATGGACATCTGCCGCCTCCTTTGTAGTCTGCGAGGCTTATTCTAAAGCAAATGGAAACAAGCCACAATATGGCCTGGATAAACGGCAGAAATAAATGAAAAAATAAAATGTAATATAATCTTTACAAAAGCTCAATCTTTACTCAATATTAAACAAGTACGCTGATTAAGGTTTGCCTTAGGGGAATTTTTAAAACGAAGGGATGAGGGTGTTGGATCTTCAAACGATTTTATTTACTTTTTTCGGGGGATTAGGTGTTTTCCTATTTGGTATTAAATATTTAGGGGACGGCCTGCAGAAAATCGCAGGGGATAAATTAAGGGATATTCTCGATAAATTTACGAGTAACCCGGTGATGGGGGTTTTAGCCGGAATAGTTGTTACCATACTTATACAGACGAGTACCGGAACAACAGTTTTGACGATCGGATTAGTAAACGCCGGTTTCATGACGCTTTCCCAGGCCATTGGTGTTATTATGGGTGCCAACATTGGTACGACCGTTACAGCCTTTATTATCGGTATCAAAATTGAAGACTATGCACTGCCTATTATATTTATAGGAACTGTATTAATTTTCTTCTTTAAAAATAAAAAAATAAACAACATCGGCCAGGCTATTTTCGGCTTCGGGGCATTATTTTTTGGTCTTTCTCTTATGGGAGACGGCGTCGAGCCGCTTGAAGGTCTGCCGGCTTTCCGTGACTTGACTATCAGCGTAAGTGAAAACCCAATTTTGGGTGTGTTAATTGGAACCGTATTTACCGTATTAGTACAAAGCTCGTCTGCCTCCATTGGACTGCTTCAGGAGCTTTACGATCAGGGAGCTATAGAGCTTGCGGCAGCACTGCCTGTGCTGTTTGGTGATAATATCGGAACAACCATTACCGCAGTATTGGCTTCCCTGGGTGCATCCCTTGCAGCAAAGCGTGCAGCACTGACGCACGTTATATTTAACGTAATCGGGGCAACGATTGTTATTATATTAATTGTGCCTTATACAGCAATGATAGGAAGCATTCAGGAAGCTCTGAACTTAAATGCACCGATGACGATTGCTTTTGCACACGGTATTTTTAACGTGTCGAATACGATCATTCAGCTTCCTTTTGTTGCCGTACTTGCAATTATCGTAACAAAGCTGATTCCGGGACAAGACACAGAAATTGAATACAAAGCACAGCATTTGGATCCTTCCTTTATTCAGCGTTCGCCCGGTGTAGCACTGGGTCAGGCAAAAGCAGAAACGCTACGGATGGCGGAATTTGCCGAAAAGGGATTAATTGAATCCCATAAGTATTTAAAAACAAATCATAAGCGTCATGCAGAGCTTACCGTGCAGTTTGAAGAAGCAATTAACAATTTGGACCGCAAAATTACGGATTATCTGATTTTGATTTCCCAGCGGTCGCTTTCCGATGAAAATTCCAAACTCCACTCCATGCTTATGGATACGGTAAGGGATATTGAACGGGTCGGAGATCACATGGAAAACGTAATGGAACTTGTGGATTATCAAATGACGAACAAAGTATCCATGTCAGAGGATGCCTATACTGATATGGAAGAAATGTTTGATTTAACTATTAAAACATTGCACAATGCGGTCAGCGCATTGGAAAATGATAACCAGGAAGAAGCTCAGGAAGCTGCCAGAGAGGTAGTTAAGCAGGAAGAGCAAATCGATAAAATGGAGCGTAAACTCCGTAAAAAGCATATTTTACGTGTGAACGAAGGACGCTGCTCCGGCTCAGCTGGTATTGTCTTTGTAGATATTATCAGCAATCTGGAACGAATCGGTGATCACAGCGTGAATATTGCAGAAGCTGTTTTACAGGAACGCGAGTAATACGTATAATTTAAATAGCTGACTTCGTCCACTGCCTTTTTATTAACAAAAAGGGCAGTGGACGTTTTTAAAAGGAGGAAAAAATGGATTATATCTTTTATACACTGGCATTTATTGCCTACGCGCTTGCTTTGGCAGCTTTAATTTACCCGATTGTGCCGGGAGGCATATTCTATATTGCAGCTATTATATTAATTGCTGCGGCGCAGGGGTTTGGCACCTTATCAGCCTGGTTCTGGATAAGCCAGATTATTATTGCCGCGCTGTTGTTTATCATTGATTATGCCGTACAGTATTATGGAATAGAACGAACAGGAGGATCCAAAGCGGCAACATGGGGAAGCGTTATCGGCTTAATTGTCGGTCCTTTTATTATTCCGATTATCGGTGTTTTAATCGGGGCTATTGCCGGAGCAATTATTGGTGAAATGATATCCGGCGAAAAGTCATGGCAGAAGCTGGGACGGGTAGGAGCCGGTTCTCTGGCGGGGTTTCTCGTAAGTGTTGTACTAAAAGGCGTGCTTCTTGCAGGAAATGGCATTTACCTTTTATACCTTATTTTTTCCTGATCGTTTGATTGAAAATAAGCATTGACGTTCCAATATTATCGTGATATTATGATAAATGTCGCTGTTAGAAGACATTCTTACATAATAACAGGATATTCCACAGTAGCTCAGTGGTAGAGCAATCGGCTGTTAACCGATGGGTCGCAGGTTCGAATCCTGCCTGTGGAGCCATATGGCGGTGTAGCTCAGCTGGCTAGAGCGTACGGTTCATACCCGTGAGGTCGGGGGTTCGATTCCCTCCGCCGCTACCATATTTAAAAAAAGAATACTTACATGGCGGTTGTGGCGAAGTGGTTAACGCACCGGATTGTGGTTCCGGCATTCGTGGGTTCGATTCCCATCAGCCGCCCCATGTGAAGGACCCTTAGCTCAGTTGGTTAGAGCAGACGGCTCATAACCGTCCGGTCGTAGGTTCGAGTCCTACAGGGTCCACCATTATGAATGTTCAAAAGCACACAGCCGTGTGCTTTTTTTGTGTTTTCTTTAGTTTAAAAATTTTTGGTGCTGGGTATAGTAGTTAATGTGTACAATAGAAATAAATGGCAGCAGATCATTATGATTGTAATATTGTGACTGATTTGTTACATTTATTTATGTTATATATAGCTTAACGGCTATATCATTCTAGTTTCATGACACGTTTACATTCCAAGGAGGAGATTTAATTGGCAAATTATGAACTACCAAAATTACCTTACGCAGAAAACGCACTAGAGCCTCATGTAGACGCAACAACGATGCAGATTCACCACGATAAGCACCACAACACGTACGTTACTAAGCTTAATGCAGCATTGGAAGGTCACGACGATCTTGCAGGTAAAGATGTAGAAGACCTTATTAGAGACCTTAATGCTATTCCTGAAGATATCCGCACAGCAGTTAGAAATAACGGCGGCGGCCACGCTAACCACACGTTCTTCTGGCAGATCCTCAGCCCGGACGGCGGCGGAAAGCCAAGCGGAGAGCTTGCGAGCGCGATTGAAAGTAAGTTCGGAAGCTTCGAGAAATTCCAGGAAGAATTTGCAGCAGCTGCAACCGGTCGATTCGGATCCGGCTGGGCATGGCTTGTAGTATCCGGCGGAGAGCTTGAAATCATGAGCACTGCTAACCAGGATTCACCAATCATGGAAGGCAAAACTCCAATCCTGGGACTGGATGTATGGGAGCATGCATACTATCTTAAATACCAGAACCGTCGTCCTGAATATATTGACGCATTCTGGAACATTATTAATTGGAACGAAGTAGAAAAGCGTTATTCTGAAGCAAAATAAGTAATAATGTACACCAGGCTGAAGTAATAAAGCTTTGCTGAATAAAAAGGGTACCGGCTATCGAACCAAGATAACCGGTATCTTTTTTTGTTTTTCAGTCTCCATTATAGAAAGATGAACCGCCTGCTTTCTTTTTATCGTACATAGAGTATGGTAAAATCAGGGTACGTGCCAGGACGGCAGTAAGTCTGAATAACAGCAGCTTGTATGAAAGAAAGAGGGATTGCAGTGGCGTCAAGAAAAAACAGAAAAAGTCATCTTCCTAAAAGACTAAATGTGCTCTTTTTTGCAGTGTTTATACTTTTTTCCGCACTAATACTAAGATTGGGGTTTATACAAATTGTCCAGGGGGATACGTATGAGCGTGACCTCGAAGAGGCGAGCGAGCCGGTAACGAGAATCGATGCTCCGCGAGGCGTTATGTACGATAGAAATGGTGAAATTGCCGTAGATAATCAGCTTATTCTTTCTCTTACATATACCAATTCCTCAAGCGTTTCCGATGAAGAAAGACTGGATATTGCTGAAAAGCTGAGCGGATATCTGGAAATGGACACAGAAGGAATTACGGATAGAGATTTAAAAGACTACTGGCTTCTTACAAGAGAAGAAGAAGCAGAGTCTCTTCTTTCTGAAGAAGAAATGGCGTCAGCATCAGAAGACGGTGTAGATCCATATGATCTGCAGCTTGAAAAGATTACCGATGAACAGCTGAGCGATATTCAGGGCACGGAGCTTGAAGTCGTAGCCGTTTGGCGGGAAATGATCTCAGGCTATAATGATTCACCGCAGCGGGTGAAAGAGAATTTAACAGAGAAAGAAGCGCATGAAATAAGCGTACGTCTTGAGGAACTGCCGGGAGTTGATTTACTAAGAGATTCAAACAGACAGTATGTGTTTGATGAATCTTTCCCGGGCTTCTTTGGTTCTGTAGGCTCTATTCCACGCGAAACAATCGATGAATACCTGGCGCTTGGCTATGACCGCTCTGATTTAGTAGGTACGAGCTTTCTAGAAGAGGAATACGAGAGTGCACTCCGCGGTGTCAAAGGAGAATTGCTTGATTCAGAAGAAGCGGCTGGTAATGGGGCGGAAACGACCGGAAGCCGTGGGAACGATCTGGTTCTTTCAGTAGATATGGCCCTGCAGCAGGATCTGGAAACCATTGTAGATGAACAGGTGGGCGGCCAGTCCGGCAACTTTGTAAATGATGAAGATGCCTATGCGGTTATGATTGAACCGAGCACAGGGGAAATTCTTGCGGCATCCGGCTATCAGAACCAGGTGGGTACAGTCAGCAGCTCATTTGAAATGGGTTCAACTGTTAAAATGGCAACCGTGATGGCGGGTCTGCAGGAAGGTGTCGTAACGGCAGATACGTACATTAACGATACGCCGATCAGTCTTCCGGGGAGTTCTGATATCAGTTCAGCTTCCGACAGCATTGGGAGTGTTAACTACCTAGGTGCCCTGGAAAGATCCTCCAATATTTATATGTCGGAAATTGCGATGCGGCTGGCCGATTATGAGCGCGGAGGTACATTTGATACAGGAGAAGTGCAGGAAGCCTACGATACTTTGCGTTATTACTACAATCAATTCGGCCTTGGCACAGAAACAGGCATTGACCTTCCGTCGGAATCAGCCGGAATTTCGGGTGGATACGGAAATCCGGGAAATCTTCTTTACTTGAGCTTCGGCCAGTTTGATACGTATACGCCGATGCAGCTGGCGCAGTATGTAGCAACGATTGCTAATGACGGGTATCGGATTGAGCCTCATTTTGTTAAAGAAGTGCGCCAATCCAACCCCGACAAAAGCAATATGGGCTCGATTTCCCAGCAGATCCAGCCTTCCATTATGAACAAATTAAGCGTTGATGATGAATATATAGATATGGCTCAGGAAGGAATGCTTGAAGTTGTGGAAGGTTCAAATGGAACGGCACGAAGCTACTTCGGTGACGCTCCTTATGATCCAGCCGGAAAAACGGGGACAGCCCAGGTAACGGTTAGAAGCGAAAGCTCAGGCGAACTGGTAACCAATGCCGTAAATCAGGCATTTGTCGGGTATGCTCCTTATGATAATCCTGAGGTTGCTATAGCGGTTATCGTGCCCTATACCTATCTCGAAGAAAACGGCGGCCGGAACGGGGTAGCGAATACGATCGCACGCCAGGCTATGGATGCTTACTTTGAACTTAAGGAAGAACGGCCGGAAGTTGATGCAGAAAATGAAGAAGTAATTGAACAGCAGGAAGAAGAAACAGGAGAAGAAACAGAAGAATAAAGTCTCTGTTTTTCTCCAGCTTCCCTGACTGAAAAGCTGAAAAGAAAAAACACTTGATAGACGAGAAGGTATTTGCTATCATTGTTAAGTATGATTGAAGATAAAGAAAGGGGAGGGATATTGTTATGAGAGTACAAGTTACCCTGGCCTGCACGGAAACAGGAGATCGTAATTACATGACTTCTAAAAACAAGCGCACAAACCCAGAGCGTATTGAAATGAAAAAATACAGCCCGCGTTTAAGAAAGCATACGATCCACCGCGAAACAAAATAAGCAGAAGGAGATTATCTCCTCTGCTTATTTTTTTTGGAAAAAATAAGCAATTTTTGGATGGATTAGCGATATAATAATAGTTTAAGCAGTTACGTCAAGGAGGGCACAATGAGCGATAAAAGAAAACTCAGAGAGCAGATCTATCAGCGTTCTAAATCATTAACACCGGTACTGCACGAAACAATGCAGAGCGACGTATATGAGCATTTATTTGCTTCCGATATGTGGAAGAAGGCGGAGCGGGTGGCGGTTACGTTATCAACAGGCAGGGAAATTGATACGATGCCTCTGATTGAAAAAGCATGGGATGAGCAGAAGCAGATTGCGGTGCCGAAGGTTGATCCTATGCAGCGCTCGCTTCATTTTTATAGTATTGATTCGCTGCATGAATTAGAAGAAGGATTTGCAGGAATTATGGAACCGCAGACACATAACAAGCAGGAATGGGATAAAAACAAATTTGATATGGTTATCGTGCCGGGAATGGTATTTGATAGAGAGGGTTATCGAATTGGATTCGGAGGCGGTTATTATGATCGTTTTCTGGAAGACTGTCGCGCCTGCACCTGTTCTCTTGCATTCAGCTATCAGCTTATTGAACGCGCGTTCCGAGAGAGGCGCATGATATACCTGTACAGGCTGTCGTTACTGAAGAGGGAGTTATTTATATATGATCCCGGTTTACATTTTAATTTTCGGGGCAGCTGCAGCTGCCTATAAAGCCGCCGCCTTAACATTGGGAGGCGCTCTTGCAGCGGCTTTACTAGGCAGTGTTATCTGGTTTGGCTTAGGCTGGCAGGGATTTTCCCTGCTGCTGCTTTTTTTGTGACTTCTTCGATGTTTTCGCTTCTTCCGGATAATAAGAAAGCGGAAGAAATTAATGCGGGCGGAGGAGCAAGAAGGGCTTCACAGGTTTTGGCAAATGGAGGGGCAGCGGCTGTTAGTGCCCTGTTCTATTCCGTTACCGGGAGCGAGTTTTGGATTGCAGCCTTTGCTGGAGCACTTGCAGCAGCAGCTTCAGATACCTGGGCCTCTGAATGGGGCAGCCGTGCAAAGAGCCGCGCATATCTTCTTCCCCGAGGGCGAAGGGTACCTGCTGGAACTTCAGGCGCTGTTACAGTGGCGGGGACAGGAGCCTCATTTTTAGGAGCCGCTTTAATAGGAGGGGGCAGCGGCGTTTTTATTTTCATCCTATCTCCCTTCTATTTTTACCGCGGCTTTAATTATTACAGCGGCAGGATTTGCCGGCAATGTAATGGACACCGCAGCAGGAGCTTTTTTTCAGGTAACTTATCGCTGCCGGCGGTGTGGACTGATAACCGAAAAGCAATCACACTGCGGTGCTGACACTATACAGGCAGGAGGCTGGAAATGGGCGGACAATGAAGCGGTTAATATGATCTGCACATTAACCGGGGGAGGAATTTGTCTTGCTGTCATGTGGCTTGTACGCTGAATGACAAAAGTCGAAAATAGGGGAAACCCCTGCTATAATAAAGAAGCAAAGAGGGGGAAACTATGAGGTGGCAAAGCATTTTTTTCGATTTGGATAACACGTTATACAGCCATGAGCTGGCTTTTGAAAAATCAATTATTTACACGTTTCAACAAAGATACCGCACGGATAAAAAACTGCAGCATATAGATGAAAAAGAATGGTTTTCTACGTTTAAACATTACTGCGATGAACTATGGAAAGAGATGGAGAAGGATATATTAACGTATTCACAGTATCGTATGAAAAGATTTATCGAAACGATGAATCACTATAATGTTGAAATGAATGAAAAAGAAAGCGGAGCTTTTTCACGATCAGTACGAAAGAGAAGTATCTAAATTCGTAGAACCTTATACCGGTATGAAAGAGCTGTTTGAAGAACTACATCAAACTGGGATTTATCTGGGGATTATTACGAATGGAAAATAAAACAACACAGCTGGATAAATGGAAAGCGCTTCACGTGGAAAAGTATATACCGAAAGAGCGGGTGTATATTTCAGAAGAAATGGGCGTGGAAAAACCGGACCGGGAAATATTCACCACTGTACTAGTAAAACAGGAAGCATTCCCTCCCGCACCCTTTATGTCGGAGATTCCTGGGCGCTCGATGTTCAGGCATCATGGATGCCGGTATATGGAAAGTATTTACTTGAACACAAGAAAAGAACCGAGGCAGGAAGGGAGATCCCCGCTTGCTGAATATGAGCATTTTGAGGATGCGGCCCGTTTGATTAGTAACCGGATAAAACCAGGAGGATAACTATCATGAATATTGCCCTGCAAACCCACCTATACTGGAAATTTATTCATCGGTTAGTCGTCCATGAACGCTTCAGGGTTTTTGAAAGAAGTAAAGATAAAAAACAAATATGGCTGGAGAAAGAAACAGAAAAAGGAACGGTAATGCTTCGCATTGCCCGGGTTGAGTATGACTGGTTCAACCTGCTGGAAAAAGACCAGCTGGAAGCGGAAAAAGCAGCACCGGCAATAAAAAAAGCACTGGGAACAAGAAAGGTCCATTTTTATAACGTATATATAACTTCCTATCCCCCCGTGGATATGGATGCTCCATTCAAAGCAGTACTGCAGTCCAAAGTTTTCGAACAGTCCTTTCTGTTGTCAAACGACGGTCAGAGAGGAATAGCAGATTCGCCTGAGGGCGTGCTGGAAGCTGTATTAAATAAAAAAGCGGACTGGATTGAAGAACCGTCTCCCTGGAATGACGGGGAACCGGAAGAAGAGCTTAAAGCCCGGACACGTATATATAGAGAAGAAGTGGAAAAGCAGCAGGAGGAAATTGATAACAAAGAGCGGAGCCTTTTCTTTTATGGAAAGCCGCTGCTGACTTATGCGCTGCTTGCTTCTGTTTTTGTTATGTTTTTTCTGCTGGAGCAGGCCGGCGGGAGTATGAATATGGCCGTATTAATTGATTACGGGGCAAAATATAATCCAGCTATTATGGACGGAGAATGGTGGAGACTTCTGACAGCTGCTTTTCTTCATATTGGTTTTTTTCATCTTTTTATGAACTCGCTGGCGTTATTTTATCTCGGAGGAGCCGTAGAAAGAATTTTTGGAACGACCCGTTTTTTGTTTATATACGCTGCAGCAGCTGTAGTAGGTTCATTGGCCAGCTTTTCTTTTAACGAACAGGTGTCAGCCGGTGCGTCAGGTGCTATTTTCGGATGTTTTGGGGCACTGCTGTATTTCGGCTGGATGCACAAGAAATTGTTTTTTCGGACGATGGGATTTAATGTGCTTGTTATCCTGGCTATTAACCTTGTTTTTGGATTTGTGGTGCCGGCTATTGATAACGGAGCCCATATTGGCGGGCTGGTCGGCGGATTTCTGGCAGCCGGGGCAGTCCACCTTCCAAAAAGCGGACGCAGAAAAACACAGCTTCCCCTGTTAATAGGAACAATAGCTTTAACGTGCGGTCTCTACTGGTTTGGAATGAATAACGAAAACAAAGCAGGTTCGGCTGCGATGGATCAGCAGATGGCAAGAGACCTCGCTGAAGAGGGGGAATATGAAGAAGCAAGAAATCTTCTCCTGAATACTTTAGAAAACAGCGAAACAGAAGATGCGCAGACTTTATTTTTGCTTGGATATACAGAATCGTATTTAGAAAATTACGAAGAAGCGGGCAGGTACTTTGAGCAGACTATCGAAATGGAACCTGAATTTGCGGAAGCGTATTATAATCTTGCATTAACTTATATAGAGCTTGCCATGCCGGACGAAGCGGAAGAGGCTCTTAGTGAAGCAAAGAGAACTGCCGGGGACCGCCCATCGGGAGAGGAACTGGATTTTGGCCTGGTTGAAGAAAGGCTGGAGGAGATTTCCTGAGAAAGAAGGGATCAAGCTTGTTCAACGAGAATATGAAAACAATAGCAGATGTACGAAAATGGCTCGTTCACAGAGGAACTGTCATTTATACTAGAGACCGTATGATAGATCTTGATATGATGGACCAGGAGTTTACCGAATTTTATCAGCAGGGCATGATTGATAAATTACTTTACCTGCAGGCAAAACGAATTATTTCGGGCGAAAAACAAATAGAACAGCAGAAAAGGGGCACAAAGGAATGAAAGAAACATATCTGATAGGCATCGATGTTGGCGGAACGACCGTAAAAATGGCTGTATTTACAATCGAAGGACAGATGGTGGACAAATGGTCCATTCCGACAAATAAAGCGGAGGCAGGCAGTCATATTGTACAGGATATAGCCGTATCGGCAGACGAGCATCTGAAAAAAGCAGGGATCGATAAAAAAGACTGTATAGCAGCGGGTATCGGAGTGCCCGGTTTTATTGATATGGAGCATGGAATTATTGATTTAGCCGTAAATGTCGGCTGGAAAAAATATCCTATCGCAGACAAACTATCGGAAGCATTAGGCGTTCCGGCCGTAGTAGACAATGATGCCAATCTGGCAGCAGCTGGAGAATACTGGCAGGGAGCTGGCAGCGGAGCAGATGATGTCATTTTTCTAACGCTTGGAACAGGTGTAGGCGGAGGCATCATTATTAATGGTGAAATTATACATGGAACCAAGGGAATGGCTGGGGAAATAGGCCATGTAACCGTTATTTCCGAAGGCGGGGCACCGTGCAACTGCGGCAAGACCGGCTGTCTTGAGACGATTTCTTCTGCTACAGGAATGGTGCGCCTGGCAAAAAATGCTGCCGGAAAAAATCCTGATTCTGCTCTTACAGCATATCTGGATCAAGGGAAAGAACTTACAACGAAAGAGCTGTTTGAGTTTGCGGCCGCCGGCGACGCCACCGCCCAGGCTTCTATTCATGAATCGCTGCATTATCTTGGACTTGCTGCTGCAAATATCGGAAATGTACTAAATCCTGAAAAATTCATTATAGGCGGCGGTGTTTCCGCAGCTGGAGACAGCCTGCTGCAGGCGCTGCGTTCTCACTTTGATACGTATGCCCTTGAGAGAGTCAGGGACAGCGTGGAGTTTTCGACGGCTTCACTTGGAAATGATGCAGGAGTGATTGGAGCAGCCTGGCTGGCGAAAAAAACGTTCAGTGGCAGGTGAAGGCATTATTTCAAAAAGAGATGAGGGAATACATATGAAGCAGCAGATTACCATGCTCGGTGTTCCAATGGATTTGGGACAGAGCCGTCGGGGCGTGGATATGGGGCCGAGCGCTATACGATATGCTGGAATTGTCGAAAGGCTTAGAAAAAGCGGGTACGAGATCGAAGATGCTGGTAATATAGAAGTATCTAAAAGTACCGGGGTAAAAACGCCGGAAGAAGAAAATCTTACCAATTTTACTGAAGTACGGGATACGAGCGAAAAATTAGCCGGACGTGTCTCCGATATATTATCAAATGCACACTTTCCATTAATTTTAGGGGGCGATCACAGTATTGCCATCGGCAGTATAGCAGGCGCTTCTGCTCATTTCGAAAAAATGGGGGTCATTTGGTACGATGCCCATGGAGATTTGAACACTGCAGAAACTTCCCCTTCCGGAAATATTCACGGCATGCCGCTTGCGGTGTCTCTTGGCAGGGGCCATGAAAGTCTGGTGAATACGTATAAGGCCGGCGCAAAAATACAGCCGGATCAGGTTGTTATTATCGGGGCAAGGGATCTGGACGCCGGTGAAAAAAGTTATATTTCTGAAACTGGAATGCTTGTCTTTACGATGCATGAAGTGGATCGTCTGGGACTGGCAGAGGTGATGAATAGAACGATTCAGCACTTAAAGCACTGTGACGGGTGCACCTCAGCCTGGATCTGGACGGCCTTGATCCGCATGATGCCCCGGGAGTCGGGACACCGGTTCCAGGGGGTATGAGTTACCGGGAGAGTCATTTAGCGATGGAAATTCTGGCAGAAGCTGATATCATTACAAGTGCAGAGTTTGTTGAGGTAAACCCGATCCTGGACGAAAGAAACAAAACGGCCGAAGCAGCTGTAGCGCTCATGGGATCATTATTTGGAGAAAACTTAAATAAAGGGAGTAAAAAAATGACTGAATTCAGGACGGAAAGAGATTTTTTAGGTGAGAAGCAGGTACCGGCAGAAGCATATTACGGCATCCAAACGATTCTGCTAAAGAAAATTTTCCTATTACCGGCTATCCGCCGCACCCGGAACTAATCAAAGCATTTGGATATGTAAAAAAAGCAGCCGCTCTTGCAAACACCGAAGTCGGTGTCCTGCGTGAGAACATATCTGAAGCAATTGTACAGGCGGCGGACGAAGTAATAGAGGGAAGATTCAATGACCATTTATTGTAGACGCCATTCAGGGCGGAGCCGGCACGTCATTTAACATGAATGCCAATGAAGTTATTGCAAATCGTGCTATCGAAATTCTGGGCGGGGAAAAGGGCAGTACCTTATGGTGAGTCCCAACACGCATGTGAACATGGCCCAGTCTACCAATGATGCTTTTCCTACAGCTATTCACATTGCCTCCCTGCATTTATCCAAAGGCCTGGAGGAATCGTTGGCTGAGTTAATTTCAGCGCTGGAAACGAAAGAAAAAGAATTTGATGACGTAATAAAAATGGGCCGGACACATCTTCAGGATGCTGTTCCTATTAGACTTGGCCAGGAATTTGGCGCCTATAAAAGAGTGCTTGGCCGTGACCTGGGACGGATTAAGCGGGCGGTAGAACACCTGTATGAAATAAATCTGGGAGCTACCGCAGTAGGTACTGGCCTTAATGCAAAACCTGAATATATTGTCAGAGCGGCAAAGCATCTCGTAAACCTTACCGATATGCCGTTCGTGAGTGCAGAAAATCTCGTTGATGCGACTCAGAATACGGATGCTTATACAGAGCTTTCCGCTGCGCTGAAAGTGCATGCGATAAATTTATCCAAAATCGCCAACGACCTTCGATTGATGAGTTCCGGCCCTAGAACCGGTTTTAATGAAATTAACCTGCCGTCGCGGCAGCCGGGTTCTTCCATTATGCCGGGGAAAGTGAATCCGGTCATGTGCGAAGTCATTAATCAGATTTCCTTCCAGGTTATCGTAACGACCACACGATCAGCCTTGCCTCAGAGGCAGGCCAGCTGGAATTGAACGTGATGGAACCTGTGCTTGTTTTTAACCTTCTTCAGTCATTATCGATTCTGCAGAATGGACTGGAAGTATTTAAAGAATATGCTATTGATGGAATTACAGCAAACGTCGAGCACAAAGACCTGGTAGAGAGAAGTGTAGGAATTATTACAGCCATTAATCCTCATGGGGGCTATGAAGCTGCATCAAGAATTGCCAAAGAAGCTATTGAAACCGGTCGGAGTGTCCGCGAAATCTGTCTGGAAAGAGGCTTTCCGCAGAAGAGCTCGATGAAATACTCAATGCCAAAGAAATGACAAATCCGGGCATTGCCGGAGCTAAATTTATGTACCAGGATTAAGAGTGAGGCTCCAGTTTTGGCGGAGCCTTTTCTTATTTCTGCAGGAAGGAGCCGGTTATGTTTAGAAAGCAATAAGCTGGTCGTTATACTCCCGCTTATTCTTACGGTATTTATGTTTGCAAGCGGGATGTATTATCTTAATCAGACAGAAACGATCACCAATGAAGAACTAAGTGAAAGCATCAGCTGGACGCCGCAGCTGACAGAAGAAGACAGCAGCTCTGTACTGGAGGCAGAATGGGCGTGGCAGTCATCGCCGGATGACGGTATTACAGGAACCGATTACATAGGCGTTACTTTTCTGGATCAGAATGGGGAGCCGCTGGCAGAAAACGAATTTAAAGAAGCGGCTGTTTCGCTGCAGCATAACGGGGAAGTAATTTGGGAAGAGCCGGGAGAAATAAAAGAAAGTGGTGTATTGTTTACATTTCCCAATCGGGCAGATGATCATGAAACATACGGGAATGACGGCAGTATCGAGGTTATTTTGACTGGGACAGAAGCTGAGGAAGCTGTTATTACTTATCTGCATACCTGGAAAGAGCACGAAGAAATGACTACGGATGACCTTCGTTTTTTTGATCCTTCATTTAGGGAATCAGATAACATGGACAACTCTTACTGGGTGACGGAACAATTTGTACAAGTGGAGGAAGCATCATAATGAAGGGTCTTTCTTTTCAAAAAGGGGTAATGTTTTTTGGAAAGCACTATATCAGCATCTGTATTTGCCATTCCGATCTTCAGCGCGTTTATGTGCTGGATAATACGAAAATAAATCTGGGTAAAATAACCTGGATCTTACTCCGTTCCCTGCCCGCTGGATATCAAGCGGGTTTATTTTTACTGATGCTGATGCTCGCTGTAAGAGCAGCCGGAGGAATAAGCCTCGGTGCCTGGGAGACAGCTGGTCTTCCTTTTTATACAGTTCTGCTTATCTTTTTTGGCTCTCATTTTATGTTCCCCGGCGAATGGAGAAAATTCCACGGGGCGGAGCATAAGGTTTTTTCGTATAAAGGTTTAAAAACAGTCCAAAACGTTAATAAAATAAAAAAGGCTTATATAACAAATCGTTACTGCTCCACGAATATAGTCGTTCTCTATTTTGCCGGATTTATAATTTTTACGGGACTTCTATGGATTCCGGCAGGACTTTCTTCAGCAGCGGCGGTAAGTGCCTGGCTTAATGCTGTACTGGCTTTCGCAGGCGGAGTCTGGCTGCGGGGTAACAGCAGAAATCCAGCGCGAAGATGGGTTCTTCGAATATCGTACTGGACTCAGAAGCATATCGCATGTGCGGAGCCATCAGAAAAACATCTCACAGCCGCCGTGCAGGCGTATCAATTACTACAGAAAAAAGAGAGGGGATACTATGGCAATTATTGATATTACTATTGTGCCGATTGGAAAAGATACAGGAATGAGCGAAGAAGTGGCGGAGATTGAAAAAGTGTTAAATAAATATACAGATAAAATTGACGTCCAGCTCACCCCGATGAGCACATTAATTGAAGGAGATATCAAAGATCTGCTGTCCGTCATAGAAGAAATTCATGAAGTTCCTTTTACGCGGGGAGCCCAGCGGGTATCTACGAATATCCGAATAGATGACCGTCGTGATAAAGAAGGAAAGCAAATGAAAAGAAAAATAGAATCTGTCCAAAACAAAATGTAAAAAAATAACGGCTGTTCTGCATAATTCTGCAGAGCGGCCGTTATTTTATAAATCAAAATTTTAATAGGTATAAAGAATTATATAAAAGTAAAAAATTTGAATTTATTTCATTCGAAAGCTTTTCAAATTTTAACAGATAGAGTACACTAAGATTATTCTAATGGAAAGCAGGTGACTCATTGATTGCAGGATATTGAAAAACAGAGCAGGCTGCTGATAAACAAAGCACTGGCGCTGCATGCTTCAGATATTCACTTTCACCCGAAACATAAAGAAACGGCAGTTCTTTTCCGGGTAAAAGGCAAGCTGCATTTCAGCCACGCTATATCAACCAATCAGTCTGACAGATTAACCGCTCATTTCAAGTTTAGAGCAGGCATGGACATAGGCGAACAGAGGCGTCCCCAAAACGGCTCGATATTTATCCGCCACACTTCTCCGGCCGTTCATCTACGTTTTTCTACGATTCCTTCCCAGTTTAAAGAAAGCCTTTCTATTCGTATTCTTCCCCAGAATGCCGGTCAAACGATGAAATCTTTATCTTTTGACGCAAGTATTAGACAGCAGTTTACCTCCCTTATGAACAAACCCAACGGTATGATTGTATTAACAGGCTCTACAGGGTCAGGAAAGACGACGACTCTTTACACATTAATGAATGAAGTAAAGAAACAAGTGCGTGTTATCAGCATTGAGGATCCGGTGGAAATCAAAAATGATGCTTACATACAAATGAGCGTCAATACAAAAGCAGGACTGACCTATGCAGAATTATTAAAAGCTTCTCTGCGTCAGGATCCGGATGTTATTATGGTAGGCGAAATCCGCGATGCGGAAACTGCACGTCTCGCTGTTCGGGCGGCTTTGACAGGCCACTTGGTGTTAACGACGATGCATGCTAAATCACCGGTGAGTGCGCTGCAGCGGTTTTACGATTTCGGGTGCACCGATCTCGATTTAAAAGAAACACTCCTTGCGGTCTCCACGCAGAAGCTGGTACTTCGTTACTGCAGCTGGTGCGCTCCATCCCCATGTTCTCCTCATTGTTCCCATCACCAGCATTCTTCCAGATTTCCTATTTATGATATGTTATCCGGCTCCAGCCTGAAAGCGGCTCTTGATCATCCCATTCGAGCATCCCGACAGCGCAGTCCGTCATACCGTCATCAGTTAACGAAAGCTGCGGCTGTTCAACTGCTTCCGTCTCATTACTTCGTAAACGAGGAGGAACGCAGTGAAGGATAAGTGGAAAAAGAAAGAAAAAGCAGTGTTTCTGGAAAAATGCGGAGAACTGCTGACAAACGGTTATACCCTCGATCAGGCTCTTCATCTGCTCACATGGGAGCAGCCTCTTCACATTAAAGAAAATGTCGATTGGATGATAAACGAGTTAAAAAGAGGCAGTTCTTTTCATGACCTTCTGGGTCCACTCCACTTTCCGGCTGATGTCACCGCATTTGTTTATTTTTCAGAACAGTCAGGGACGCTCAGCCGGGGGTTGGAAGACGCCGGCAGGCACTATGCAAGAAGACTTGACGTTTTGCATGAACTAAAGAAAATGTCGATGTATCCTCTGCTTTTAATTTGGATTCTTTTTATGATTGGATTTGTAATGCTTCAGTATTTATTCCCTCAGTTTGAACAGCTTTTCACCTCGCTGCATGTAGAGCTTCCTTTTTTTACAAATGCCGTATTTATAGGTGTGCGCTCCGCTCCTTATTTTCTCATTCCTCCACTTGCAGGAGGCATTCTTCTAATGTTTTGGTGGGCGGTCTTCTACAGGCGTATGTCCCCGACAAAAAAAATGGAGATTCTTCTGCGGATACCCTTTCTTTCCTCTTATATAAAATTATTTCTTACCCAGTATTTTTCATTTCAAATGAGCAGCCTGCTGAAAGGAGGACTGTCTATACATAATGCCTGCCTCGTATTTGAAAAACAGGATCATTTTTTATTTTTTCAGGAACAGGGCCATGCATTAAAAGAACGTTTGAGGGAAGGCCAGCCTTTAGCCGACGCGCTGGAGGCCCTGAAAGTTTTTCAGGAAGAGATGAAATTCGTTATCTCCCACGGCCAGGCTTCCGGAAAGCTGGGAAATCATTTATCGTTTTACAGCGAAAGGCTTCTGCAGATTCTCGAGGAGCGGGTAAAAAAAGCTGTGATGATTTTTCAGCCTGTATTATTTTCGATTGTCGGCTTTATCGTTCTCAGCTTATTTCTTGCTGTGTTTTTACCAATGTTTGAACTAATGAATGCTATTTAAAGGAGAGATCAGTACATGCCGGTTATAACAGAAAAAGTACCCTTTGCAGAAGAAGAATTTATTCAGCTGCAGGAAAAAGTAACAAAGCTCGAGCAGATTCAGGAAGAAAATATTCAGGCCCTGTTGAAAATTATCATTCAAAGGAGAAGTGGAGTATGAAAAAAAGGTATGAGAAAGAAGCTGGCTTTACGATGGTGGAAATGCTGATTGTGCTGCTGATTATTACCGTTCTTTTATTAATTGCTATTCCAAATGTAGTCACAAACAACGGAGTAGCACAAAACAAAGGATGCGATGCTACGATTAAGCTTCTTGAATCCCAGGCAGCGGCGTACGCAGTCGAATTTAATAAAGCACCTGCTTCGCTGAGTGAACTTCAGGAGGCGGAATATGTCGATAGAATCACATGCCCGGATGAATCCACTCTTGTGTTGGAAAACGGGAAGGTACGCAAGGGGTCTTAATGGCAGCCGTTTTAAATGAGAAGGGGCATACGATGGTAGAAATGCTCATTGTTCTAGGTATGCTGGTCATATTTACCGCCTGGCCGATTCATAGTCTTTATACGTTTTATCAAGAAAAAGAAATCCAGCGGTTTTTGTACACCCTTGAAGAAGATTTGTTATTCGCCCAGCAGTATGCATATTCTCATGAAGAGGTGACCCATTTTCTATTTGATTCAAACTCTCAGTCCTATCACATTAAGCCGTTTCATTCCCCGGCGGCCGCATCGAAACAAATGCCTCCCGGTGTGTATATAGAAAGTGCAAGTTTAAAAGAGTCGGACATTGTCTTTACGGCAGCCGGAAATATCCGCCGGCCTGGAACGTTAACGATTGATACGCCGAACAGGCGGTACAAACTCGTTTTTCTCCTCGGCAGCGGGAGGTTTTATATTGAACCAATCTAATAAAGGTTTTACGCTTCTCGAATCTACGGGTGCCCTTGCTTTAATTCTTCTTGCCGGCTTATTTGTCCTTCCTTTATATATTACTGCGGCTGTAGAAATTCGTTCCGTGCAGGAAGAACAAAAAGCACTGGCTGTGCTGGAAGAAGAGGCATGGCTCGTTAATACAGCAGAGGTTACAAAACAGCCCTACCAGACCCAAAGTCCAAAAGGCATATACACATTACGAACTTATGAAGAACAGGGCGGCACGACGGTCTGTGTAGAATGGGAGGCGCAAAATAAACGAAACACGGAAAAATGTCTGCATGTATACGGATAAAGACTCAGGGTTTACCCTTATTGAAACAGTACTTTCCCTCTCCATAACGCTTATTGTTATCGTTTTAATTATTCCACTAATAGGCGTATTCTCAAGTGATGTAGTAAAAGGAAGGCAGGATATACCTGTGTTTTTCCAACAACTTAAAACGGATTTTGACTACGCGCATCAATTAGAAGTAGGAAACGGCAGGCTGGTGATAAAAGAGTCTGTCGATACGCGTCTCTATGAACAACGGGGCGACCGGATTGTAAGGAGGAAAAATAACGAAGGGTTTGAAATTGTTCTTCAGAATGTGGAAAACTTTCACGTAGAACCAAGAGAGTATGGGGCATATATTACCGTAACAGAGAAAAATGGACGCACATGGGAAACAGCAGCAGGATTCCGGCTGTCAATTATAGGGAGGGATGACGGTTGGATCAAAAGGGTGGAATGATGCCGATAGCAGCTGCTGTATGTGCTCTCTGTGCGGGACTGGTGCTGCTCATGGTTGGGAGCTATGCAGTTCACAAAACAAAACGCTGCTCTGCATGAACAAAGCATCCAACTGGAATGGATGCTTCAAAATGCAGAAAAGAAATGGTATCAGGAAGGAAAACAGCCGGGAGAACAAGAGTATGTGTTTCCAACGGGAGAGGCGGTCGTGGTCTCAACCATTACCGGACCCGGGACGTCCCGCGTGATGATTTCAGCAGAGCTCGAGGGCGGAGAACGGAGAAGTCATTCCTTTTCTTATGAATCCGCACAGGAAAGCTTTGAAAGCATTTACAAATAGAAGTTTTCTGCTATATACTATATACAACTACTCTTATTTACAGGGCATACATACTAGCGCTAAAGATAAGAAAAGGGGGTATGTTGAATGGATCGCATGTTTCGGGTGATTTCTTTTTGGACGACTGTATTTGCAGTGCTTTTCTTTGTAGGGGACATGTTTCAAATGGCTCTGCTCTTTTTCGCTCAGACCGCCGTTTTTCTTGGATTAGGTTTTATGAATTTATCTGAAAGAATGTATGTTTATATTTTCGGCATTTACTTAACTGTCTTTTTTGTAGGGTTTACCTATTACACGACTTTTATGATGGAAACTGGTTTTCATTAAAAAGCAGATAAACTCTTTTCAAGCAGAAAGGCTCTCCTTTGGAGAGCCTTTTTGCATGGCGTACATTATTTTTAAGAAAATCCATGAAGAAAAGGATTGGATGTCATTTCATTTCCGATGGTCGTCACATTTCCGTGGCCGCAGGCAACTGCGGTATCTTCAGGAAGAGGCATAAGGAAATCATTAATGCTTTTGATCAGTGTTTCGTAATCTCCTCCGGGCAGATCTGTTCTGCCAATCCCATTTTCAAAGAGCACGTCTCCTGAAAATACCGTTTCGGTCTCTTTATGATAAAAAGAGACGCTGCCGGGGGAATGGCCGGGAGTATGAAATAGGCTGAAGTGAAAAGAACCTGCTTGAAGTTCGGATTCTTTAGTAATAAACACATCGGCAGGCTCCGCTTTTATGGTGGCCCCGCCAAGAAAACGGGAGGATCCATTTTTTTCGGGATCCGTAAGCCAGTCATTTTCTGTTTCGTGCAGATACACCGGGATGTTCCATTTTTGACGAACATCTTCAACCGCACCAATATGGTCAAAGTGGGCGTGGGTTAATAAAACAGCCTGTGGGCGGAGATCGTTTTCAATCAGCCAGGTATTTAAGATATCCCCGTGGCCGCCGGGATCAAAAATAACAGCCTCTTTATTTTCATTAAATAAAACATAACAATTCGTCTGTAGAGGGCCTAACGGTATTTGTTTCCAATCCATAGCAGGAATGGCTCCTTTCGTTTCGCAGTCTATTAGTTATTGTACGCCAAAAAAAATATAGGTGCAAAATAAGAAAACAAACGGTATAATTAAAGCAATATCATAATTATTTGAAAAATGTAAATAGACTACTGTACATATTAAAGGGGGTAGGCTGCATGGCTATAGGTATAACACTTTTAATAGTGGCAATCCTGTGTGCTCTCGCTGTAGTAAGGGAAATAAAGCGCCGTAATTTTTTCGCTGTCGGTTTTGCAGGAGTTGCTTTTCTAGTTTTTGGATGGTTTTCCGTTATGACGATAATAAGCGGAGCACCGAGTATATAAAGTGAATAATGACGGATGACGATAAAGGGAGAGCCCGCATATAAAGAAGCGGCGCCGAAGGAGCAAACTGCAGCAGCGGTGAATCTCTCAGGCAAACAGACTTTTATCCGACGAATCTCTGGAGAGCGCCCGTTCAAACGGGCCACCCACGAAGACAGTCTCACATAGAGATGAAACTTTCTGGTTTTAGGACAGAGAAACCCCATGTCAGGGGTTTCTCTGTCTTTTTGTTTTATAAACGAAGGAGGATGCATATGCCATTACGAACACCGCTTTACCCACTTTATGAAAAGTACGGCGCAAAGATAACGGATTTTGGCGGCTGGGAGCTGCCGGTCCGCTTCAGCAGCATTAAAGAAGAGCATGAAGCTGTAAGAACGAAGGCGGGACTGTTCGATGTGTCTCATATGGGAGAAGCAATCGTAGAGGGGCAGGGAGCAGCAGCTTTTCTACAGAAGATGCTTACAAATAATCCGGAAGCGTTGGAAAATGGCAAAGCGATGTACACTTTTTTATGCAATGAAGACGGAGGTACAGTAGATGATCTTCTGGTTTATCAGCTGAATGAGGAAAAGTATTTTCTTGTCCTAAATGCAGCCAATACATCAAAAGACATAAACTGGCTTACCACCTATGCCGGCCCGGATGTTCAAATCAAAGATATATCATCAGAAACGGCTCTTCTTGCTCTGCAGGGACCAAAGGCAGCAGAAATACTGCAGACTTTAACAAAAGCAGATTTAGATGAAATCAGACCGTTCCGCTTTCTCGAAAAGGCGGATATCGCCGGATACCGGGTGCTCGCCAGCCGTACCGGCTATACCGGAGAAGATGGATTTGAGCTTTACTGCCGGTCCGAAGATGCTGAGGGGCTATGGGAAACGCTGATGAGCGCGGGCAGTACCCACGGCCTTGTGCCGGCTGGTCTCGGTGCCAGAGACACGCTTCGATTTGAAGCAAAGCTTCCCTTGTACGGGCAGGAATTATCTGACACTATTTCTCCGCTGGAAGCGGGAATGGGTTTTGCAGTAAAGCTGAAGGATTCCCGTGAATTCATAGGAAAAACAGCACTGCAAAAGCAGAAAGATAACGGAATTCCGCGAAAACTGGCCGGTATTGAAATGATTGATAAAGGCATTCCCCGTACCGGATACATTGTATTTTCCACTGATAATAAAGAGGTAGGATTTGTGACTTCCGGGACACAGTCGCCGACTCTTGGCAAAAATGTCGGTCTCGTTTTAATGGAAACCGAAGCTGCGGAGATAGGCAGTGAAGTTATTGTAGATGTTAGAGGCAAGAATAAAAAAGCAAAAGTCGTACCGGTCCCGTTTTATAAAAAAGGATAAGAAAGAGGAGGAATAGGAATGGATTTTCGCTATCTGCCTATGACAGAAACCGATAAACAGGAAATGCTCAAAACCATAGGGGTTTCCACTACAGAAGAACTCTTTGCTGATATTCCTGAAAAGATACGCTATAAAGGGGAAATGAAACTGCGTGCCCCATTAAATGAAACGGCATTAATGAAAGAGCTCCAGCAGTTGAGCGATAAAAACGCTGATCTTCAGTCGTACCCTTCCTTTTTAGGAGCGGGGGTTTATGATCACTACATTCCTTCCATTGTTGATCATGTGATCCGGCGTTCAGAATTTTACACAGCCTACACGCCTTACCAGCCGGAAATTTCCCAGGGGGAACTGCAGGCAATTTTTGAATTTCAAACGATGGTATGTGAATTGACAGGGATGGATATTGCCAACTCGTCTATGTATGACGGCCATACCGCGCTGGCCGAAGCGGCACTGGTTGCAGGAAGCCAGCACAAAAGCCCATCGCGGAAAATTTTAGTATCGGAAGGCGTTCATCCGGAATCGCTGCATGTAATAGAAACGTATGCCTCCGGACCTGGGATCGTGGTAGAGACTATTCCGCTTACGGATGGAAAAACAGATATGGATGCACTGGAAAAACAGATTGATGAACATACGGCCGGGGTTATCCTGCAGTATCCTAACTTCTATGGTTCCATTGAAGATCTGCAGGCCGCCGAAAAACTGATCCATCAGTATAAATCACTATTTGTCGTATCCAGTAATCCTCTGGCACTAGGCGTACTGAAATCACCCGGCTCATTTGGTGCAGACATCGTGACCGGCGATGCACAGCCATTTGGGATTCCGACGCAGTTCGGGGGCCCACACTGCGGTTATTTTACAACGACGAAAAAATTAATGAGAAAAGTACCGGGCAGGCTCGTCGGCCAGACGGAGGACGAGGATGGCATCCGTGGATTTGTATTGACGCTTCAGACGAGAGAACAGCATATACGCCGTGATAAAGCGACGTCCAACATCTGTTCCAACCAGGCACTCAATGCCCTGGCTGCATCTGTAGCCATGACGGCGCTCGGCAGGCAGGGAGTCAAAGAGATGGCCGCCCAAAACGTTAAAAAAACACATTATATGAAACAACAGCTGCAGCAGGCAGGAATACAAATAACAGCAGAGCAGCCCGTTTTTAATGAATTTGTTATTCAACTCCCGGACTCGACCGATAAAATAAACCGTGCCCTATTCGAACGCGGCATCATTGGCGGATACGACCTGGAACAGACGAAAGCAGGCAAAAAAGGACAGATGCTGCTTTGTGTAACAGATAAACGCAGCAAAGCAGAGATTGATCTCTTTGTGGAAGAACTGAAGGGGGTGCTGGCATGAATAAAGAACAAAAGCTGATTTTTGAGTACAGCAAAGCTGGTCGTACAGGTTATTCGCTGCCGGAACTGGAAGTACCTGATGTGGATATGGATACCATTCTGCCTGCAGAAATGCAGCGGACAGACAGCCCGGAACTTCCGGAAGTATCAGAGCTGCAGATTATGAGGCACTATACAGCACTATCGACTAGAAATCACGGAGTGGATTCCGGCTTTTATCCGCTTGGTTCATGTACGATGAAATATAACCCTAAAATGAACGAAGACTCCGCCAGGCTGAAAGGATTTGCCCATCTTCATCCGTATCAGCCGGACTATCAGGTGCAGGGCGCGATGCAGCTGATGTATGAGCTGCAGGAAGAGCTCAAAGAGATAGCAGGAATGGATGAAGTGACGCTTCAGCCGGCCGCAGGAGCGCAGGGGGAATGGACCGGCCTGATGATGATTAGAGCGTTCCACGAAGCTAATGGAGACCTTAAACGAACCAAGGTTATTGTTCCGGATTCGGCACACGGCACAAATCCAGCGTCCGCTACGGTAGCCGGGTTTGATTCAGTGACGGTAAAAACCGATGAACGTGGTCTGGTGGATCTTGAGCATTTAAAAGAAGTCGTTGGGGAAGACACGGCAGCTCTAATGCTTACAAACCCAAATACACTTGGCTTGTTTGAAGAGGATATCCAGGAAATGGCGGCGATTATTCATCAGGCTGGAGGCAAGCTGTATTATGATGGGGCGAACTCCAATGCTATATTAGGAATAGCGCGCCCGGGCGATATGGGATTTGATGTGGTTCACCTGAATCTGCATAAAACATTTACCGGCCCGCACGGAGGCGGTGGTCCGGGAAGCGGACCTGTAGGTGTAAAAAAGGATTTAATCGCTTATCTTCCGAAACCGCTGCTTGTAAAAGAAAATGAAGCCTACAAATGGGACTATGACCGTCCGGAATCTATTGGACGTGTAAAACCTTTTTACGGAAACTTTGGCATTAACGTACGTGCGCATACGTATATCCGCACGATGGGGGCTGAAGGTCTGCGTAAAGTGTCTGAATATGCAGTTCTGAATGCAAACTACCTGATGAGGCTTCTCGAGCCTTATTATGATCTGCCGTACAATAAACACTGCAAGCATGAATTTGTTCTTTCCGGAAAAAGACAGAAACAGCTCGGGGTCAGAACGTTGGATATTGCGAAGCGGCTGCTTGATTTCGGCTATCATCCTCCTACCATTTATTTTCCTACCAATGTAGAGGAGTGTATGATGTTTGAACCGACAGAAACCGAGGCAAAAGAAACGCTGGATGAATTTGCAGACGCGATGATAACGATTGCCAAAGAGGCGGAAGAAAATCCGGAAACGGTTCAGGAAGCCCCTCATACAACCGTAATCAAAAGACTCGATGAGACGCTGGCTGCAAGAAAACCCGTGCTACGGCATGAATTTTCTAAAAAAGAAGAAGCTTATCAATCATAGAACAAAAAAGCTGTCTCCGCGGGGAGACAGCTTTTTATTTTCTAATTTTGCCGGTCCATTTTTTGAAGCCGGTTTTTAATTGATAAATGTCCTCATTGCCGGTTTTCTTTTGGATAACACGAGCCGCCTGCTTGCTGCGGGACCCGGACTGACAGTATAAATAGACCGCCTGATCCTTCCGGATTTCCGTAATGCGCTGTTTTAACTGGGAAAGCGGAATGTTTCTGGCGCCGAGTATATGGCCGCCGTCATATTCACGGGGTTCTCTTACGTCAATCAGCTGTGCTTTTCTGTACCCCTGTTTGAATTCTTCTTCTGTCAATTCTGTTAGAAACTTAGGCTTTACAAGCCTTCTGTATAGTAGAAATGACAACAAAACGATGATAATACCCCATAGGATCCAAGCCATATTTGTTCCTCTCCTTTAAAAAAAGCTCACAAGGAATATTATAATAATTTTTGCTTCAAGAAGCAAAACAAATCTATTATACAAAGCAAATTGCCGGGAAAAATCTTAACTTCTTTAGAAATAGAAAAAGCTTTGGTACACTGAAAGATGAAAAGAAAGGTGTGCTGAAATGGAAAAAGAAAAATGGTACTTTATAGACTCAGGGAAACAATCTCCTGCGTATAATATGGCAATGGATGAAATGCTCCTGCGCTGGCACAGCGAAGGAAAAATTCCGCCGGTGGTACGCTTTACGGCTGGAATCCGTCTACTCTCTCAATCGGCTATTTTCAAAAGGTACATAAAGATATCGATTTAGATGCAGTAGATAAACATAAACTCGGTTTTGTCCGCCGGCCGACCGGGGGAAGGGCAGTGCTGCATGATCAGGAATTGACGTACAGCGTCATTGTATCGGAGGAACACCCGCTTATGCCCGCTACTGTAACAGAAGCGTATCGTGTAATATCCGAGGGGCTGCTTCAGGGATTTTTGAATCTGGGACTGGACGCTTATTTTTCAGTACCTAAAAGCAAAGAAGAAGAACAGGGATTGAAAAATCCCCAGTCTGCGGTCTGCTTTGATGCCCCGAGCTGGTATGAGCTGGTAGTGGAAGGACGTAAAATTGCAGGCAGCGCCCAAACGAGGCAGAAGGGCGTCATACTCCAGCACGGATCGATCATTATCGACCTTGATGAAGACATGCTGTTCGATGTATTTACGTACTCCAATGACCGGGTACGGGAAAGAATGCAGCGTGCCTTCCGCAAAAAAGCCGTAGCTATTAATGCATTAAAAACGACACCTGTAACACATGAGCAGGTAGTGCAGGCGTTTCATAAAGGTTTCGCTGACGGACTGAATGTAGACTGGGTGGACTATAAGCTCACCGAGGAACAGGAAAACGAAATACAGGCACTGGCAGCAGAACGTTACGAATCAGATGAATGGAATTACCGCAGGTAAAAAAAACCCGCCTTTCAGCGGGTTTTTTTGTTTATTATTTTAAGTGGGATGATTTCTGGTGTGGTCTGACAGCTTCGGAAAACGCTTCCTGGAGCTGTCTGGTAACCGGACCGATGGAATAGTCTGCTTGAAAAGAGCCCTCAATACGGACCACCGGCGTAATTTCCATTGTTGTACTGGAAATAAACATTTCATCTGCATGGGATGCTTCTTCTACAGAAAAGGTTTTTTCAAGAAAAGGAACATGGTGCTTTTCCGCAAGCTCTTGAATAAACAGCCGGGTAATACCATTTAATATAAGCTCATTGGCAGGATGGGTAATCACAGCACCATCTTTAACAATAAAAATATTGGTCGAAGACCCTTCCGTTACAGTTGTTCCCCGATGCTGAAGGGCTTCATCGCATGCATTGTCTTCAGCTTTGCGTTTAGCCATTACATTTCCCAGCAGATTAATGGTTTTTATATCGCAGCGGAGCCATCTAATATCTTCGAGCGCGTAAAGAGCAATCCCGATTTTCTGCTTTTCAAAAGGAATAGGGGCTTCTTTTGCAAAAGCAGTTACTACAGGGTCGAGCCCGCGTTCATATAAATGATTGCGCTCCTGCTCCCCACGCGTAATTTGAATATAAATGTAGCCGTTGGAAACATTATTTTTCTCTGATAGTGAATTTATCATATCTTCGAATTGAAGCAGGTCGAATGGAATAGGAATATCAATTTCCTCTGTGCTGCGTACGAATCGTTTATAGTGCTCCTCGAGCTGAAGCAGATGCCGTTATAAAGGCGCACTACTTCATATACACCGTCGCCGAAATAATATCCGCGGTCTTCAAACGAAACTTCAGCGTTACTGCGTTCTATAAGATTGCCTTTTCTCCATACATAGTTCATTATATTACCTCCGGCTTTTTTTCTAAGATACCATGAAAAAGAATAAAAACCTACATACAAATTTCGTTCTTCTGTGCAAGAAATGAATTTAATGAAATAACGGGTTTTTTAACGGCGTATGACAGTTTAGGAGCGGATAGCTTCTTATTTTGTCCTTTTATGAAATTGACAAATTTATAAAAGAGGTTTGAAAACTATATATAGTGTCAATATATAAATTATAAATACTATATATTGATTTAACCGAAGATCGTATGGTATCATTCAGAAAGAGCTTTAAATCAGCTGCATGCCAAACTAATCTGGTGTTTATTTCTTGTTCTACAGAAAAAACAGCCTGGTCTGCCGGTTCGATTCCGAAAAATTGAGAAGTGAAACAGGAGGAATTTACATGAGTACAGCAACAAAACAAATGCCTAAAGTAAATACGGTTCAACTAAATGAAGATATATCCCTTTTCCCGCAGGTCCACCCCGTAACAGAAGACATGCAGATGACAAAATCAGGTGTTTCCCGTCTGGTCATGCTTGACCGTTATACGTTTAAAGATACGGAAAAAAAGACACTGAAAGAAAATGATTTTGTTATTTTAACTGTAAAAGAAGATCCAAAATTCCCTGCCAGAGGATTTGGGTTTGTCACCGTTATTGACCGGGAAAATAATACAGCAGAAGTAAGAGTAGATGATGAATTCCTCCCGCTTCTTAACGAAAAGGAAGCTGAAACAGGAACGGTTGTCCGTTCTCTCGATGTGATCGAAAACCTCTGGAAATATATTATGAGCAGATTGCCAAACGCAATGCTACAGGGCTTGCCAGTGTAGAAACAACAGAAGAAAGGCGCCGTCAGTCTTTCGAGGAATTTTACGAAGAATTAGTGAATATGAACTTTATTCCTGCAGGACGCGTGCTGTACGGAGCCGGAGCAGAAACAGATGTTACGTATTTTAACTGTTACGTTATGCCTTATATTGCAGATTCCAGAGAAGGAATCTCCGAGCACCGCAAACAGGTAATGGAAATTATGAGCCGCGGCGGCGGTGTCGAACGAACGGTTCTACTCTGAGACCTAGAAATACGCTTGCAAAAGGAGTAAACGGTAAATCTTCCGGTTCTGTCTCCTGGCTTGACGATATCGCAAAGCTTACCCACCTGGTAGAGCAGGGTGGTTCAAGAAGAGGCGCCCAGATGATTATGCTAGCAGACTGGCACCCCGATATTCTTGAATTTATTGTATCCAAAATGCAGAATCCGCGCATTCTGCGCTTTCTGCTTGAAAATACAGAAGATGATCAGATAAAGAAACTTATCGAGGAAAAACTAAAGTTTACTCCGCTGTCTCCAACCGAAGAAGCTATGTATCAGGGAATTCTTAACTACCAGTCCATCCCGGGCCAAGGTGGATTTGACAGTAAAGTCCTTCAGGAAGCAGAAGATAAACTTAATGCCGGTGGTACGTATACTGTTAATTCACCGGAGTTTTTAACCGGTGCAAACATTTCCGTCTGTATTACAGATGATTTTATGAAAGCTGTAGAAAATGATGCAGACTATTCGCTGCGCTTTCCGGATGTAGAAAAGTACTCCAAGGAAGAAATGGCAGAATACAACAAAGACTGGCAGGAAAGCGGAGATGTCCGGGAGTGGGAACAAAAAGGGCATGCTGTTCGTACGTACCGCACCATCAAAGCACGTGAACTGTGGAAGCTGATCAACGTATGTGCCACTTATTCAGCAGAGCCCGGCATCTTCTTCATAGACAATGCAAACGAGCAGACAAACGCACAGAGCTATGGACAGAAAGTAGTAGCAACCAACCCATGCGGAGAGCAGCCGCTGGCTCCTTACTCCGTTTGTAATCTGGCTGCGGTAAACTTAGCCGAAATGGCTGATAAAGATGAAAAAGTAGTAGATTTTGATAAGCTGCGCAAAACCGTGGCAACCGGTGTAAGAATGCAGGACAACGTTATTGATGCTACTCCATACTTCCTGGAGGATAATACAAAGCAGGCAAAAGGAGAGCGCCGGGTTGGCCTGGGCGTTATGGGAATGCATGACCTGCTTATCTATACGGAAACAACGTATGGCTCAGAAGAGGGCAATGTCCTGATTGATCAAATATTTGAAACGATTGCAACGACTGCGTATCGTACAAGTATTGAAATTGCTAAAGAAAAAGGAAGCTTCCCTTATCTTGAGGCATCTTCGGAAGAAGAAACAAACCGTCTCCGCAGAGCTTTCACGGAAACCGGTTATATGAAGAAAATGCCGCAGGACATTTTAGATGGAGTGAAGGAATATGGTATCCGTAATTCTCATCTTCTTACGGTAGCACCAACCGGCAGTACTGGAACAATGGTAGGTGTCAGTACCGGCCTGGAACCGTACTTCTCATTTAAATACTATCGCAGCGGCCGTCTTGGCAAATTCATTGAAGTGAATGCGGCGATTGTACAGGAATATTTGGACAGAAACCCAGGAGCAGATAAAGATAACCTTCCGGAATTCTTTATTTCTGCAATGGAACTGCTTCCTGAAAACCATGCAGATGTGCAGTGTGTTATCCAAAAATGGGTAGACAGCTCATTATCTAAAACGGTTAATGCTCCTAAAGGCTATACCGTCGAGCAGGTACAGGGTGTATATGAGCGTCTCTATAAAGGCGGTGCCAAAGGCGGGACAGTTTATGTAGATGGAAGCCGCGATGCACAGGTGCTAACTTTAAAAGCAGAAGACAATACCTTTGAAGCAAAAGAAGAATCCGAAGCATCTCCCGAAAAGAAAGTAGTACTGGTAGATACGATTAAAGACGTCCGCTCCACTACTGTTAATTTCGGTAATGAAATTGGAGATACGTGCCCGGTCTGCCGGGAAGGCTCTATTGAAGATATTGGCGGCTGCAACACATGCACAAACTGCAGTGCTCAATTAAAGTGTGGATTATAAAATAAGAAAAAAAGAAGCCGGTGAAGAAACCCGGCTTCTTTTTTTAGTTTACAGTTTGCGGAAGGGAAAAATAATTTCTATTGAGATCAATATAGTGAATTAAATTGTGAACTTTCTTTTATTCATGTACAATAAAGAAGCGCAACAATTTGTCATAAACTATGAAGTATATGGAGGATCCTATATGCCTACTCCTAGCATGGAAGATTATTTAGAGCGGATTTACCAGCTTATAGAATCCAAAGGATATGCCAGAGTATCAGATATTGCAGAAACGCTGGAGGTTCATCCTTCTTCTGTTACAAAAATGGTTCAGAAACTGGATAAGCAGGAATACTTAGTCTATGAAAAATACAGAGGATTGATCTTAACGGCAAAAGGAAAAAAATTGGAAAGCGTCTAGTTTACAGACATGAACTGCTCGAAAACTTTATGCGGATTATTGGTGTGGAGCATGAGCATATTTATACGGACGTAGAAGGAATTGAACATCATCTAAGCTGGGATGCTATAGATCGTATAGGAGATATTGTTCAGTATTTCGAAGAGGACCCGAAAAGAGTAGAAAATCTCCGTGAGGTACAAAGTAAAAACGAGCAGGAAAAGCTGGAAGATTAGCTTTTTCTGCTCGATAGAATGCCGCCTTCTCTTTTAGAGAAGGTCATTTTTATGAAAAGAACCGGGGCAAATAGGGTAATCCAAAGGCCAAGAATTATGCCTGATAAAAAGACAGCGGCCGATGAAACGGCAAGTTCAAATACTAAAAGAAGAAGAACAGCTCCGGCCAGTCCGACCAGAGAGGCCTTTATTTTTGGAAAAAAGGACGACGGATACGCCATTCGGTTCTTAATGGTCTCAATGTCAAAACCTGCACTAAAGCCCAGCAGCAGACCGGCATAAAAGGCTGCCTGCGGTTCCAGTAGAAACAGGCAGATGCCCAGAAGAACAGCAACACCCAGCAGAAGAAAATCAGGAGCCCCGCCTATCCAATCAAGCGACCGATATAATGTAAAAATCAAAAAGAAACCAATCAGGCCGGCGTAAAAAATGTCAGCAATTGTATAAGAAGGATCCAAAAAAGCCAAAAACCCTGCTAAAGCAATAATAACGGCTGCGAATATAGTATAACGGCGGTCTGATATTTCAGGGATTAGAAATCCCCAAAAGACTATGGCGCTTTGAAAGGCGATAGGCATACCGGAAAATTGCTGATCAAGCAGAACCGGTGTACCAAAAGGATAAATAGAAAAATTAGAATATTTACGTAAATGGAAAAAGCCATAATAAACAAAAGTCTGAAACCGAGCTGTTTATGGAAGCACCAATAAATAACGGGTATAATGATGAAATATATAAATGGATGAAAAAAAACATTCAATAAGGATAAGGGCAGGCCGGACAGAAAACTGATCATCAGAATTGGCATCATGCAGGAAATTCCTCCTTCTGTCTTTCAAAAAGAGAAGATCGATAAACAATTATGTATAAAAAGAGCCGGGCTTTAAAAGAGAGAGCCCGGTTCTTTTTGCGGTTTTTTTTGCCTTCAATAACAGTCAAATGTGTATCGCTTCTTTTGCGGGCAATAGCTTTTGTAGAACGTTTCTTTACAGGTTTTGCCTGAGAGCCTGCTGCTTTATAATGACTTTTAGCAGGAGCTGCAGATCCTCCACGACGGGCATTGGCTGCCTTTGATCTCGGAGGAGTATGAGACTGGTATTGTCTTTGGGTCATCTTTTTCATAATAACTTTCGTAAAAAGAAAATACAGGCCTACTGCGATAGCGAGACCGATGGCTAAAGATATCAAAAAAGATATTGGGTTTGTTAGAAGCTGGTTACCAAGACCAAAGGCGGCAAGTCCGAACAACAGCAGCAGGAAAGGCCGGCGAAGCAAGCTCGA
Organism: Sinobaca sp. H24; assembly: GCF_023845525.1. Lineage (NCBI taxonomy): Bacteria > Bacillati > Bacillota > Bacilli > Caryophanales > Sporolactobacillaceae > Sinobaca > Sinobaca sp. H24. Next base: position 149,895 of record NZ_JALBWT010000002.1, read on the forward strand.
CATATGATCACCTCCATTAAGAGTAACCTGGAAAGCCAGGTTTTCAAAACACTACTTTGTTATTATTCATTATACAGCATTATGGTCAATTGGCTCGGCTGAGTGCTTTTCTTCGGCAAGAAGTTTTTCAAAAGATAGGATCGCTACTTCCACCTGGTCATTTTTAGGAGGCTTTGTTGTAAGCAGCTGAAGACCTAATCCCGGAAGTCCAAGCCACTTTAGTACAGGAATGTTCCGTACTTTATTCGTTCCCTGTAGGACTTCATAAGATACGCCCAGAACGACTGGTATAAGGGCCAGCCGGTGAACAATACGTTCAGCCAGCGAGTCAAACGGCACCATTAAATAAATAAGCACCCCGACAATAACGGTGAATAAAATAAAACTACTGCCGCAGCGATAATGGAGCCTGGAGTGGCGCTGGACATTTTGAACAGTGAGCGGGACTCCTGCTTCATACGTGTTAATTACTTTATGCTCCGCTCCGTGATACTGGAAAAGCCTTTTAACCATTGGAGTCAAGGAGATAAGATAAATATAGAGGAAAAGCAGAATAAGTTTAAAAAATCCTTCCAGAAGGTTTTGGGCAACGTGGCCGGGAAACATAGGGGTAAATCCTCCTGCTGCAACGGCTGGAAGAACGGTGAAAATAAAATTTCCAAATAAGAACGAAGTGACTCCCACTACTGCAGTTCCCAATATCATTCCCCACTTAGAGGAAGAAGCTTTTTCCACCGGAGGTGTTTCATCATCTTCTGGGTTAACGTCATAGCGGTCAGAAGCGTAATTTAAATGCTTCATCCCTACTGAACTTGCTTCAATTAATCCTGCAATACCGCGGATGATAAATATTTTTTTTAAAGAACGCAGGATAGGAATACTTTTTTTCTTTACTTCGTAATATTCAATTTCCCCGTTATTGCGGCGGATAGCGCTGACAGTCGTTGTTTTGCCGGCAAACATGACGCCTTCTACAACAGCCTGGCCTCCGTATGCCATTTTTTTTGATTCAGTCATAGTATCATCCCATCCATGCCAGAAATATGACATTGGTGTGTTATCTTCAATTTTACACCATTTTACGGGCATTCACTACAATAATATCAATTCTATACGTAATCGAAGTCATACAGTTATCTTCCCTTTTCTGAAGATTTTACACTCGAAATTTAAATACCGGAACAAGCATCCCGAAGCGCCCGTCTTTTCTCAATATATGATAAAATAAAGCCGTGATAAATAATGGATGACTGTAGGAGGCAAATATGCAGAAACTGATTCAACAAATAAGAGCACAGCTGGAGAACAAAGAAATAGAAGCCATATTTATAGAAAGTCCGACAAACCGCAGGTATTTATCAGGATTTACCGGAACCGCCGGAGCTTTATTCATTACGAAAGAACAAGCCTATTTTATTACAGATTTCCGTTACATAGAGCAGGCAGCCGAGGAGTGTCCGGAATTTGAAATAGTGAAGCATGAAAAAGGCATTATTTCGGAAACTGCACGCCTCACAGAGCTTTTATCACTAAAGGCTGTTGGATTCGAGGAAGAATATGTAACGTATCAGCAGTACACCCAGATGAAAAAACAAATTCACGCGGAGCTGGTTCCCACGTCGTCGATTGTTGAACATGTACGCCTCTATAAGACACCCGAAGAGATAGCTGTTTTAAAAGAAGCGGCTGCAATTGCAGATAGAGCGTTTGATCACATCACAACATTTATTAAACCCGGAATGAAAGAAACAGAAGTAAGCAATGAACTCGAATTTTTCATGAGAAGAGAAGGAGCGGTTTCTTCCTCCTTTGATATAATTGTTGCATCCGGCTGGAGAAGCGCGCTGCCCCACGGTGTCGCCAGCAGTAAAATTATTGAAGGCGGAGAGCTGGTTACGCTTGATTATGGGGCTTATTACAAAGGCTACTGCTCTGACATTACGCGTACCATTGCTGTAGGAGAGCCGACCAGCGAATTAAAAAAGATTTACCAGACTGTACTGGAAGCGCAGCTGCTGGCTGTTGAACAAATTAAACCCGGCATGACCGGCATAGAAGCAGACCAGATTGCACGAGCCCACATTGAGCAGGCCGGGTACGGAAAATACTTTGGCCACGGTCTCGGTCATGGACTCGGCATGGAGGTACATGAAGGACCGAGGCTTTCTCCAAAAGGCAGCCAAGTGCTCGAGCCTGGAATGGTAGTAACGGTCGAGCCGGGTATTTATGTTCCAAAAGCAGGCGGCACAAGAATTGAAGACGATATTGTGATTACGGAAGAAGGTAATGAGGTGCTGACCTACGCGCCAAAGGAATTAGTAATAGTAGGAGAATGATTAGTGTGATATAGTAAGTACCGAATTGATAAAAAATGGAGGCACGGCAATGATTTCAGTAAACGATTTTAAAACAGGACTTACCATTGAAGTAGATAATGATATTTGGACGGTAGTAGACTTTCAGCATGTAAAACCTGGAAAGGGAGCAGCTTTCGTACGTTCCAAATTAAGAAGTCTCCGGTCAGGAAATATTCAGGAAAAAACATTCCGCGCCGGTGAAAAGGTAGGACGCGCCCATATTGAACGCCGCCGCATGCAGTATTTATATGCCAACGGGGACATGCACACGTTCATGGATAACGAATCGTATGAACAGCTTGAGCTTGCGAGCGATCAGCTGAAAAACGAATTAAATTATTTAAAGGACAACATGGAAGTACAGGTTAACACGTATGGTACAGAAACACTTGGTGTGGAAGTGCCAAATACAGTGGAGCTGGAAGTTACTGCTACAGAGCCCGGTGTTAAAGGAGATACTTCCTCCGGCGGTACAAAGCCGGCTACCCTTGAAACAGGATTAACAGTTCAGGTTCCATTTTTTGTAAATCAAGGCGACCGCCTGGTGATTGATACTAGAAGCGGTAACTACGTTTCTAGAGCGTAGAAAAAAGACCTAAAAGTGGAAGACACTTTACGGCCTTTTTTCTTTGCAGAAATATAGTGAAAGTATTTCATCACCCTCTACAGGAAGGAAAGGAGAAGGGCATATGAACGAGCAGTCCCCGGTAAAAAAGCGCTGGAGCATTACGGCAAAAGAAGCACTGATTGGAACAGCGATTGTGATCCTTCATTTCTGTTTATGGTTTGGCTTTGCTTATGGTCTTGGTTCTGGTCCTCCGGAAGAGTACCAATATATAGCCGGCCTGCCGGCCTGGTTCTTTTTTAGCTGTGTGATCGTTCCCATTTTTATTATTATTTTGGTGGCCTTGGCCGTTCGATTCTTTTTTACTGATATATCTTTGGAAGAAGAGGAAGAAAAGAAATGAATACAGCTGTAATAGTTCCTTTACTTTTGTTTTTAGCCGTCGTATTTATGGTCGGTTTTTTGTCAGCGAAACGAATTTCAAAAAAAAGTGATTTTCTGCAGGAATACTTTTTGGGCAGCCGGGAGATGGGCGGACTGATCCTGGCCATGACGATGGTTGCTACATACGGCAGTGCCAGCAGCTTTGTCGGGGGTCCGGGTGCAGCTTATACGCAGGGGCTGGGCTGGGTTCTTCTCGCGATGGCTCAGGTAGTGACGGGTTACTTTACGTTAATGATTCTCGGAAAACGATTTGCTATTAAGTCTCGTCAATATAAAGCAATAACGCTGGTTGATTATTTAAAAAGCCGCTATGAAAGCAAAGCGGTTGTTATACTGAGTGCAGCAAGTATCGTATTGTTCCTTTTTTCGGCTATGGCAGCCCAGTGGATAGGCGGTGCAAGGCTGGTGGAGACTATCACCGGGCTTTCGTATACTACCGCTTTATTTATTTTTGCCGTGACCATTTTGATATATGTGACCATTGGCGGGTTTAGAGCCGTCGTAGTGACAGATACGATTCAGGGTATTATTATGTTTTTTGGAACACTGATTATTTTAGCAGGAACGATCATTGCCGGGGGCGGGCTGCCGGCAATTATGGCTGATCTCACGGCTGAAAACCCGGCTCTCGTTTCTCCATTTGGAGCGGAAGGGGAGCTGACGCCGCTTTATGTATCTTCTTTCTGGATTCTTGTCGGGGTTGGGGTTGTCGGGCTTCCTCAGGTAGCTGTAAGAGCAATGTCTTATAAAAATTCTGTTTCCATGCATCGGGCGCTTATTATTGGAACGTTTGTCGTAGCTTTTATGATGTTTGGAATTCACCTTACCGGAGTCCTGGCCAGACCGATTCTGCCGGGAATAGACGCACCGGATACTGTTATGCCGCTGATCGTGCTCGAAGTCCTGCCCGCCTGGCTGGCAGGGATTGTGCTGGCTGCGCCTCTGGCTGCTATTATGTCAACAGTTGACTCGCTTCTGCTGCTGGTCAGCTCTACGGTGGTAAAGGATGTATATTTAAATTATATACAGCCGGAGGCGGACAACCGGCGGATTAAAAAAGTCACGTACTCTGTAACGATTCTGCTTGGTGCAGCTGTTTTTATACTCGCCCTTAATCCTCCGGATCTTTTAATTTGGCTGAATTTATTTGCATTCGGCGGACTGGAAGCAGCGTTCATCTGGCCGATTGTTCTTGGCCTGTACTGGGAAAAAGGAAATAAACACGGCGCTCTTGCTTCCATTATCAGCGGTGTTGGTTCCTATGTGCTTATTTATCAGTTTACGCCCGATGTTTTAGGGGTGCATTCGGTTACTATTCCCGTTATTTTGTCTTTATTCTGCTATATCGGCGTGAGCCTGCTGACGCATAAAAAGATACCGGCCGTTGTGTAAAAGAGCGGAGATGGGTAGATGAAAAAAACATACCTGCGTGGTATAATCAACACGTGAAAAAACGTACTGTTTACAATATAAATAAGAAGTGAGGAATTATAATGGATTGGAACGACTTAACAGAAGGTGCAAAAGCAGTATTAGAACAGACGAGGAATATGAAGAATGACCAAATTCAAATTGTGGAATTTGAAGTCGGCTTCAGTCATGAATACGGCGAAGGCAGCGGATCATACACTGTTTCCATCCAGGAAGAAGATTATGACAACCTGAAGAAATTTGTCAGAGAAAATGAATATGAAGAAAAGTATCACATGGCCAGAAATAAAAATCTGGTAAAGATTATTCTTCTTGAAAATGATAAAATCCCTGATAATCTATCTGAATTTCCCGTGTTCAGACAGTATAAAGAGGAATTTGTAAGAAAGCAGGAAGAACAGGCTGAAAAAGAAGCGCTTGAAGCTCAGGAGAAAGAGCGGGCGGAAGCAGAGAAGCCGGAATAAAATAGATCTATTTTTAAAGGAGGCCCTGCAGTGAGTGACGCAAAAGTACTCGATATTAAAGAAGAGTGGAATGAACTCGGACGGATTGAAATAGCTCCGGATGTAATAGAAGTAATAACCGCGCTTGCTGTATCCGAGGTCAGCGGAGTTCACTCATTAAGAGGGAATTTCGCATTGGACGTAGCAGAGAAACTAGGCAGGAAAAATGTAAGCAAAGGGGTCAAGGTGGATCTTGGCGAAATGGGTGTGAAAATTGACGTGTCGGTTACGATGCAGTACGGAGTGGTGGTGCCTCAAGTAGCTAAAGAGCTTCAAAAAGCAATTTATCAGGCTTTGAGAACAATGACTTCCGTAGCGATCGATTCGATTAACATTCATGTAGCTGCTATTCAGCTTGATCATGCAGAAACTAAAGAAGCAGATAAACAAAATTAAGTAAAGTTAGGCTGTTATAACAGCTCACCCTGTTATAGCAGTTTTTTATTCTCTTAGGATGAACAAAAGAAAAAAGCAGGGTGAGCGGACGCTTTTGCAGACAAAGCCTGGTACGGACCAGGTTTTATTTATCGTAAAAACAGCAGGCTCGCAGTTTAAAGCCTGTGATAAGCAGGAAGAGGGAATGGGTAATGAATCGAAGGCTAGCACGATTAAGAGCGGTACAGGTGTTATATCAGGTGGATTTGACAGGAGTAGAATGGCAGCGTGCTTTGGAAAATACATTAGAAGAAGATGAAACAGCGGATGAGTTTCTGACTACTGTTATTGAAGGTACGCTGGAAGAAAAAGAAGGCATCGATGCTCAGCTGACGGAACATCTTGATAACTGGACCATCACAAGAGTCGGCAATATCGACCGGAATATTCTGCGGGAATCTGTGTATGAAATGCTGTTTGTTGAAGATATTCCCCTGCATGTAAGTGTTAACGAAGCGATTGAGCTTGGAAAAGCTTTCGGGGGAAAAGAGTCAGGAAGCTTTATTAACGGCGTTTTGTCAAACGTGTTAAAAGAATGCGAACTAAAAAAGGAGGAGGAGTCATGACAGCTGAACTTATCAGCGGTAAGGAAGTAGCCGCTTCTACAAGAAGCTACATTAAAGAACAGGTAGCCGAATGGAAAGAAAAAGGAGTAGAGCCGGGACTTGCTGTAATTATAGTCGGAGAAAACCCAGCCTCCATGTCCTATGTAAAAGGAAAAGACAAGGCATCAAAAGAAGCGGGAATCCATTCGGTTCTTCATGAACTACCTGATACTATTTCAGAGAACGACCTTTTGAACGTAATAGAGCAATATAATCAGGATACAGCGATCCACGGCATCCTCGTTCAGCTTCCGCTTCCAAAGCAGATCGATGAAAAGAAGGTCATTGAAGCCATTCATCCGGACAAAGATGTAGATGGCTTTCATCCCATCAGTATTGGACGGATGATGACCGGCCAGGAAGCGTTCCTTCCCTGCACGCCGTACGGTATCATTAAAATGCTTGAGTACAAAGGCATTCCTATCGAGGGGAAACACGCAGTCGTAATAGGAAGAAGCAACATTGTCGGAAAGCCAATGGGACAGATGCTGTTGAATAAAAATGCTACTGTCACATACTGCCACTCCAGAACGGTAGATCTGAAAAGCTATACCAGACAGGCAGATATTGTCATCGCAGCGATTGGTATTCCGGAATTTGTAACCGAAGATTTCATAAAAGACGGGGCAGTCGTAATCGATGTCGGAATGAATCGAAAAGAGAACGGCAAATTATGCGGAGACGTTCTGTTTGATGACGTAAAAGAAAAAGCTTCCTATATCACACCCGTTCCCGGTGGAGTCGGACCAATGACTATTACGATGCTTTTATACAATACGCTTGAATCAGCGATTCGTGAATACAACAGGCAGGCACGGTAAAGATGACTGCTATGGAGGACCGCTGGATATCTATTTCTCAGCTGACATCCCGCATTAAGCAGACTATTGAACAGAACGTTGATCTGCAGGCAGTCTGGCTGAGAGGTGAAATATCCAACTTCAAAAAACACAGCCGGGGCCATATGTATTTCACTATAAAAGATGAACGGTCAAAAATATCAGCCGTTATGTTTGCCGGAAATAACAAATCGCTTGCTTTTGAGCCTGAAAATGGAATGAAAGTATTAATCAGGGGACGTGTTTCTGTCTATGAGCCTTTCGGCCAGTACCAGCTTTATGTTAATGATATGGAACCAGATGGTATCGGCCAGCTGTTCATTAAATACGAACAGCTGAAAAACAAACTGGAACTGGAAGGGCTTTTTCGTGAAGATACGAAAAAGCAGCTTCCCGCCTATCCTAAAAAAATAGCCGTGATCACTTCTCCAACAGGTGCTGCGATACGGGATGTGATTTCAACAATAAAGCGGAGATACCCTCCAGCCGGTATCACTCTCTATCCGGTGCTGGTTCAGGGAAGAGATGCAGCGCCGTCGATTGTACGTGCGTTGAAACAGGCGGAGACAGATCCGGAAGTAGACGTAATTATAGCAGGAAGAGGGGGAGGATCGATTGAAGAACTCTGGGCTTTTAATGAAGAAATCGTAGCCCGGGCCATTCACGCGGCCTCCATTCCAATTATTTCTGCAGTAGGGCACGAAACAGACTTTACCATTGCAGATTTTGCGGCTGATGTGAGAGCAGCTACCCCAACAGCAGCGGCAGAGATAGCCGTGCCTTCATTAATTGACGTTGTTCAGCAGATTGCTTCCTTTGAACAGCGTCTGCATCTGGCTATGGATAATCATAGAAAACACGGTGCTGAACGCCTGAAAAGGCTTCAAGGGGCATATGCCTTTCGTTACCCGATGCAGCTTCTTCAGCAGAAAGAACAAGAACTTGACAGGCTGATGGACAGACTGGAGAAAAGACGCCTTCTCCTGCTGGAAGGCAGTTTATCGTCGTTTCAGGTACTAAAAAAAAGACTGGAGCTCCAGCATCCGCAGAGAAAGCTGGAATCCAGCCGGAAAGACTATTACCAGACCGCAGAACGTCTTGAAAAAGTAAAAAACAGGTATCTGCAGAATAAACAAAATGATTTCTATCATGTTCTCCAAAAACTGAACCTGCTTAATCCCCTGCAGATTTTAGAAAGAGGCTACCAGGTTTCATTTGATGAAAAAGGTGAGCTGATTTCCTCTGTGAAGCAGGCGGTTCCGGGCAGCAGGCTGGATGTGCAGATGAAAGACGGCACCGTTCAGACAAAAGTAATAGAAACAGTTTCCAAGCGTAAGTGGGATTTTGAAAAAAAGGAAGGTGAAAATGATGAGTGAAAATAAAGAACTTTCTTTTGAAGAAGCTCTTAAAGAGCTGGAATCTACGGTAAACAAGCTGGAAGAAGGAGATGTGCCGCTTGAAAAAGCCCTTCACATGTATCAGGAGGGAATGCAGCTTTCCTCCCTCTGTCACGACAAGCTTAAAAAAGTAGAAAAGCAGATGGACGTTATTATAGAAGAAAACGGAGAAATCAAACCATTAACAGTAGATGGAGAGGATGCAGGTGAATAAGCAGCTTGAATCATTCATATCTGCAAACAAGGCTCGTATTGATGAGGTTCTGCCGCAGACGGTGCAGAATTTGTCCATGCCTGCAGCTCTAAAGGAATCCATGCTTTATTCCATCGAAGCAGGCGGAAAGAGAGTGCGTCCGCTTTTACTGCTTGCGGCTTTTCAATCCTACCAGGATAGCAGGGACAATGTAGTACAGGCAGCCTGTGCTGTAGAACTAATTCATACATATTCCCTGATTCACGATGATCTTCCGGCAATGGATGATGATGATTACCGGCGTGGAAAATTGACCAACCATAAAGTTTATGGAGAAGCACATGCTATTCTGGCAGGAGATGCTATGCTGACAAGAGCATTTGAACTGCTGGCTGAACTCCCGGACACGTCAGATCATAGTAAAGTTATGCTCATTCTTGAACTGTCCAGAGCGGCAGGAGCAGAAGGTATGGTAGGCGGACAGGTAGCAGACATGGAGGGGGAAAAATCCACTCTCAACCTTCAGGAGCTTGAGTCGATACATCATCGCAAGACAGGCGATCTGCTCGGCTTTTCTATTATAGCCGGCGGCATTCTGGCAGGGGCGCCTGAAGAAGATCTTTCCAAACTTCGTGCTTTCGGCAGGGAACTCGGTCTTGTCTTTCAAATTAAAGATGATATTCTCGACGTCGAAGGCGATTCAATAGAAATGGGTAAGCCGGCAGGAAGCGATGAAAATAAAGATAAAAGCACGTATCCAAAACTTTTGTCTCTTGAAGGAGCAAAAGAGAAGCTGAGCTGGCATGCTGAAAAAGCAAAAGAATATGCCGGCCAGCTGAACGGAAAGAGCGAAATTCTTACTGAATTCGTAGAGTATATTCAGCATCGTACAAAATAGGTCTGGAGCTTTGTACAATAATTTTTATTCATGATATACTATTTCTACATCAAAATCGGATGGCGCAGTATTCTAGTCGATTCTCCATTTTCGAGGCGGGCCTAAAAATCCGCTGAAGGGCACATCGATGAAGTTCTTCGCTTTGGCTCGAGGCGCCCAGCCTTGGGTCATTGCTGGGAGTAAAGGTGCTAAGGGCGATCCACAACGGCATGTGGGCGTGAACCCTTTCACCGCGGAGGCCTTTTCCAAGCAGTCATATAATAGATTATATGACCTTGGTAAAGGTAAGACCTGACGAGAGGCAAGGGAAGCCAATCTCGCAGCGTAGCCTGCCTTGAGTGGAGCAGCGGGAATGATGTTCTTTTGAAAGCAAGGTTTGTCGGCCAACGACCTGCTTTTTAACATCTGAAACCTGCTCTGCAAAAGAGGCTAAGAAAGTGGCACGGAATTGCTGAGGAAAACTCCTAGACTGTTTGAAAAACATTCAGGGTGGATTGCAGTGTGGTCTGAGTGGCAATCCAGTCTGATGTCCGGAGACGGCATCAAGCCGGCTTTAAAGGGAAACCGCCGGAACGGCGACGTTCGGGCAGCCTGGTTGGGAAAACCTACTGGACCTAAGCCATAATGTTTACGCCCTGAATGGCCTCCGATTTTGTTACATAAGGTTTACGAATTAAAATAAAGTGAATATACTGTCTAGGTGATATAAATAATACTATGAAAACTGTATGGAAAAAATCGATAAACTGGAGTCTTTTTATTGCCGTTATCACATTGGTGTTAGCGGCTATTTTTTCAATTGTATCCACTGCCGTGCTTTCGGGGTAGGATGGGCCATCGGTATGCTGATTGTATTATTTATTGTACTTATCGGTGTTGTATTTGATATGGTCGGTGTGGCGGCAACCGCTGCGGAAGAAAAGCCTTTTCATGCGATGGCTGCCAAGAAGGTGCCCGGCGCCTACCAAAGTATGGTTATAACGAGAAATGCAGATAAAGTGGCTAACTTCTGCGCTGATGTGATAGGTGATATCTCAGGTGTTGTCAGTGGTGCTGCAACATCAGCAGTCGTTATTCAACTTGCTGTAGTTCTCGGATCCCAGGACGGAAGCACCCTGCAGGCTGTATTAAATGTCGTATTTACGGCTATTGTTGCTGCGCTTACTGTAGGAGGCAAAGCTCTTGGAAAAACGTTTGCGATTCAATTTTCAACAAATATTATTTTTCAGGTTGGTAAATTTTTCTATGTCATGGAAACAAAGTTCAAGCTCAGGATTTTCAGTAAAAAGCAAAAGAAAAAGAAAGCTTAATTGATGGAAAGTGAGGGTTCAGCAATGAATCTTGAAACGATCAAGAACCCAGAATTTGTAAAAGACTGTACTCAGCAGGAACTAAAAGAACTTGCTATTGATATCAGGGAATTTCTTGTCCGTAAGCTGTCCGTAACAGGAGGACACCTCGGACCTAACCTTGGAGTAGTTGAATTAACCCTTATCCTGCATTCGCTGTATGATTCCCCTAAAGATAAACTTATCTGGGATGTCGGTCACCAGTCCTACGTGCACAAGATCTTAACGGGACGGGCCGGTGATTTTGATTCATTGAGAAAATATAAAGGTCTCTGTGGTTTTCCTAAACGCAACGAAAGCGATCATGACGTATGGGAAACAGGACATAGCTCCACTTCCTTATCCGCCGCTATGGGAATGGCTCTTTCCAGCCAGATCAAGGGCAATGACAGCAAAGTAGCAGCTGTAATCGGAGACGGAGCTCTCACCGGCGGCATGGCTTTGGAAGCGCTAAATCATATCGGCCATGAGCAGACGGATCTGACAATCATTCTAAATGATAATGAAATGTCCATTGCACCCAATGTAGGAGCTCTGCACGGTATATTGGGACGTATGAGAAAAGCAAATACTTATCAGAAAACAAAAGACGATGTAGAAGATATTCTAAAAAGAATTCCTGCTTTCGGCGGAAAGATTGCGGCTACTGCCGAACGTCTGAAGGATAGTCTTAAATTTATGGTAACAACAGGAATGTTTTTTGAAGAAATGGGATTCACCTATTTAGGGCCGGTAGATGGACATGATCTTGATGATCTGCGCTCCAATATAGCCTTTGCCAAACAGACAAAAGGCCCTGTAATCGTTCATACGATTACGAAAAAAGGAAAAGGCTACGCCCCGGCGGAAAATGATGCAAAAGGCACGTGGCATGGTCTCGGACCGTATAAAATTGATTCCGGAGAAGTCGTTAAAAAGCCTGGACCGCCGGCTTACAGCGGTGTCTTCAGTTCCACGCTTCAGAAAATGGCTGCTGCAGACCCCGATATTGTAGCAATTACGGCAGCAATGCCGGGCGGAACAAAGCTGGATTCATTCGCGGAGAAATTTCCTGATAGAATGTTTGATGTGGGGATTGCTGAGCAGCACGCTACTACTATGGCAGCAGGCATGGCAACTCAGGGAATGAAGCCGGTATTTGCCGTATACTCAACGTTCCTTCAAAGAGGATATGACCAGCTTGTCCACGATGTGTGCCGTCAAAATCTTCATGTTGTCTTTGCGATTGATAGAGCGGGACTTGTAGGAGCTGACGGGGAAACACACCAGGGGGTTTTTGATATTGCCTACCTCCGTCACCTGCCTAATATGACTATATTAATGCCTAAAGACGAGAATGAGCTTCAGCATATGCTGTATACGGCTGTCTATCATGACGGTCCTATCGCTGTCCGCTATCCACGCGGCAACGGGTACGGTATTGAAATGGACAATGAATTAAAGAAGATCGATATTGGAAAATGGGAAGTCGTAAGAGACGGCAAAGAATTAACGATATTATCCTTTGGAACGATGCTTCCTATCGCGGAAGAAGCCGCAGCGATTCTTGCGGAAGAAAACATTGATGTGCGTATCGTCAATGCACGTTCTGCCAAGCCGCTGGATGCCGATATTCTACAGGAGCTGTACGAAGAAAAAGGAGCGGTTCTTACGTTGGAAGAAGCTGCGCTCCAGGGCAGCTTTGGCAGTGCAGTGCTTGAGCATTATCATGATTTAAACCAGCATGATATGGTCATTAACCGTATGGGCATTCCGGACCGCTATATTGAACACGGCAGCGTACCGGAGCTGTATGAGGAAATCGGTCTCACTCCGGAGAACGTAGCGGGAACACTTAGAGACATGGTGCCGGCAAAGCGGCAGAGGGCCTGAACATGAAAAAAGAACGAATTGACGTACTTTTAGTCAACAAAGGCTTTTTTGAAACGAGAGAAAAAGCTAAAAGATCAATAATGGCAGGACTCGTTTTTGTGAAAGACGAACGGGTGGATAAACCAGGTGCCAGAGTTGACGTGGAGGCTCCTTTACGAGTTAAAGGAGACACCATGCCATATGTAAGCCGGGGAGGACTTAAGCTTGAAAAAGCCATTAAGTCCTTTCATCTTGATTTTAAAGAAAAAAAAAGTCCTTGATATCGGTGCTTCAACGGGCGGATTTACGGACTGTGCAATTCAGCATGGAGCTGATTTTGTATATTCCTGTGATGTCGGCTATAACCAGCTGGCCTGGAGCCTGCGCAATCATGAAAAAGTAGAAGTAATGGAACGGATGAATTTTCGTTATGCGGTAAAAGAAGATTTTAAAAAAGGCACGCCGGATATTGCTGTCGCAGATGTGTCTTTTATTTCTTTGAAGTGGATTGTTCCGCCTTTGTATTCCATTCTCGGAGAGAACGGAGAAGCTATGCTTCTGGTTAAACCCCAGTTTGAAGCCGGACGCACAAAAGTGGGGAAAAAAGGCATCGTCCGTGATCCTGCCGTTCATCTTGAAGTACTCGAGAATACAACATCGATGGCAGCTGCAGCGGCTTTACCTGCAGGAATGTCAGCTATTCTCCTATTACAGGAGGAGAAGGAAATATTGAATTTCTTCTTTATCTTCAAAAGGGAAGTCATCCGGAAAATGAATTGTCAAAAGATGCATTACCTCAAATAGTGGATGAAGCCCATGCCAGCTTCCCTTCCTGAGTTATTCTCCGGCATGTATGCATGAATAAAACATCATATTGTATAAATATAAATTTTTAGGTATGATAGATGTAATGTATACTGCCCAGGGAGGAACGACAATGAATAAAGGACAAAGGCATATAAAAATTAGAGAGTTAATTACGAACGTAGATATTGAAACACAGGATGAACTGGTCGAAAGATTAAAGAATGCCGGGTATAATATTACACAGGCAACTATCTCCAGAGACATTAAAGAACTTCATTTAGTAAAAGTGCCTATGATGGACGGACGTTATAAATACAGCCTTCCGGCTGATCAGCGTTTTAATCCGCTTCAAAAGCTGAAAAGAGCTCTTATCGACTGCTTTGTAGGGATTGATCAATCAGAGAATTTAATTGTAATGAAAACGCTGCCCGGAAATGCTAACGCTGTTGGAGCTCTCATTGACAACCTGGACTGGGAAGAAATTATGGGAACCATCTGCGGAGATGACACTATTTTAATTATCTGCAAAGAGCGTAAACATACTACTTTTATTTCCAATCGTTTTTTAGATATGCTTTAAATTCTATAGGTGCTGACTGAGGTGCGTACGAAATGCTGGAAGAATTATCCATTAAGAATTTTGCCATTATTGAGTCACTAACTGTTCCATTTTCGGAAGGGCTTACTGTACTGACAGGAGAGACCGGGGCCGGGAAATCAATTATTATTGATGCAATAGGACTGCTTATTGGCGGCCGCGGTTCCGTAGAATATGTAAGACATGGAGAGAAACGTGCTGAAATTGAAGGCTTGTTCTATGTCAGCAGTGACCATCCTGCTAAAGACAAGCTGATTGAGGCAGGAATTGAATTAGAAGAAGGTATGCTCGTTTTAAGGCGGGATATCACCGACCAGGGGAAGAGTATATGCCGAATAAACGGTAAACTTGTTACGCTGGCTATTCTTCGTGAAATGGGACAAAGCCTGGTCGATATTCACGGCCAGCATGAGCATCAGGAATTGATGCAGACCGAAAAACATTTATTTATGCTGGACAGTTACGCAGGAAGTGATCTGCGGGAAGCGCGGCAGGATTATAAAGAAAGGTATAAAACGTTTGTTTCCTGGAAGAAAAAATGGAGCCAGCTGAAAGAAAGTGATCAGGATACCGCAAACAGGCTCGATTTCATTAAATATCAATTAAATGAAATTGAACAGGCAGAACTCCGCCCGGGAGAAGACGAGGAGCTTGAAAAAGAAAGCTACGTTCTTGCCAACAGTGAGAAACTTTACCGCTCTCTTCATGAAGCATATGAAAGCCTGTATGGAGAAGGACGCTCATTGGACTGGGCCGGTATGGCAGTATCCAATATTGAAGATGCAGCTTCCATCGATGAATCTCTTCAAAAGTTACTTGAATCTGTCAATTCGGCTTATTTTGCCCTCGAAGAAGCCACTTATTCGTTAAGGGAGCACGCCGACTCACTTGCTTTTGATCCGGAACGCCTGAACGATATTGAAAAAAGGCTTGATGAGATCCGCCAGCTCAAACGCAAGTACGGCAGCTCAGTTGATGAAGTGCTTGAATATGCGGCTAAGATTGAAGAAGAAATAGAATCATTGGATAATAAAGATGAGCGTCTAGAAATGTATGAAAAGAAAATGCATCAGTCTTTTCTGGATCTGTCAGCCGATGCCCAGACCCTGACGGATATACGGGTGCAGGCAGGACTGGCGCTCGCTGAAGAAGTGCAAAGAGAGCTGCAGTCCCTGTTTATGAAAAGCGCCCAGTTGAAAGTCGAAATGACGGAATTATCACGGGGACAGGAATACCAGGATAAGCATAAATCAGTATTCTTTAATGAAAACGGCAGGGATAAAGTGGAATTTCTGCTTTCAACTAATTCCGGAGAACCGCTGAAGCCTTTGGCAAAGGTTGCTTCCGGCGGAGAAATATCCAGAATTATGCTCGCAATGAAACTATTTTATCTTTGGTTTTCAAAGTGTAACTTCTCTTATTTTTGATGAAGTAGATACCGGAGTGAGTGGACGAGTAGCCCAGGCGATAGCGGAGAAAATTTACCGCGTCTCAAGAGGCTCGCAGGTTCTCTGTATTTCCCATCTGCCGCAGGTGGCAGCTATGGCTGATAACCATTTGTATATCGAAAAGAAAGAAAACGACAATAGAGTGATCACAACCGTCACGCCGCTGCCGGAACAGGAAAAAATAGATGAAATTGCCCGGATGATCTCAGGTGTGGAAGTAACAGAGCTCACAAAAGAGAATGCAAATGAAATCCTGTCAATGGCTGAAAAAATGAAAGTTTTAAACAAATAGAGGTCAGAAGACATACCGGCCTGGAGACGGTAGCTGGAAAGGATAATAGACTATGAGCAGGATCAGAGTAGGGCTTGCAGATGACAACAGAGAATTAATCGAGCTGCTGAAAGAATATGTAGACCATCAGGCAGATATGGAAGTAGCAGGCTGGGCTTACAACGGCCAGGAGTGCATCAATATGGTGGTTGAAAAATCAATCGATGTGCTTGTACTGGATATCATTATGCCGCATATCGATGGACTTGCTGTTCTGCAGAAGATAAAAGACCTCCGGCGCACTCAGCCTCCTAAAATCATAATGCTGACGGCATTTGGGCAGGAAGATATTACTAAAAAATCAGTAGAACTTGGCGCCTCCTACTATATTTTGAAGCCTTTTGATATGGAGTCTCTCGTTTCACATATTAGAGGAGTACACGAGCCATCAGCTGCCGCCGCTGTGTCTACAGCAGAAGAAGTAACGTACAGTCCTTTAATTGAAGAACAGGCAGGAGTCTTTTTAAAAGAAATGGGCATTCCACTTCATATCAGAGGGTATATGTATTTAAAAGATGCCATTGTTTTAGTGAAAAAAGATCCGGATTATTTAAAGGCGATCACAAAATCGCTCTATCCGCAGATCGCCCTACTGCATAATACTACGGCCAGCAGGGTGGAGCGCTCCATCCGGCATGCTATTGAAGTGTGCTGGGCAAAAGAGGAGAAAGAAAAATTGGATGCCGTGTTTGCCGGCCGGAAAGATGCTGCCGCCAAACCATCCAATTCCGAATTCATAGCGGTAGCAGCCGATCAGCTGTCATCTGCAAGATAGTTGTCCTGAAAAAAAGCAGGAGTGAAAGTAGTCCCCTTTTCCGGGCTGATTACTTTACTCCTGCTTTTTGTTTTTCCGATCCCGATAGAGAACGAATCCAGCTATGAACCATACACCTCCGATCAATAAAAGAAGTCCTGTGATAAACTGAAGCCATAAAAAGGGAAAAGGAGGCTGCAGAATCTGAAAAAGCATGTCCCGCATCAGCTTGATGCCCCAGGCAGCCAAAAATCCCGGTATAACGAGTATTAATAAAGCGATAAAGCGCATACAAACCTCTCCCGGCACTTATGTATATTTTTCTGTACAATGTTATTGTAGCGTAAGAGCCGGGTTACAGACAACCTTTATCCAGGGAGGTACAGATGAATAAAAAATCAAATAAAATAATTAATGATCTGGTCATAGAAGCAGCTAATGATGGTATTATAGCAGTAGACCAGAATGGGAAAATCGTGCTGTTCAATAAGGCTGCGTCGTTAATGACCGGTATCAGCCAAAAACAGCGATGAAAGCACACGTAAAAGAAGTGCTTCCGGAAACTGGTCTTATGGACGTTATAGCCTCTAAAAAACGACAGGTGAACCAGGCTATGAAATTTTCCAACGGCATCTCTATTCTCACAACCAGATTGCCTTTGTACTATGAAGATCAATGCATAGGGGCCTTTTCTATATTTAAAGATACAACCCAGATCGAAAAAATGGCTGCTAAAATGACAGATCTGCAGCGCATGAAGGAAATGCTTGAATCTATCATTCAATCATCAGATGAAGCTATTTCCGTCGTGGACGAAAAAGGGAACGGCATGGTTATTAATCCTGCTTATTCCAGACTGACCGGGCTTCAGGAAAAAGATATAATCGGCAAACCTGCCCACACTGATATTGCAGAGGGCAGCAGTATGCACATGAAAGTACTGGAGACAGGAAAATCGTTTCGTCGGGTGCCGATGAGAGTGGGACCGTCGCATAAAGAAGTGCTGGTCAATGTCTCACCAATTATTGCCGGGGGCATGCTTAAGGGAAGCGTAGGTATTCTGCAGGATGTATCGGAACTAAGAGAGCTTACAAAAGAGCTCGAACGTACCAGACAGCGGCTGCGTACGCTCGAAGCTAAATATACGTTTGAAGATATCGTCGGAAAGTCAGAAGCCCTGCGCGTTTCTATTGAACAGGCAAAACTGAGTGCCGATCTTCCCGTAACCATATTGCTAAGAGGAGATTCCGGAACGGGAAAGGAGCTGTTTGCCCATGCTATACATAATGCAAGTGCAAGAAAATATGATAAATTTGTGCGGGTCAACTGTGCTGCTATACCGGAAACCTTAATCGAGAGTGAACTGTTCGGCTATGAAAAAGGCGCCTTTTCCGGTGCAGATCCAAGAGGAAAGAAAGGGTTGTTTGAAGAAGCGGCCCAGGGCACCATTTTTCTGGACGAAATCGGAGAGCTGAGCTTTTCAGCACAATCCAAACTGCTCCGGGTGCTGCAGGAAAAAGAAGTAGTCCGGGTTGGCGGAGTGAAAAGCATAGCAGTGGAAGCAAGAGTTATTGCAGCTACAAATCAGCCGCTGGAAAAAGCAGTGAAAGAGGGAACCTTTCGAGAGGATTTATACTACAGGCTGCAGCGCATGCCTATAACTGTTCCTTCCTTATCCGAAAGAAAAGAAGATATTTACGAGTTGTCCTATTATTTTTTAGAACGCATTAACCAGGAATATGGACGTTCCGTTAAAACGATCTCGCCGCCGGCGGTTTCCTATCTGGAGGGATATTATTGGCCGGGTAATGTAAGAGAATTGGAAAATATACTTGGACGTGCCGTTATCACTATGGGCCCCCAGGAAAAAATAATGGAAAAGCACCACCTGCCAGTATTGGAGGCAGACAAACCGGCCCCTCTTCAGCTGTCTGCATCTAATCTGCAGACTGAGGGGCTCGAGGAGCAGGTAAATAAGATAGAAGCCGAAGCAGTCCTTCATGCATTAAAAACCTGCGGAGGCAATAAAACCCAAGCAGCCCGTCAGCTGAAAATTTCCCTGCGGACGTTATATAATAAAATGCAAAAACATAAAATTGAATGATATTGCATGCAATTTTATGCACAGTATGAAAAAATGTGCATAGTTAATTGATTAAAATGACCGTATAGAATGGTTGATAAATGGCATGAAGATTGCATTAACAGTGTTTGAATACATATAAAAGGAGAGGCTCATGAATCTAGACGATGTAATGCAGCAGGTACACGCCCATCCTCAAAAAACCATCGCGGTGGCAGCCGCTGATAATGCGAAAGTAATTGAAGGAGTGAAAGAAGCTCTGGACTGCAGGTTAGGTTCATTTCGTCTGTATGGAGACGAAGAGAAAATCCGCAGGCTTCTGCACGATGCCGGGTTAAATGAATATAATCATATCAAAGTAATACCGACCAGGGATATGGAAGAATCGGCAAGGCTTGCAGTCACGGCTGTACGAACGGGAAAAGCCGATATTTTAATGAAAGGCATGCTTCCTACAAGTGATCTTCTTAAATCCGTATTAAATAAAGAATATGGACTGAGAACAAACAAAACCCTTTCTCATGTGGCCATGTTTGAAATTCCTGAATATGAACGATTTATTTTTCTGACAGATTCTGCCATGAATATTGCCCCGGACTTAACCAAAAAGGCCGATATTATCGCAAATGCTGTTCATGCAGCCAGGTCGATGGGATTTGAGCATCCCAAAGTAGCGGCTCTGGCAGCCGTAGAGGTAGTTAATCCGGATATGCAGTCGACGCTTGATGCGGCAGTTCTTACTGCTATGAATAATAGAGGACAGATTAAACATTGCACGGTAGACGGCCCGCTTGCACTCGATAATGCCATTTCCACAGAGGCGGCGGCCTATAAAGGAATAAAAGGGGAAGTGGCGGGACGCGCGGATATTCTGCTTGTTCCGACCGTAGAAATAGGAAACACGCTTTATAAGTCACTGGTTTATTTTTCCAAGGCAAAAGTAGGCGGCATTATAGCAGGAGCAAAAGCCCCTATTGTACTCACATCAAGAGCAGATTCCAACAAAAGTAAGCTGTATTCCATTGCTATGGCCTGTCATATGATCGAATTCGAACAAAATATTGCAGCAGGGGGTCGTTAAAATGAAATTATTCGAAAAGCTCGAGCAGTATGATTACGAACAGATTGTTTACTGCCAGGATAGAACGTCCGGACTCAAAGCTATCATATCCATCCATGACACAACATTAGGACCGGCACTAGGCGGAACACGCATGTGGAATTATACGAGCGAAGAAGCGGCGCTTGAAGATGTGCTTCGTCTTTCCAAAGGAATGACCTATAAAAACGCGGCAGCGGGGTTAAATCTTGGCGGCGGAAAAGCCGTTATTATCGGGGACCCCCGGAAAGATAAAAATGAATTTATGTTCAGGGCATTCGGGCGCTATATTCAGGGACTCGCAGGCCGCTATATAACGGCAGAGGATGTTGGAACCACTGTTGAGGATATGGATATGATTTATGCCGAAACAAACTACGTGACAGGCATTTCCCCTGCATTCGGCTCCAGCGGAAATCCGTCCCCTGTTACAGCGTATGGTGTGTATGTAGGCATGAAGGCCGCGGTAAATGAAGCATTTGGAAGCGATGACCTTGCCGGGAAAACGGTGGCGGTGCAGGGAGTAGGGAACGTTTCTTATCAGCTTTGTAAATATCTGCATGAAGAAGGAGCCACTATTATCGTAACGGATATTCACAAAGATTCCGTTATGAGAGCTGTGCAGGATTTTAATGCAAAAGCGGTTGATCCAAAAGATATTTACGATACAGCCTGTGATGTTTTCAGTCCGTGTGCACTCGGGGCCGTCATTAATGATGACACGATAGACAGACTGAAAGCTAAAGTTATAGCAGGAGCTGCAAACAATCAGCTGCAGGATAACAAACACGGCGATCTGCTGCATGAAAGAGGAATCGTTTATGCTCCTGATTATGTAATCAATGCCGGCGGGGTGATTAACGTGGCAGACGAACTGTACGGATATAATCAAGAGCGCGCGTTTAAACGGGTTGAAGGCGTTTATGATAACATAAAAAAAGTAATGGAAATTTCCAAAAGAGATCATATTCCAACCTATGCAGCAGCGGATAGAATGGCCGAGGAGCGGATTGAATTCATGAAGCGGTCCACGTCCCAGTTTCTTACAAAGCAGCAGCATACATTAAGCAGGCGGGACCGGTAATGAACGAACAAAACGCGGCCGGTGATAACCTGTACACATTGATTATAAATCCGGGATCCACCTCTACTAAAATTGCGGTTTACCACGGTGAATTGGAATTGTTTAGAGAAACAATTTCTCATATACAGGAAAAGGAAATGCTCGACAAGCGGATACAAGAGCAAAAGCAGGATCGGAAAGATGCCATACTCCAAGCTCTGAAATCCCATCAGATAAACCTGTCCGACATTGGGCTGATTACAGCCCGGGGCGGCCTGATGAGACCTTTAGAGAGCGGAACCTATGAAGTTAATGATAAAATGATTTCGGATTTGTCGACAAATAAATACGGGAACATGCTTCCAATTTAGGAGCGGTAATCGGAGTGGAGCTGAGCCGGGAAAAAACGAGGCTCCGGTATATATTACAGACCCGGTGGTCGTAGATGAGCTCGAGGATCTTGCCAGGTTTACCGGCATAAAGTCGATGGAGCGGAAAAGCATTTTTCACGCCCTTAACCAAAAAGCTGCTGCTAAGAAAGCGTCCGCAGCTCTTAATAAAGAATACGAAGAACTGCAGTTGATTGTTATTCATCTGGGAGGAGGAATTTCAGTCGGTGCCCATGCTTTCGGAAAAGTGATAGATGTAAACAACGGGCTGGACGGAGAAGGACCTTTTTCACCGGAACGAGCGGGAACTCTTCCTGTAGGAGATGTAATAAAGGAAGCTTATTCAGGAAATTATACGGAAAGTCAGCTGAAAAAAAGGTACGTAGGCAACGGCGGGCTGAAAAGTTATTTTGAAACCAGCGATACGGCTGCGCTTGAGAAACGAAAGGATGCAGGCGATACAGAAATTGACACCGTACTTCGTGCCATGGTATATCAAACGGCCAAAGAAGCAGGTGCTATGGCTTCCGTTCTAAAAGGACGGGTCGATGCGTTAATCGTTACCGGAAATTGCCAACAGCAGCTGGATATGCCGGGAGCTTGAGAATTATATCAGCTGGATGGCTCCTGTTCTGCATTACCCCGGCGAAGATGAAATAGCTGCTTTATTCACAGGTGCTTATAACACATGGGAAGCAGGAACTAAAGCAAAAAAATATTAATACAGGGGGAATTCAGCGATGGCCGAAGAGTATGACCTGGTTATATTAGGAGCCGGCACCGGTGGATATGTAGCTGCCATTAAAGCCGCTCAGGCAGGATTAAAAACTGCAATTGTAGAAAAAGATAAAGTAGGCGGTACCTGCCTTCATAAAGGATGCATCCCAAGCAAGTCTTTATTAAAAAGTGCGGAAATGTTTCAGGCCATACAGCATAGTGAATCTTACGGCATTACGGCCGATAATGTGACGCTTGCTTTTGATAAAGTACAAAAAAGAAAAAACGACATTGTGGATAAGCTTCACCGCGGCGTGCAGCATTTGATGCAAAAAGGAAAAATAGACGTATTCGATGGATACGGGCGAATTTTGGGACCGTCTATTTTTTCACCAAGTGCCGGAACTATTTCAGTAGAGCGCACCGATAAAGAAGAGAATACGATGCTTATTCCAAAACAAGTAATAATAGCTACAGGATCAAGACCTGCTGAACTAGAAGGTCTGCCATCAGACGGAAACCGGATTCTTCATTCTGAGCATGTACTGGAACTGAAAAAACTGCCGGCCTCGATTGTTATTATAGGCGGTGGAGTAATCGGGGTGGAATGGGCCTCGATGTTTAATGATTTCGGAACAGAGGTTACGTTAATTGAATATGCGGAAAGAATACTGCCCGGAGAAGACGGAGACGTCTCCAAAGCAATGCAGAAAGCGCTCGAGAATAAAGGCGTGAAGATACTTACAGGCACAAAAGTAAAAGCTGATGAAACAGAAATGCTGGAAGAACAAGTTACCATTCATGCCGTAGACAACAGTGGAAATGATCAGGCGTTCGAAGCAGAACAGGTACTTGTTTCCATTGGAAGAAAAGCCAACGTGGAAGATATCGGCCTCAGCAATACCGATATCGAAATAAAGAATGGCGTTATAGAAGTTAACGGCATGTACCAGACAAAAGAGTCGCATATTTACGCCATCGGCGACGTCATCGGCGGCCTGCAGCTGGCTCATGTGGCTTCAAAAGAGGGAGCGATTGCTGTAGACCACATACTGGGCAGGGATCCTCTGCCTCTTGATAATCAAACAGTGCCGCGCTGTATTTACAGCAGTCCGGAAGCGTCAAGTATTGGTATGAGTCAAGAAGAAGCAGACAAAAAAGGCCTGCGTGTGAAAACAAGTTCGTTTCCATTCCAGGCAATAGGAAAAGCTCTTGTTAACGGAAACACAGAGGGATTTGTGAAAATAATCATTGATGAAGAAACGGATGATTTAGTAGGCGTTCATATGATTGGCAGCGGCGTAACGGAGCTGATAAGTGAAGCCGCGATGGCTAAAATACTCGATGCATCCCATTTGGAAATAAAGGAAACCATTCATCCGCACCCATCGCTTTCCGAGTCATTTGGAGAAGCGGTGCTGGCCGTGGACGGATTAGCAGTTCATTCATAAAGGAGGCGGAAACGATGGAAGCACTAACTCACCGGAACCTGGGTCTGACAGACGAACAGGTTCTTGAAATGTACGAAAAAATGCTGCTCGCACGAAAAATTGATGAACGTATGTGGCTTCTAAACCGTGCCGGTAAAATCCCGTTTGTTATTTCCTGCCAGGGTCAGGAGGCTGCACAGGTCGGCGCTGCAATGGCGCTGAATACAGAAGAAGATTATATTCTGCCTTATTACAGAGATATCGGTGTCGTACTTACATTTGGTATGACCGCAAAAGATTTAATGATGTCCGGTTTTGCGAAAGCGGATGATCCCAATTCAGCCGGAAGGCAGATGCCGGGTCACTTTGGCCAGAAAAAAAACCGGATTGTTACGGGGTCTTCGCCGGTCACCACCCAGGTGCCGCATGCGGTTGGATTTGCACTTGCCAGTAAGATGAAAAAGAAAGGTTTTGTTGCCTTTACTACGTTTGGAGAAGGCTCTTCCAACCAGGGGGACTTTCACGAAGGGGCGAACTTCGCAGGAGTTCATAAGCTCCCGGTCATCTTATTGTGTGAGAACAATAAATATGCGATAAGTGTTCCAATCGAAAAGCAGCTGGCCTGCGAAAAAGTATCGGACCGGGCGGCGGGGTACGGAATGCCGGGGTACACCGTAGATGGCAATGACCCTCTTGCTGTGTATGACGTTGTGAAAAAAGCAGCTGACCGGGCAAGAAACGGAGAGGGGCCTACATTAATTGAAACGGTCTCCTACCGGCTTACACCACATTCAAGTGATGATGATGATCGTTCTTACCGCACGAAAGAAGAAGTGGCGGAAGCAAAAACAAAAGACGCTGTTTATACGTTTGCCGTTCGTTTAAGAGATGCCGGCATTCTTACGGATGAAGTAGAAGAAAAAATGATCGAACGTATTACTATAGATATCGACGCTGCGACAGAGGCAGCTGAAAAAGCAGAGTATGCGAGAGCCGAAGATACGCTCAAACATGTATATAAAGAAGGAGGGGATGCATAATGGCGGTTATAACTTACATTCAGGCAGTTACAAAAGCACTTGAAGAAGAAATGCACCGGGATGAAGATGTATTTGTGCTGGGTGAAGATGTCGGCGCCCGCGGCGGTGTATTCCGGGCCACGGACGGGCTGCACGCCACCTTTGGTGATGAACGTGTAATGGACACGCCGCTGGCTGAATCAGCTATAGCGGGTGTTGCTATTGGAGCTGCCATGTATGGAATGAGGCCGGTCGCAGAAATGCAGTTTGCTGATTTTATTATGCCCGCATTTAACCAGATCGTATCGGAAGCCGCCAAGATCCGCTATCGGTCAAACAATGACTGGGACTGCCCGATCACGATCCGTGCCCCCTATGGAGGCGGCGTGCACGGGGCATTGTATCACTCTCAGTCTATAGAAGCACTGTTTTCATCGGTGCCGGGACTTAAAGTCGTCATGCCGTCGACGCCTTATGACGTGAAGGGCCTTTTAAAAGCTGCGATCCGTGACGATGATCCTGTTTTATTTCTGGAACATAAACGGGCGTATCGTTTAATAAAAGGAGACGTCCCTGATGAAGATTATACGCTCCCTATAGGCAAGGCGGACGTTAAAAGAGAAGGGGAAGACATAACGGTTATTACGTACGGACTTTGTGTTCACTTTGCCCTCCAGGCAGCTGAAAAGCTGGAAAAAGAAGGACACTCGACCCACATTCTCGATCTGCGTACCGTTTATCCGCTCGATCAGGAAGCGATTATTGAAGCCGCAAAAAAAACAGGGAAAGTGCTGCTGATTACCGAGGACAATAAAGAAGGCAGCATTATCGGCGAAGTGGCTGCCATTATTGCAGGACACTGCCTGTTTGATCTGGATGCCCCTATTCAACGTCTGGCCGGACCTGACGTGCCGGCAATGCCATACGCTCCGCCTATGGAAAAGTATTTTATGATGAATCCGGATAAAGTAGAAACGGCCATGAGAGATCTGGCAGAATATTAAGGGGGATGAAAGTATGGCTGAAAAAATCTCAATGCCCCAGCTTGGTGAAAGCGTTACGGAAGGAACAATAACCAAGTGGCTCGTGCAGCCGGGGGATAAAGTGAAAAAATATGATCCGCTGGCAGAAGTTATGACCGATAAAGTCAATGCAGAAGTGCCATCTATGTTCGATGGAACGATTCAGGAACTTGTAGCTAAAGAGGATGAAACGGTGGCAGTAGGTGAATTGATCTGCTATATAGAAGCAGAAGGAGCAGCTCCCGAGGAACAGGATACAAAGCCGGATGCTCCCGTCGAAGCCGGTGCTGTTGCTGAAAAAACTCCAGACAAGGCAGCGGGTGGGAATAGATACTCTCCTGTTGTGCTGAAGCTTGCCCAGCAGTATCAAATAGATCTTTCTTCGCTTCAAGGAAGCGGCCGAAACGGACGCGTCACAAAAAAAGACGTGGAGGCAGCTCAGCAGAATCCTTCTCCTAAAACAACTGGGCAGAAACTGGAAAATAAAGAGCAGAGCGCTCCAGCTGTGAAAGCAGCCCCTGAAAAAACGGCTGCAGGAGATATAGAAATTCCGATTGCAGGTGTAAGAAAAGCGATTGCAGCAAATATGAGCAAGAGTAAATCGGAAATTCCGCATGCGTGGACAATGATAGAAGTGGATGTAACTAACCTGGTACATTACCGCAACAGTATGAAAGATGCCTTTAAGCAGGCTGAAGGGTACCCAATCACGTTTCTGCCATTTTTTATCCAGGCGGCGGCCGAATCGTTAAAAGAATTTCCGGCGTTAAATGCCTATTGGCAGGAAGATAAAATTATTCAGAAAAAGGATATTAACATATCGATAGCCGCGGCTACGGAGGAGGCTCTTTATGTGCCGGTAATCCAGCATGCCGATGAAAAAAATATTAAAGGCCTTGCCAAAGACGTTGCCTCTATTTCCGATAAAGTAAAAAAAGGGACGCTTTCGGGAGAGGACATGCGCGGCGGCACTTTCACCGTTAACAATACAGGCTCTTTCGGATCCATCCAATCTGCGCCGATTATTAATCAGCCGCAGGTGGCCATTTTGTCTGTAGAATCAATTGTCAAACGTCCGGTTGTTATGCCGGGAGACATGATTGCGATCCGCCACATGGTAAACCTGTGTCTGTCACTTGATCACCGGGCGTTGGACGGTCTCGTATGCGGAAGGTTCCTGCAGAGTATGAAAAATAAATTAGAGCAGATTTCCGGATAATACAGTAAGCATAGTGAATTTTTAATAGTAAGTCGAAAACCTTCTTAAAAAGAAGGTTTTTTTCTGTTTTAAAAAAGAACCATTCCTGTTTACAAATCGTAACTTTTACGATATGCTGTTTTCAATATAAAAGAAAAGACCAAAAAAGGAGTACTAAGCATGAAAAAAACACTATTATACTCTTTAATTACCGGTGCATCGCTTGCAATGGCAGCATGCGGAGGAAGCAATGAGGAAGATTCAGAAGCGTCGGGAGATCAAGATGAAGCGCTGCAGGTATATACAACGCTTTACGCCTGGGAATACGTAACAGAACGTATAGGCGGAGAGCATGTAGAGGTGAACAATATTGTGCCTGCCGGTACCGATGTACATAACTTCGAACCAACGGCTCAGACGATGGTGGATATTGCAGAATCCGATCTGTTTGTGTATACAGGAGCGGGAATGGAAGGTTTTGCAGGGGCCATTAATGACTCTATTGAAAATGAAGATGTAACAAGCCTGGAAGTAACGAACGGAATGGAGCTTGCCTCCTATGAGCATGACCACAGCCATGCAGAAGAAGACAACCACAGCGAAGAAGAGCACGCCCATGAGGAGGAAGAAGAACACAGCGAAGAGGAGCACGCTGAAGAAGAAGAAAGCCATGGGGATCAGGATCCACACGTATGGCTTGACCCCGCCCTCACAAAAGAAGCGGCAGAAACTATAAAAAATGAACTGGCTTCCAAAAATCCGGAGCAGGAAGCTGTCTTCCAGGAAAATTATGATGCATTATCTGAGGAGCTGGACAGCCTGGATAGTGACTTTTCCGAAATGGCATCCAGCTCAGAAAAAGACTCCTTTTTAGTTTCCCACGCAGGGTATGGATACTGGGAAGAAAGATACGATATTCACCAGATTGGCATCAGCGGCCTTTCGCCTTCAAATGAGCCATCCCAGCGTCAGATTCAGGAAATTATAGCTCTTGCTGAGGAAAACAATCTAAACTACGTGATGGTAGAGCAGAATATTCCATCCAATACAGCAGATGTCGTGCAGGATGAAACAGGAGCCGAGGCACTCGAACTTCATAATCTGGAGTCGCTTTCGGAAGAAGAAATAAACAGCGGGGAAGACTACTTTAGTTTAATGGAGAAGAATGTAAGCAACCTGGATCAGGCTTTAAACAATTAAGCAATAAATGCAGATCCTTGTTACTTTTTTCTTTATTTATGTACAATAGGAATGTACACTAGTCATAAAGAAGAAAGGGTGCTTACAGATGGATTTTAATTATTTTATAAATGATGTCGTACAAACGGCAAGAAAAGAAATGGAAGAAGCAGGATACGAGCCTTTAACAACAACTGATGATGTAGATACTACATTAACTGATAAAGGAACAACGCTTGTTATGGTTAACTCTGTATGTGGATGTGCAGGAGGAATCGCCCGTCCGGCAGCAGCTTATATGAGAAACTACGAAAAGCAGCCCGATCGTTTCGTTACGGTATTCGCCGGACAAGATAAAGAAGCGACAGAAAAAGCAAGATCCTACTTCACAGGATATGCGCCTTCTTCCCCGTCGTTTGCACTGTTAAAGGATGGAGAAATTGTCCGTATGGTGGAACGCCATGAAATTGAAGGCCATGAACCAATTGAAGTAGTGCAGCAGCTTGAAAAAGCATTTGACGAATACTGCTAATGAAGAAACCGAAGAGATAAAAATCTCTTCGGTTTTTTATTGACTATCACTGGCTCGGATATGGTATAATTTCATCTGGTATTCATACATAAAAGGCGGCGAATAACATGGAAGAAATGTACAATCAGGTGCAGGAATATTTAAATATGGATGATGAAATCCCGTTTAAAGAATTCCGGACCTATTACCAAAACGTAATTTCTCATTTTGATGAAAACGCAGAGCAGTTTTCCGAAGATGAACTATGGAAAGGGCTTTTTGTAGCAGAAAGCATTATGTCCAATGCAGAAAACCGGGCCAAAGAGGAAAAAAACAGCTCCCAGGCGAAGAAATACCGTAAAATGGCTGATCGTACCACTATGTACGCCCAGCATTTCACAAAACGAATCAATCAGCTTGGGTACGGAGAAGAAGCAATTCGTGAACGGTTCGAAGCGATGCTCGAAGAAGGTTCCAAAAAAGAAGACAGCTAATTATTGAAAAGGCGTTGACATCAGCTGTTTATTTTATTAAAATAATAAACGCTGCTTCTTATTGCGCCTATGGTGAAAGGGATATCACGCGAGATTCCGGTTCTCGTATTCCAGGTTCGAATCCTGGTAGGCGCGCCATACATATGAATGATCGAGTTCCTTTATATAAAGGAACTCGTTTTTTATTTCTGCACGGAAAAGAATAGAAATGTACTGAACGCAGGAAAGTATTTACGTTATAATAAAAACGAGCGGTATAAATGAAGCTTGAAAGGAACTGCATATGGCCAGATTCACGATAGGATACAGAACCGTTAAGACAGCTCTCGGTGCAGCAGTGTCCATTTTTCTGGCACAGCTGCTGCAGCTGGATTTTTTCGTTTCTGCCGGAATTATTACTATTTTATGTATATCGATAACGAAACGGGATTCCCTGAAAATATCCGGTGAGCGGATAGTAGCGTGCCTGATCGGGCTGCTTTATGCTACATTAATTTTGAATTTTTAGGCTATCACGCTGTGTCCATTGCCATTCTGTTTTTATTATTTATTCCTTCGGCAGTCAGCGTAGGGGCCAAAAAAGGAATAGTAACATCAGCAGTACTGATTCTCCATGTCTATACAGTAGGAGAGCCAGTGCGGCGTTGTGGATA
Source organism: Sinobaca sp. H24 (assembly GCF_023845525.1). NCBI lineage: Bacteria > Bacillati > Bacillota > Bacilli > Caryophanales > Sporolactobacillaceae > Sinobaca > Sinobaca sp. H24. The sequence goes on from NZ_JALBWT010000002.1 coordinate 179,557, forward strand.
AATGAACTGGCGCTTCTTGGAATAGGGATAGGCGTGGCTCTGATTATGAACTTATATATGCCAAACGCAGAACGCGATCTTCTTTGGGACCAGGTTAAAGTAGAGGATTGTTTCCGCACGATCTGGAAAGAATATGCGAAGTATTTAAAAGAAGGCGATTCCTCCTGGGATGGAAAAGAAATTACTACCGCCTCGACATTATTAAGCGATGGAAAAAGCAAAGCCCTCCGCAATATTGATAATCACTATCTTAGATACGATGATTACTTTATCATTATTTTGCAATGAGGGAAAAGCAGTTCGATGTGCTTGAAAGCATTCTTCCTTTCATCTCCACATTTGGGGATACGGTCATTCAGGGAGAAAAAATGGCTGAATTTATGGAGGAATTAAGCGAAGCGGTCAGTCCGGGAAACACGGCTGGGTATTTTCTGATACGTCTCGATGAATTAAGAGAGGAAATTAAAGAAATGCCGCTGCCGCAGACAAGAGAAGAATTTGAAGTGCGCTCCGGCCTTTTTTATATTCTTCATGAATTAGAAGAGTATTTGACGATTAAAAAAATGTTTAAACCAGATCCGAAGCGGACGCATAACGTATCAGGAAAACGTCTGACGAGAGATTTTAATAAAAAAGGTCCAAAAAAATAAAAACCCGGAAACCCGGGTTTTTATCTTGTGTATACTATTTAGAAAAATGCTGCAGCGCCTGTAAACAGGCTGCCTACGACTAATGTTATAATCATGATGTAAATGATTATTTTCTGGAAATTTTTTGGCACGTTTCATCCTCCTGACTCCTATATGTTTTCCCGATTCCAGGCGTCACTCATATGTGCCATCATACCACAGGAAAGAGGACAAATTCCAGCCCTCTTCAATATGGAAAGGAGACTGATTATGCTGAAGCAGCGGCCTCATAAATTAGATCATATTGGTATTGCTGTCCGGTCTATTGAACAGAACCTGCCGTTTTATACAGACGTTCTGGGACTGGAGCTGCTTGGAATGGAAACGGTAGAAGCGCAGTACGTAAAAGTAGCTTTCCTGGCCATTGGTGAATCAAAAATTGAGCTTTTGGAACCAATTGGAAGGGAAGGAGCTATCTTTACGTTTCTTGAAAAAAAAGGAGAGGGCATTCACCATGTAGCCCTCGGCGTAACAAGTGTGGAAGAACGACTCAAAGAAATAAGAAACGAGGGTATCCGTACTCTGCAGGAACATGCATCTCCCGGAGCAGGAGGGGCGCTTGTAGCTTTTCTGCATCCGGGAGACAGCGGACGGGTACTGGTGGAACTATGCGACAAATCAAACAAAGAGGACTGATAACAGCTATGGTAAATGAACAGCGGATTGTAGACGAATTTATAGAATTGGTAAAAGTAGACTCTGAAACGAAAAATGAAAAAGAAATTTCCCTCGTGCTGAAAGAAAAATTCACAGCGCTTGGCTGCGACGTTCAGGAAGATAATGCTGCGTCCACGACAGAACATGAGGCCGGCAATCTGGTAATCACGCTGCAGGGTTCAAAAAAAGACGGCCCCGTTTTATACTTCACCTCCCATATGGATACGGTTGTACCAGGCAAAGGCATTACACCATTTATCGAAGAAGGCTACATTAAAACCGATGGAACGACTATTCTTGGAGCAGACGATAAAGCAGGGATTGCAGCTATACTGGAAACGATCCGGCAGTTAAAAGAGCAGAATATGGCCCACGCAGATATTCAGTTTATTATTACAGTGGGAGAAGAGTCCGGGCTCGTAGGAGCGAAGGCGCTGGATACGAGTCTGGTAAAAGCTGATTACGGCTATGCGCTCGACAGCGACGGCGACGTAGGAAATATTATCGTTGCCGCACCGACACAGGCAAAGATAAAAGCTGTCATTAAAGGAAAAACTGCGCATGCAGGAGTAGCCCCTGAGAAAGGTATTTCCGCTATTACCGTTGCATCCAAAGCGGTGTCCAAAATGCCTCTCGGACGGATTGACGAAGAAACGACCGCAAACATCGGCCGGTTTGAAGGCGGCTCCCAGACCAACATCGTATGCGATGAAGTTTATATTTTAGCGGAAGCTCGTTCACTTGTAAGGGAAAAGCTTGATAAGCAGGCGGCGGAAATGAAAAAGGCCTTTGAGGAAGCAGCGGAAGAAATGGGTGCTGAGGCAGAAGTCGAAATTGATATTATGTACCCAGGCTACAAGCTTTCCGAAGCAGACACCGTTGTCCAAACGGCCCAGCACGGCATCAAGAAGGCCGGCAGAACCCCTGAGCTCTTAACGAGCGGTGGAGGAAGCGATGGCAATATTATAAGCGGCTACGGCATTCCTACGGTTAATTTGGCAGTCGGCTACGAAGAAATTCATACAACTAATGAAAAAATGCCGATAAGCGAACTAGTAAAGATTACGGAAGTAGTGCTCTCCATTATTTCACACAGCGTTTCAGAATAATGGAATCTATCAATCATCCGATGTTAATTTTATAGAAATTCAGCCGATATCATAAGTACAACGAGCAAGGGAATGATAGATATGGATATAACCGGACTGCAAAAGCCCGGGAAATGGGGAGCGGAAGGGATCAGGCCCGCCGCTGATCCATCGGCAAAGCCTGCCAAAGCCTTTTCTGACATGCTGCAGAGCTCTGCTAGAAGCCATCACACAGAAAAGCTGGAAAATGTTAAACAGGCTCTTCAAAAGCAGGGGGAATATCTGGCTGAGCACCGCACGCTCGGGGCCCTGCAGAAGTATAAGGACCTGGTCAGGCAGTTCTTAAAAGAAACAGTTGAAACCGGTTTTGAATTCACGGAAGAACATGAATTCTCCAACAGGCGCTCTTTAAAACTCTGGAAGCCGGCGGGGGAACTCGAAGAAAGTCTGCTTGATCTGTCAAAAACAGTGTTTGACAAAGAAAAAACCCGGATTGATGTAATGGAGCAGGCTGGAATCGTTAAGGGTCTGCTTGTTCATCTTTATGCCTGAGCCGGAGCGCCCTTCAAAAAATAACAGATACGTATATATCTTTACATTCTCCAGGCCGGCTGCTTATTGAAGCAGCCGGCCATTTTTATATTAGAAGGAAATCGTGTTAAAATACTGACAAGGAGGGGTTTTCATGAAGACCCATGTGCTTTTTGTCTGTCTTGGCAATATCTGCCGGTCTCCAATCGCTGAAGCGGTATTCCGAAGCTATGCAGCTGCAGAAAACCTGGAGAACGCTGTGAAAATCGAGTCCTGCGGGCTGGGAGACTGGCATATCGGGCGCCCGCCCCATGAAAAACACTGGAAGTATTAAACGAACACCAGATAAATACTGCGGAGCTCAAGGCTTCCTTGTTTGATAAACGAAGGTATCGAAAGATACGTATATTATCGTGATGGATGATGAGAATGAACAAACGGTACGTTCTCTCATTTCTCCGGATTCTGTAAAAGCAGTACATAAGCTGCTCGACTTCCATCCGGAGATACAAACAGGCACAGATGTACCTGATCCTTATTTCTCGGGTGATTTCTCAGGGGTCTATGATATGATAGAACAAAGCTGTAAGCCATTGCTAAACTGGGTGAGAAAGAGAGAGGGTCTATGAAATCAAAAATAGAACAGGCTGTCCAGACAATAGATAGCGGTCTTTCCATCACAGGTATAGAACCTGTAAGCGGAGGAAGTATCAGTACTGCTTATCGGGCACGGACATCTGAAGGAGATTTTTTTGTAAAGTGGCATGAAGAAGCACCTCAGGATTTTTTCAGACAGGAGGCAGCCGGACTGGATTTTATAAGAGGAACGGCGGGCTTATATGTTCCAAAAGTATACACATGGAGCAAGAAGTATATTGTGATGGAATTTGTCTCAGGTGAAAAAAGCAGGCCGGCAGAAGAACGTCTTGGCAGCGGTATTGCAGAACTTCATTCACAGGCCGGCAGTTTTTACGGTCTCGAAGAAGACAATTTCATCGGGAACTGCCTCAGGTGAACGCTGGGAAGAGGACTGGCTCCTTTTTTTCAGGGAAAAACGTTTGAAACCGCAGCTTGATCTGGCTAGATCGATGGGACGATTGACGCTTCAAAGAGAGCGGAATGCATACGATATTATGAGCAGGCTTTCAGAATGGGTTCCTTCCAAAGGTGCTCCTGTTAAAGTACACGGTGATTTATGGGGCGGCAATTGGATCGGTGGTCCAGGCGGTATGCCGTGCGTGATGGATCCAGCCGTTTTCTATGGTGACAGGGAATTCGATATAGCCTTTACATATCTATTTGGAGGATTCTCAGAGGCATTTTATTCTTCCTATGAATCGGTCTATCCTTTGTCCAAAGAGTTTGAAGATCGCAGACCGTTGTATCAGCTGTATTACCTGCTTGTTCATTTAAACATTTTTGGTGAAAACCTACGGTGCTTCTGTCGACCAGGTGCTGCAGCGCGTATGCCAGAGTGAATAAATAGTCGGGCATAACCTGTCGTGAAAGCAGCTGCTTTTGCATTTAGATAAAAAACGCTGCAGGAAGTAATGATGCAGATGCCGACAGCCCCGGAACACGGGGCTGCTTTTTTATAATCCGGTGCCTTCTAAAAACGCCTGTGTCAGGTTTATTCCCTTTAAGGGGAGGGAAGATTCAGTACTAGAGGCATTTGTATTCAAATGAATGGTCCGGGCCTACAACAGTAAAGAGGTGAAGTCATGTTCAATGAATGGAAAAGACTATGGCAGGCAAAGAAGTGGATGCAGAAAAATGAGACTTTTCTGGAAACGTGGCATGCCCACATCGGACACGCTCTGCATCTATTTGATTACTTTAAAAAGGCATCGAAGCCGGAAGATGTAGCGGAGGCACATCAGCTGGACAAAATACTGCTGTCCAGATGGATTGAAGTTGGTCTTTCCCTGGGACATCTGGAGAAAAAGCGAGGCGGCAAAGTTCAGACAGAAACATCTATTTACAAATACTTATCAAATGAAAGCCCGGATTCCGTCGGGGTTATTTTAAAAGAAATGATGGAGCTGCATGTCCCAACGCTTCTTGCTTATAAAGACTTGATGCGCGGCTATGATAAGGTAACCTATCTTGAAAAAGATTACGGCAAAACGGTTGCAGAAACCTCAGCTTTATTAGAAACGCTGGCATTTCCTAAAGTAATGAGAATAATAAAAAAGAGAAAAGTGAAGTCGATTATTGATATCGGCTGCGGGTATGCCGGTTATTTATACAGGATACACAACAGAAACCGGACATACAGCTGACAGGTGTCGAAATGCACGGGGAGCTCTATGAAACCGCCAGGCAGAGGTGTAAAGACACCCCAATTACGCTTCACCATGAAGATTTTGGCCAGTATGTTCATATGAAGGCACGACAGGACATGGTTATGATGAACAACCTGCTTTATTATTTTTCTCCGGGGAAACGGCAGGATGTTTTTGATCATGCTGCAAGAATATTAGCAAAAAAAGGCACGCTTCTTATCATGTCGCCGCTCCATGATTCTAAACACGGAAAGGCATTTTCAACCGCTTTTAACAGCTTCATGTCGGCCCATGAAACCTGCATCCACTTCCAAGTGAAAAGGAAATACGTGATATTGGCAGAATAAGCGGCCTGAAGCTTGTATCAGTAGAGCCTGTTTTGAAAGAGGGCGGCTGGTACCTGCTTGAGCTTCAAAAAAAATAATAACGCCTGATGTTCCTGTTTCCTTCAGCAGGGACATTCTTTTTATACATATATGATACAGGCGCGGCATCCGGCAATCGTTTCTGCTTGTATAAAAAAGGGGAACTAAGGTATATTTAGTTGTACAAATGTTGGACAAGACATAAGCCTCAATCATCATACTATTCATCAAAATTCATAAATCAATCAGGGTAGTCAAGCAGAGAGGGGCAACGCATTATGGCGGCCAAACACATTATTGTTATAGGAGGAGGCCCCGGAGGTCTTGCAGCAGGAATGCTTCTTCAATCCAAAGGATTTCAGGTAACTGTTCTCGAAAAACAGCCTTATGTAGGAGGCAGGACATCCAGAATTGAACGGGACGGATATGTCTTTGACCGTGGACCGACTTTTCTTAATATGCCGCACATTCTCGAAGAAGCTTTTCAGGAGAGCCGGAAAAACCTTCACGATTATGTCACATTAAAGAAAATCGAGCCGATGTATGAGCTGGTCTTTAATAACATGTCGTTTTTTCCCACTACCGATAAGCAGGAAATGTATAATCGCATCAAACAGCAGTTTCCAGGTGATGAAGAAGGATATTATGCCTTTATGGAAGGAACGAAAAAAAGATTCGATAAGCTTATGCCGATTCTGCAGAATACGCACGGCCAGTGGAGGGATTATCTCCGTCTCCGGACATTGAAGGCTGTTCCGCAGCTCGCTTTAGGTAAATCCCTGTATGACGTGCTCTCCGATTATTTCACGGATGAAAGGCTTAAGCTTACGTTTACATTTCAGTCCAAATACTTAGGTATGTCTCCGTGGAACTGTCCGGGTGCTTTTAGTATTTTGTCGTATATGGAATACGAATACGGCGTGTTTCATCCGCTGGGAGGAATGAACCAGCTCTCTGAAGCGATGGGACGGGCCATCCGCGAGGACGGTGGTACCATACACACCGGGACCGGAGTGAAGCGTGTAATAGTGGAGAACGGCAGAGCATCGGGAGTTGAGCTGGATTCCGGAGAAAAGATGCAGGCAGATGAGGTAATTATTAATGCTGACTTCGCTCATGCGGCTTCTACTCTTTTTGAGCAGAAGGACTTAAAAAAATGGAACCAGAAAAAGCTGGACAGTATGGAATATTCCTGTTCGACATTTATGCTTTATCTTGGCCTTGATACGACGTATGACGCTCCGCATCATACCATTGTATTTGCCGATGACTATAAGCAGAATGTAGAAGAAATTACAGGCACCAAGCTGCTTTCCAAAGATCCCTCGATTTATGTTCAGAACGGATCGGTAACGGATGAATCTCTTGCTCCGGAAGGACACTCGGCCCTGTATATTCTTGTACCAGTACCGAACAACTTGAGCGGAATCAATTGGGAAGAGGAAAAAGAACGCTTCCGTGATCTTGCGCTGGATATTCTGGAAAAAAGGACAGCATTCAAAGGAATTAGAGAGCATATTGTTACAGAAATGATCACGACCCCAAAAGACTGGGAGGAAAGTTATTTCGTTTACAATGGTGCCACGTTTAACCTGGCTCATTCGCTTGATCAGATGATGTATTTCCGTCCCCACAATAAATTCGAAGATATAGAGAACTGCTGGCTGGTCGGGGGAGGCACCCATCCAGGCAGCGGCCTGCCGACCATTATTCAGTCCGCCCGTATTACAGCCGGAGAGATTAAACGCGGGGAAAGACAGGGGAGAAAAGCAGAATGAAAACGATCATCGCCGGAGGAGGCATCGGAGGGCTGGTAACAGCTTTATATCTGTCCCATAATCAGGAAGACGTGTTATTATTAGAGAAAAAGCCATCGCTTGGCGGCAGGATAAAATTTGTCGAAGAAGCTGGGTTTAAAATTGACGAAGGCCCGACGATAGTTCTGCTGCCGGAAGTCATTTTGTCCATCCTGGAAGAAGCAGGGGTGGATAGAGACAAAATTCCGATGAAACGTCTTGATCCTTTGTATACGATGCATTTTCGAAACGGTCCCTCCTTTACTAAATGGAGCGATACACAAAAACAGCTGGAAGAAATCACCCGCTGTTTTCCAGGAGAAGAAGAACATTACCTGCAGTTTATGCATGATATGAAAGGCCGCTTTGAATCAGGAAAAGCTGCTTTTCTGGAAAACAGCTTTTATAGGAAACGGACGTTTTTTACAAAGGAAAACATGAGCTCATTAGTGAAAATGAAGGCTTACCAAAATGTTAAAAAACAATCAGAGCAGTATTTCAGCCACCCTATGCTGCAGCAGGCCTTTCAATTTCAAACGCTGTACATCGGAGGACACCCTTCCCATTCTCCCGCTCTTTATTCACTTGTCACCTTCAGCGAGCATTTTCACGGGGTGTGGTATATCGAAGGAGGCTACGCCAGCTTAATTACCGTACTGGAGAAAGAGCTTAGGGAACGAGGCGTGGAGATCAGGCTGAATGAAGAAGTGCTGCAGGTGGACTATACAGAAGACCGCCAGTTTGAGTCGGTGCTTACGCCATCCGGCCGTATGAAAGCGGACCAGCTGGTATTAAACGGTGACTTTCCTAAGGCCAAGCAGCTGATCAGCAAACAAAAAGAAACCTCATATGAAGCGTCATCAGGCTGCCTGCTTATTTATCTGGGAGTCGAAATATATAAAGAAGAAGGTATTCATCAATTCTTTATGGGAGGAAATCTGGATGAACATATGGAAGATGTATTCAGACGAAAACAGCTCCATGACGATCCTTCTATTTATGTGTTTAACCCTACCATTATGGATGATTCCCTGGCCCCGTCCGGACAGAGCGTTCTGTACATGCTGATCCCCGTTCCTTCGGGAACAGACAGCACTTTTTGGGAAAATAAAGAGGAATACGCAGATAAAATGATAGAATTAGTGGAAGCCCGCGGCTACGAAGGGCTGAGCAGCCATATTATCTGGAAAAAAGTCCGTACGCCTGATCAGGCAGAAGCGGATGGTTTGTATAAAGGCGGGAGTTTCGGCATTCAGCCTACCCTGGGGCAGTCGGCCGTATTCCGCCCCCAGCTGAAGCCCTTTAAGGCGGACAACATTTATGCAGTAGGTGCGTCCGTACATCCGGGCGGAGGGGTGCCTATTGTAATGCAGGGAGCCCGGCTGCTGGCCCAGCATTTAAGACATTCATAAAATTAATTATTGGAAAAGCTAAAGGAGGAACAGTGATGATACCTCTGGAGAAAGCATACTCTGACTGCCACCAGATTATCTTAAAAAACAGCAAAACGTTTGCAAAAGCATTTGATTTACTGCCTGAGAAAAAACGGCGGGCAGTGTGGGCGGTCTATGCTTTCTGCCGTACGGCGGATGACATAGTAGACGAAGGAACAAATAAAGAAAAAGAATGGAAGAATTTCCGGGATGAGCTTATCCAATTTTTTGAAGGGAACTGGGACCGTAGTTCCTCATTATGGACAGCGCTGAACGACGTTTTTACCCAGTTTCCGATGGAAAGGTACCCATTTTTGGACATGCTGGAAGGCCAGCACTGGGACCTGGTGAAAACGAGGTATAAAACGCTAGAAGAAGTAGAAACATACGGTTATTATGTAGCTGGAACGGTAGGATTGATGCTTCTTCCTATTCTATCGCCGCAGGGATTTGATCATTTAAAGCAGGGAGCCGTATCACTCGGCACGGCTATGCAGTTAACGAATATTCTTCGGGATATCGGAGAGGATCTTTATTTAAACCGCATATATTTTCCTGAAGATATTATGAAAAAGCATCATTATTCACCGGAGCAGCTGAAAAACAAAGAAAAAACATCTTCTTTTATTCAGGCATGGGAAGAAGTGGCTGTCCGGGCAGAAGATTTGTATAAAGAAGGACTTATCTCTATAGAGGAGTATCCGGAAGATGCCCGCTTTCCTGTCAAAGCTTCAGCATACATGTACTGGGCTATTCTTCATGCGGCACGAAAAAACGAATACAATGTATTTCAACAGCGGATGGTCGTTTCAAATGACGATAAGAAAAATATACTAAAAACGATCTCCGGCTGACTGCCCTGGAGATCGTTTTTATGTTTAAGAATAATCAAGCAGAATGCCGTCTTTTTTTAAAATGGTTCTGGCTGTTTCTCTGCCGCTCAGTACGACCATCGGCGAGCCGCCTCCGGGATGGGTGGAGCCGCCTGTAAAGGATAGATTGGAAATGTCAGCGGGTTCGTTATAAGGCCTTAAAAAAGCATCGCGTCTTTTGTTGGAGGCTGCACCGTAGATAGATCCCCGAAAAGCGTAATACTCATCGGCCATGTCAGCCGGAGTGACTATTTTTTCATGCACGAGATGCGGGCGGATAAAAAGACCCTTTTCTTCCAGGAGGTCATAAATAGTGTCTCTATACGCGGCCTGTTCTGAAATGGTCAGCTCCCCTCCTGGAAGTGATGGAGCATTGACCAGAATAAATAAATTGTCTCCTTCAGGAGAAACAGCAGGATCTGTGTAGGAAGAATTGCTGATATAAATTGTCGGTTCCTCCGCATAGCGGTTAAGCGTAAAAAGTTCTTGAAACTCTTTTTTGTAATCGGAGCTGAAAAATACCTGGTGGTGCTTCAGCAGAGGCAGCCTTGTATCAAGACCAGCCATAATAACAAAAGCGGAGATGGAGGCTTCTGTACGTTCAGCTTTCCGGTTCGTAAAGCGTGGACGTAAGCTTTCATCTACTAAAGATGGGAACTGTGTAAGCAGATCACCGTTCAATACAATATGGTCAGCCGCTGCGATTCCGTCATTTGTACGAATGCCTGTGGCCCGCTGCTGTTCCACTAGAATTTCTGTCACCTCTGTATTTTTATAAAAGCGCACGCCGAGGTCTTTGGCAGCTTTTTCGAGTCCGGATGCAATAGCAGTATTTCCGCCTGTCGTATAGTACACTCCATCCGCCCATTCCAGATAGCTGATTAAGGAAAATGTAGCGGGAGCCTGATAGGGCGAAGATCCGATGTAGGTAGCATAGCGGTCAAACAGCTGCTGCAGACGAGGATCGTCAAATGCCGCAGCATGAAAATGATGCATCGTCTGCAGAGGCTTTACTTTCAAAAGGGCACGAAACAAGCCGGGCGACAAATAATCAGCGGGGGACCGGAATGTTCTCGGGAAAAAAGTAGAAGACGCTGTATGATATAAGGCGGATGTCCGCTGCATGTACTTTTTGAACTGTTCAGCATCTTTTTGACCCGCAAAACGACTAATCGCCTGAGCGGATTCCTCTACGCTGTCTTCCGAATCAAGCAGGCTTCCATTTGAAAAATGATGACGTGTATGTTTGGATAACCGTTTAAACTGAAAATAGTCGGTTGGGGTCAGGCCGGCGAGTTCCAGCACATGATTAAACACCCAGGGCATCGTAATAGTGTTCGGTCCGAAATCGAATGTGTGGGTTCCAAGCTTATAGGAGCGCAGTTTGCCGCCGGCCGTGCTGTTTTTTTCATAAACCGCGATACGTCGTGTCCATGCGCTGCAAGCAGAACCGCACAGGAGAGTCCGCCCAGCCCGGCACCGATAATAATAGATTTTGTCATTGGTAGGTTCTTCCTTTCCACGTATAGCCTTTTTGTCTTACGGTAAGATAAATAGAATAGAAGAGAACAGCGATTAGAGAAATGGCAGAAAAAGGCATAAACAGACAGAGCCATTTTTTCTGGCGGAACCTAATATCTACATACCATTTTATAAAAATGATGAATAGAAAAGGCAGGCAGAATATCCAGCTGGAAGTAACAGCTCCGTAAATGAAAAGGGGGAGCGGAAGAAAAAAAATATCGTATAAAAAATAGTAAGCAAAGCTGCTAGAAAATAGGACCTGCCGATCCCGGGGAATATATTTTTGCCAAATCCCTCCCATACGTCCCGACTCGTTTCGTACATATAGCACGTAACGTATTCGGTAATATTCAGGAGAAAGCTCCGATGTCCATGTGATTTAAACTGCCGGGCCAGTGCAACATCGTCTACAATTGCCCCTTTCACCGAGGCATGGCCGCCTGTTTGTTGATAAGCCGCACGTTCGGCAAATATAAACGCGCCGTGGGCTGCGTGAAAATAGGACGTGTTGTATAATTAGCCGGCAGAAGCGGGAGGTGCAGGGCGATTACAAAATGCTGCATCGGCACAAGCAGGGAGGCAAGAATGCCGGACACCGGAAATTTCGGAAAGCCGGTCAACATTTTGGCCCGGCGCGCTCGTGCTGTTTCCTGAAAAACAGCAATGGCTTCAGGCGCCAGTCGCACGTCCGCATCAATAAAACATAAATAATCCGTTTCTGCTTTTTCGGCAAGCTGGTGGCAGGCAAAGTTTTTACCGGTCCACCCGGGCGGCAGGGATCTGCCGTTTAACACTTCAGCTTCTTTCCAATCAGCAGTATGAGTGCGGAGCAGCGACAACGTAGCGTCTTCTGAGCTGTCATCCAAAAAAAGAAAACGGACGCGGGCAGATTCCAGCTTCTTTAAGTTTTGGATAAGCGCTTCCGCATTTTTTTCCTCATTTCTTAAAGGTACAAGCACAGTAACGGTTTCCCTGGCTGCAGTTCCCGGTCTGAAGGAAGGCCGTGGCATAAATAATAAATTTAAAATAAGCCACAGCGAAAATAAAACGAGCAGGGCAGTGTACATCATAATCATAAATGTCATCTCCTCACTGACGGGAGCGGCCGAATGTTTTCTGAAAGGATTCGCTTACTGTCGATTTTCCTTTTAACAAAGAAACAAAAGATTCCAGCTGCTTTTCTTCCACTACATCTTCTGCCAGCCGATCCAGCTGACTGGTTAGCCGGTGTTCCAGATGTGCCGTAATATCCGGATAGGACGAGCCGCTGGTTCCGCTGTCCAGGTAGAACGGCTTTCCGGTCTCAATGAACAAATACGGTGTTTGTTTATGAAAGTAGCTGTAATAAAGCGAAACAGGTATAATAGGAATTTGCTCGTTTCCGGAAATAATTCTGGAGATGCCGGAAGAAAAGGCAAGCGGCCTTTTTTCAAGATGTTCTTCTTTACCCTGGGGAAAAATCCAGACGGCGTTATTGCCCTGCAGTTTGTCTTTGGCATATTGAAGAGAGCGGAGCATATGTCTTCCGCTCGACCGGTCTATGGAAAAAGCACCGAGCCGCCGGAAAAACGGGAACTGCCTGAGTCCCTCCTCATCGATCATAGCGAAAGCATTTTTTTTGAAGTGAGCCCGGTTTATGTAATGCAGCACGAGCCCGTCCCACCAGTTGCTGTGAAAAATAAAACGGGACCGGATGGTACTGCCTCGGCTTCTCTGTATAATAGTTGGTAAAAATGTTTTTTTAACAGCCGTCTGTTATAGTAATAAAATAAAAAATCCAGAACGCTGCTTTTGGAAGCTTCCTGCATAGTGTTAGCGCTCCTTTTCTTCAGCTGGCCTATGCCCATTAAAAATAGAGGACGCTGATAAAATGATAGAAAAAAAATGGATTTTGCTTATCTGTCTAAGCGGCATAGCTGCTTTTATTATTTTAGCACAGGATGTGGCTGGAGGAACATCGACAGCCTGGGAACAATCAATAATAGATGCAGTAAGGATCTGGACGAATCCCTTTATGATAGAAGTGTTTAAATTCATAACGTCGCTTGCCAGCGTTATTTTTACAACAGCGCTGACTACATTTTTAACCATCCTGTTCTGGGTCCGTAAAAAATGGAAAAAAGGCTGGATTGTCGCGATTGCAGTCGGCGGAAGCGGCGCCATTAATTTTGCCCTGAAAAGTTATTTTTACAGAGACAGGCCGTCTGTTAATCAGCTCATTGAGGCAGACGGATTCAGCTTTCCGAGCGGACATGCGATGAATGCTCTTGTAATGTATGGAATGATCGCTTTAATCCTGGTACTCGCTGTTGAAAATGCAGGTGTTAAAGCGGCCGTTATCGCAGCTTCAGCTTTACTTATTGTGCTGATCGGGCTGAGCCGCATTTATTTAGGGGTGCATTACCCGGGTGATGTGATGGGCGGCTTTATTGTCGCTTCTATGTGGCTGCTGATTACAGGCTCATGGTATATGAAAACACACCTGAGAGAACCCCTGCCCGAATCCAGATTAAGAACAAATAATTAAGGGTATAGCGAAGTAAGAGTATTCAGACTATGAAGATGAGGTGGAAATATGTTCAAAAAACTATTTGGAAGTAAAAGTGAACCGAAAGAAGTTAAGATTAAGGCCCCTGCTACAGGACGGTTTGTAGATTTAAAAGATGTCCCTGATCCAACGTTTTCAGAAAAAATGATGGGTGAAGGATTTGCCGTAGAACCATCCGAGGGAAGAATAGTATCCCCTGTCAAAGGAAAGATCGTGCAGGTATTTCCTACAAAACACGCAGTAGGGATTAAGTCCGATGAAGGCCTTGATGTCCTGATTCATATTGGACTGGAGACGGTGGCCCTGAATGGGGAGGGGTTCACAACGCATGTTTCAGAAGGCGATAAAGTAAATCCGGGAGATCTTCTCGTAGAATTTACGCTTGCTGACATTAAAGAAAAAGCCAAAAGCCTGATCACGCCTGTTGTATTTACTGAAGGGGACCAGATACAGGATATTAAATCACATGAACAGACGGACGTAACAGCCGGTGAGACCGATATGGCCACCGTTACGGTAAAAGGATAACAAAACAAATAAACAATATAGATCAAAAAGAGGCAGAGCCATAATATTGGACTGCCTCTTTTTTAGATGTGCAGATTTATTCTTTTTTCATATGTAGTTTTAGTTAACGGGCAGGAGTATAAAAACAAAGCTTTAGTTTTTAGTCTGGTTAAAATAAAAAATGATAAATACAAATACCGTCAAACTATGTATGATAGAGAAAGAACAAGCAGGCAGGTGAGGGAATGAATATAAAAGAATATCACCCTTATAATTATTGGATTGGCGGCAGCTGCGGTTTTGTATATTATTATCAGCGGCAGCGCAAACAGGTAGGATCGGAGCCGGGGGACCGGGCACCGGATTTTTCTCTTCCTTCCTATGGAAGTGACGAAGAGACGGCGCTTAGCGATTACGGGGACAGCCTGGTAGTGCTGAATATGTGGGCCTCCTGGTGTGAACCATGCGTGAGGGAACTTCCCGCCCTTCTGGAAATTCATGAAAATTATAATGGAGAAGGGGTCGAGGTTATTACTATGAACATGAATTCCTATGAGCGTACGCAGGAGGAAGCTGAAGCGTTCGCAGCGGAATTCAATCTTACCCGTACTCCTTCGGCTATTGATATGGAAGGGGATGTGGCAGATGCCTATCAGCTCCAATATCTTCCTACTACAGTCATTATCGATAGAGACGGTATTATTATTGAAAAAATAGCTGGAGAAATTACATACGAGCGTATGGAACAAATTATTGAGGAAAACATTTAAGGAGGCACCACATGGATTTTACAGAAAAGACTATTTCAGGAGAAAGAATATACAGCGGCAAGGTTATTAACGTAGATGTAGAAGAAGTAGGCCTTCCCAACGGAAAAACAAGCAAAAGAGAACTTGTGCGTCATCCCGGAGCGGTGGCCGTAATTGCTGTTACAAAGGAAAATAATATTGTTATGGTGCGCCAGTACCGTAAAGCACTTGAAAAAGAAATTCTGGAGATCCCGGCAGGTAAAATGGAAGCAGGGGAAGAACCACACGTTACGGCGGGACGTGAGCTCGAAGAGGAAACCGGGTATAAGCCGCTGGCCCTGAAAAAAATTGCCTCTTTTTATACTGCACCCGGCTTCTGCGATGAACTGGTTCATCTTTACGAAGCAGACATTGATAAACCGGGACGTCCATTTACCGATGAAGATGAATTTGTTCAGGTCGAAGAAATTTCCTTACAAGAAGCGGAAGAGGCTGTGCAGCAGAATCTAATACATGATGCGAAAACAATGTATGCTGTGCAGTATTTGAGATTGAGAATCAATGAACAATAACAGCTTTTTCAGTTAATAATTATTATAAAGTGGTATTAATTATCATTATTAATTGACACTCCTCTTTAGCATTATTATAATGTGAATATAGATTGATTGAGAAGGAGGAGGATAAAATGGAACAGCGTATTGACCGGATCAAAAATCAGCTCCATTCCAAAAGCTATAAATTAACTCCTCAACGGGAAGCGACGGTTCGTGTGCTGCTTGAAAATGAGGAAGACCACCTCAGTGCAGAAGATGTATACTTACTCGTAAAAAAAAAGCTCCGGAAATCGGTCTTGCTACCGTGTACCGCACGCTTGAGCTGTTAAACGAACTAGAAATTGTAGATAAAATAAATTTTGGGGACGGCGTTTCCCGATATGACCTTCGAAAAGAGGGAGCCGCACATTTTCATCATCATCTCGTGTGTATTGAATGCGGAACGGTGGATGAAATTCAGGATGATCTGCTTGGAGAAGTAGAAAAAGTGGTGGAAAAAGATTGGAACTTCAAAATTAAAGACCACCGCCTGACCTTTCACGGCGTGTGCCACCGCTGCCAGAACGCTGGAGAGGAATCAGAGGCAGAGAAGAAACCTAAAAAGAAAAATCAAGTAAAAGTACGTTAAACCTTTTCAGAAATGAGAAGGTTTTTTATTTTGCAGTATTGTTAGAAAAATAGAACTTTTTAGAAGTTGAAATTCATGGAGGGATAAGGATGATGACGCTTTATTGCTTATGTTATGATATGCCTGTACGATTCGTAAATGGAAGGAAGGCGGACCTGAGGTGAAGATGGATATCATGGATTTTCTGCATTACTGCCAGGTGGAAAAGGGACTGTCACAAAATACGGTTCAATCCTATCAAAGGGATTTAAAGCATTACATAGTAAGCCTGGAAAAAGCGGGTGTCTCTAAAACCGCCGATGTGGAAAGGCGGCATATACTGGACTATCTTCATGCAAAAAAAGAAGAAGGGCGCACCACCGCAACATTATCAAGATATTTATCAACGATCCGCGCCTATCATCAATTTGCTCTAAGAGATGGAAAAACAACAAAAGACCCTTCAGAGCTTATTGAAACGCCGAAAAAAAGCAGAAAGCTTCCTTCTGTCCTTACCTCTCAGGAAGTAGACCGCCTTCTGGAAGCTTCGAAGGGGACGACGGCTTTTTCACGAAGAAATCACGCGATGCTGGAGCTGATGTATGCAACCGGTCTCCGCGTAACGGAGCTGTGTGAACTCAAAAGCGGAGATATTCATCTGGAAATGGGCTTCGTGCAGTGCCTGGGGAAAGGGAACAAGGAGCGGATTGTACCACTTGGAAAAGTGGCGGCGGAAGCCGTAGAAACTTACGCAGGAAACGGCCGTTTCGAACTAATGAAGCAAAAGCGGCACGACACTCTTTTTGTGAATCATCACGGAAATCCACTTTCGAGGCAGGGGTTCTGGAAAATATTAAAAGGCGCGGCGGAAAAAGCCGGAATTGAAAAGCCGCTTACTCCCCATACGCTCAGGCATTCCTTTGCTACTCATCTCCTTGAAAACGGGGCTGATTTAAGAGCGGTTCAGGAAATGCTTGGGCACACGGATATTTCCACTACACAAATATATACCCACGTATCAACCCATAAACTCAAGGATGTATATTTACATTATCATCCAAGGGCATAAAAAGGAGACTTAACATGAGTAATTACCCGTTTAAGCGAATGTTTGTTGTTGTAATGGACTCAGTAGGAATAGGTGAAGCACCTGACGCTGAACAGTTTGGCGATAAGGGGGCCGACACGCTTGGCCATATTGCTGAAAAGATGGAAGGGCTTAAGGTGCCAAATCTGGAAAAACTGGGATTGGGAATGATCAAAAAAGCACCCGGTATTTCAGCAGTGTCTTCTCCTGAAGCTTCTTATGGCATCATGGAGGAAGCATCGCAGAGTAAAGATACCATGACAGGTCACTGGGAAATGATGGGGCTGTATATCGGTGAACCGTTTCAGACATTTCCGGAAGGATTTCCGCCGGATTTAATAGGAAAGCTTGAAGAAGCGACGGGGAGAAAAGTGATCGGCAATAAAGTTGCTTCCGGCACGGAAATTATCGAAGAGCTCGGAGAAGCCCATGTAAAAAGCGGAGACTTAATTGTTTACACTTCTGCAGATTCCGTGCTGCAGATTGCAGCCCATGAAGATATCGTTCCCCTTGAAGAACTTTATGATATTTGCGAAAAAGCACGGAAAATGACGTATGATCCGCCTTATATGCTGGGCAGAATTATCGCAAGACCATTTGTGGGAGACGCCGGGTCATTTGAACGTACTTCCAACCGTCATGATTATGCATTAAAGCCATTCGGACAGACCGTGCTGAACTATTTAGAGGACAGCAGCCTGGACAGCCTTGCTGTTGGAAAGATCAGCGATATTTTCGACAATGAGGGAATTACTGATTCACTTCGTACAACATCAAATATGGACGGAATGGATAAACTGATGCAGACGATCCGCCGGGACTTTACCGGGCTCAGCTTTTTAAATCTTGTCGATTTTGATGCGAAATTCGGCCACCGCCGGGACCCGATCGGATATGGAAAAGCAATAGAAGAGTTCGATCAGAGACTGCCGGAAGTGATGGAGAGTTTAAACGAGGATGATATTCTTATTATTACCGCAGATCACGGCAATGATCCGGTTCATCCGGGAACCGATCATACCAGGGAAGTAGTGCCGCTGCTTGCCTACTCCCCGTCCGTTACTCCCGGGCGTGATCTTGGCACAAGAAAGACATTCGCTGATGTAGGCGCAACGATTGCAGAAAACTTCAATGTACCGATGCCGGAATATGGCAGCAGCTTTTTATCAATTCTAAACAAGAATGGAGACAAATAATGAACATTATCGAGAACGTCCAAAAAGCATCCAGCACGATTCAGTCATATACCAGCATTCAGCCAAAGATCGGTCTGATTTTAGGATCAGGACTTGGTATTCTTGCTGATGAAATAGAAGAAGCAGTAGTGATTCCATATGAAAAAATTCCGGGCTTCCCGGTTTCCACCGTGGAAGGACATGCCGGTGAGCTTGTTGTTGGTAAACTCGAAGGAGTCGCGGTTGCGGCAATGAAAGGCCGTTTTCATTATTATGAGGGTTATTCCA
Organism: Sinobaca sp. H24; assembly: GCF_023845525.1. Taxonomy (NCBI): domain Bacteria; kingdom Bacillati; phylum Bacillota; class Bacilli; order Caryophanales; family Sporolactobacillaceae; genus Sinobaca; species Sinobaca sp. H24. The sequence goes on from NZ_JALBWT010000002.1 coordinate 198,315, forward strand.
TGCAGGAGGTTACCTTTCCGGTGCGCGTCATGCATATGCTCGGTATTGAAGCGCTTTTTGTTACAAATGCTGCCGGCGGTATTAACGAATCGTTTAAAGCAGGCAACTTAATGAGAATTAAAGACCACATTAATCAAATGGGGGCAAATCCTTTAATCGGCAAAAACGAAGAATCTTTCGGCACCCGCTTTCCTGATATGTCCAATGCTTATTCTGAAAGACTTGCCCATATTGCCAATAAAGCTGCCAAAGAGCTTGAAATTGACTTAAAAGAAGGTGTTTATGCAGCGAATACGGGTCCATGTTATGAAACGCCGGCTGAAATTAACATGCTGCGTGTACTCGGGGCCGATGCTGTAGGGATGTCGACGGTTCCCGAAGTAATCGCAGCAGCCCACTCCTCTATCCAGGTTCTGGGAATTTCCTGCATTTCCAACATGGCTGCCGGCATCCTTGACCAGCCGCTCAGCCACGATGAAGTAATGGAGACTACCACGGCTGTCCGAGCAGAATTTTTATCACTAATGAAAAATATCGTTAAACGGACGGGGGAAGAGTTGTAAATGAGCATCTCAACCACTGAAATAAACGAAGCAGCTGATTTTATTCAGTCCAAAATAAACAAAGCACCTGCTGTCGCCATGATTTTGGGATCCGGTCTAGGAGATCTTGCAGAAGAAATAGAAGAGCCGGTATACATTCCATATAATGAGATTCCACATTTTCCTGTATCTACAGTGGAAGGACATGCAGGACGCCTTGTCATTGGCAGGCTTCAGGGAAAAGAAGTTATGCCATGCAGGGACGCTTTCATTACTATGAAGGCTATTCGATGCAGGAAGTCACCTTCCCGGTCCGGGTGATGAAAAGTCTTGGAGCAGAGAACCTGATTGTAACCAATGCTTGCGGGGGGATGAATAAAAACTATCAGCCCGGCGATTTAATGGTGATAGAAGACCATTTAAATATGACAAACGATAATCCGCTTATTGGAGAGAATTTGGAGGCATTCGGCCCCCCGGTTTCCTGACATGAGTACAGCATATAATAAAGAATTTCAGAAACTTGCCCATCGCTGCGCCGAAAAAGAAGGCTTAACGCTGCAGCAGGGAGTGTATGCCGGCATTACCGGACCTTATTTTATGTCTGCAGCAGAATTAATTATGCTCCGTCGTCTCGGAGGGGATGTCGTAGGTATGTCCACGGTTCCGGAAGTTATCGTCGCGCAGCACAGCGGAATGAATATTCTGGGCATTTCCTGCGTCACAGATATGGCAGTCGCGAAGATCTGCAGGGTGTGACTCATCAGGAAGTAATGGAAACAGCTGCCAGAACAAAGCCTAAATTTATTTCACTGGTAAAAGAAATCATAAAAAGCATGCCGGCATCATAACATCCTAAATGAAGAGAGGCGCATACAATGAGAATGGTAGACATTATTACAGATAAACGGGATGGAAAAGAATTACCGCAGGAAGCAATTGAATGGTTTATTAACGAGTATACAAAGGGCGGAGTTCCTGATTATCAGGCAGCAGCCTTTGCCATGGCCGTTTATTTTAAAGGGATGACGCAGTCTGAAGCAGCAGCGCTGACTTTTGCAATGGCGGCTTCCGGAGACCAGCTTGATCTGTCTGCGGTGGAAGGAGTCAAAGTGGACAAACATTCCACCGGTGGAGTGGGAGACAAAACAACGCTTATTCTAGGTCCCATTGTAGCGGCACTTGGCATACCGGTAGCAAAAATGTCCGGACGCGGTCTCGGTCATACTGGCGGAACGATAGATAAGCTGGAGGCATTTACAGGCTTTCAGACGGAAATCAGCCAGGATGAATTTATTAAGCTCGTAAACCAGAATAAAATTGCCCTTGCCGGGCAGAGCGGGAATTTGACGCCCGCTGATAAGAAGCTGTACTCGCTTCGTGACGTAACAGGCACAGTTAATTCTATTCCATTGATTGCCAGCTCTGTGATGAGTAAAAAAATCGCTGCCGGAGCAGACGCCATTGTTCTCGATGTAAAGACAGGCAGCGGGGCCTTTATGGAAAGCGTGGAAGAGGCAAGAGAGCTTGCCGGCGCGATGGTGGATATTGGGAAATCACTGGATCGGAAAACGATGGCAGTTATATCCGATATGAATCAGCCGCTCGGCCGTTTTGTCGGAAACGCGCTGGAAGTCAAAGAAGCCATTGATACGTTAAACGGAAAAGGACCGAAAGATCTTCACGATCTAAGCGTTACGCTTGCCGCACACATGGTTGTCCTTGCGGATAAAGCAGCCAATTTGGAAGAAGCAGTGAAATTGGTGGAGCAGGTTATTAATAATGGAGAAGCATTGAAAAAAATGAAGCAGTTCATTGAAGCGCAGGGAGGCGACGCCTCGTCAGTGGATGATTCCAGTCTTCTTCTCAACGCTTCTCATCTAATAGAAGTAACATCTGAAAAAAATGGATTTGTCAGCGGAATGAAAGCTTCTGAAATAGGACGTGCTGCTATGACGCTTGGTGCAGGACGGGCAACAAAAGACGATGAAATTGATTATGCGGTAGGAATCGAACTTCAGAAAAAAAATCGGGACCGCGTTCAGGCGGGCGATGTGCTTGCTGTTCTTCACGCCAATCAGACAGATGCTTCGGAAGCATCTGCTATTGTCAGGGAGGCCTATGAATATTCTGATTCCGAAGTTGTGCCGGAGCCTCTTATTCATGACACGATCGTATAAAAGCCCCTGATAACAACTGCGAGAGTTTTTCTTTGTACTCCTGCTAATAGATGCTACAATATAAATCACTGAATGGGAGTAGGGGGAAAAACTATGTATCTACACGGCACCAGCCAAATAAACAGTAAAGGCCACCTGGAAATAGGCGGCGTTGATACAATGGATATAACGAAAGAATACGGAACACCGGTTTTTGTATATGATGTAGAGCTTATCCGGCGCCGGGCAAGAGGCTTTAAAAAAGCATTCGAAACAGAAGGCATGCAGTATCAGGTGGCATATGCGAGCAAGGCGTTCAGCTGTATTGCCATGGTTCAGCTTGCTGACGAACTGGGATTAAGCCTCGATGTTGTTTCAGGTGGAGAAATGCTGACGGCCAAGCGTGCCGGATTTCCAATGGAACGTGTTCACCTTCATGGGAATAATAAATCCCTTGAGGAAATCCAGATGGCTCTTGATCTTGATGTCGGGTGTTTTGTAGTGGATAATTTTCATGAATTGGATATGCTCAAGGAGCAGACTGAGAAAACGAAAAAAACCCCGCATGTGCTGATCCGCACGACCCCTGGAATTGAAGCTCATACGCATGAGTATATTTCCACAGGCCAGGAAGACTCGAAGTTTGGTTTTGATTTAACAAGCGGCCAGGCGGATGAAGCTATTAAGCGTCTGAAAGATCATCCTTATCTGCAGCTGAAAGGGATCCACTGCCATATAGGTTCACAGATTTTTGATACGAATGGTTTTTCCATGGCTATTGAAAAATTATTCAGCCAGATTATCCGCTGGAAAGAAGAATTGGATTTCGAGCCGGAAGTACTCAATGCAGGGGGCGGTTTCGGGATCCGCTATGTAGAGGGTGACGAGCCGCTGCTGCCGGAGGAGTATGTTACCTCTTTAATTCATACGGTGAAAGAACAGTCTGCCATGCACGGACTAAAGCTTCCTGAAATCTGGATTGAACCAGGCCGGGCAATGACCGGTGATGCCGGGACTACGCTTTATAAAATCGGCTCCCAGAAAAACATTCCGGGTGTCCGCAGATATGCTGCAGTTGACGGAGGTATGACCGATAATATCCGCCCTGCACTGTACCATGCTGAATATGAAGGGGTGCTTGCAAACCGCGCCAACGATAAAGCAGAAGATACGTTTGCCATTGCAGGGAAATGCTGTGAGTCCGGCGATATGCTGATCTGGGATCTGCCTCTACCGGAAATTGCCGAAGATGATGTGCTGGCAGTTTTCTGCACGGGTGCCTATGGATATGCCATGGCTAATAACTATAACCGATTTTCCAGACCTCCGGTCGTTTTTGCAGAAAACGGTTCGGTCCAGCTCGTCATAAAAAAAGAATCCTATGAAGATTTATTAAAAAATGATTTGCCTCTTCGCTCAGCAGAGAGGGTATAATAGAACAGCCGGTTTTATTAAACCGGGTTTTACATTTTAAAGAAGGTGGTTGATTGTGATGAAAAAAGGAAGCATTAAGTTTGAAAACGGAGAAGAAATTCAAATTGAATTCTTTGACCAGGATGCACCAGGCACAGTAGAAAACTTTGAAACACTTGCCAATAAAGGCTTTTATAATGGATTGAATTTCCACCGCGTCATTCCTGGATTCGTAGCCCAGGGTGGAGACCCTAGCGGCAACGGCACAGGTGGACCGGGATATACCATTAAATGTGAAACAGAAGGAAATCCTAATAAGCACGGTAAAGGCTATTTATCAATGGCGCATGCCGGCAAAGATACGGGCGGAAGCCAGTTCTTTATTCTTTTTGAACCACAGCCTCACTTAGACGGCGTTCACACGGTCTTTGGTAAAGTAACAGAAGGCCTGGATACGGTAGATAGAATCAAGCAGGGCGACGTTATGCAGGAAGTGAAAGTCTGGAGCGAATAAAGCAAAAAAACCGGCTCCGTGCCGGTTTTTTTACATAACAGAACCGTCAGGCATTTTAGTTGACGATTCTCATTGGATTATCATATGATTAAGTATATACTTTTATAAAATAACATTGGTACCTGCCGTACGGCAGTTCCTTCGGGGTCGGGTGAAAGTCCCAACCGGCGGTGATAAAGAGCATTCTCTTTTTAGTCCGTGACCCGTAATGCTTAGGCAGAGCGGTGGATTCGGTGAAATTCCGAAGCCGACAGTAAAGTCTGGATGGGAGAAGGAAACCATGTTTAAATAGGCTGCGCGATACTTTGTGTTTAACATAGAGAAGCGGCCTTTGATCCCTGTTTACAGGGCTTATTTAAACGTGATTAATTACTCCCCCGAAGGAAACAGTCCTTCGGGGGTTTTTATATGCTCCGAAGCTGATTGGACGGGGCAGTGGGAAAGGCTGTAATAAATATGAACGATGAAACATATATGAATTTCGCACTGGATCTGGCAGTTTCCGCTTCAGGCCAGACCTCCCCCAACCCATTAGTGGGAGCCGTAATAGTAAAAAACAATCAAATTGTCGGCATGGGGGCACACCTAAAAGCGGGAACCCCCCACGCAGAAGTGCATGCCGTGCGCATGGCAGGGGACCAGGCGCAGGGTGCTACGGCCTATGTGACGCTGGAACCGTGCAGCCATTATGGGAGAACGCCTCCCTGCGCCGATCTATTGATCGAAAGCCGGGTTGATAGAGTAGTGGTGGCTTCTGTCGATCCCAATCCCGAAGTGAAAGGAAGAGGGATCGAAAAACTAAAGGCAGCCGGAATAACCGTTGAAGTCGGCGTCCTAAAAGAAAAGGCAGACAAAATAAACAATTTTTTCTTTCACTATATGAAAACAGCGACACCCTACGTGACGCTTAAAGCAGCAGCCACACTGGACGGGAAAACAGCTTCCTACACCGGCAGCAGCAAATGGATTACGGGGGGGAAAGCAAGAGAAGATGTCCATTTAAACCGAATGAAGCACGATGCGATACTAATCGGTGCGGGAACAGCCGCTGCTGACGATCCCTCTCTTAATGTCAGGCTTGATCATGCGTTCAGGCAGCCGGTACGAATTATCCTGGATACTTCCCTGCGAACGAGTCCGACTGCAAAAATGCTGCATGATGAAGGAGCTCCCGTTTGGATAATCTGCGGTAGTGGAGCCGATGAGAAAAGAAAACAGGTTTTGAAAGCCGCCGGAGCCGATATTATAAAGCTGCAGGAGGAAACAATAACGATTCCTGTTCTTCTCGGAAAGCTGGGAGAAAAAAATATACAGTCTTTGTATGTAGAAGGCGGGGCAGCTGTACATGGCAGCTTTTTAGATGCAGCCGCTTTTCAGGAACTGCACTATTATATAGCCCCAAAGCTGATTGGCGGAAAAACGGCATTTCCTGTTTTTGGAGGACGCGGCATAGCTCTTATGGAAGAGGCCGCAGAACTGGTAGTGGAATCAACCGAAACATTAGGAGAAGACATGAAGATAACGGCTTTTCCAAAGAAAGGATGAATGCTGTGTTCACAGGAATTATAGAAGAAAAAGCAACGATTGCCCAGATGAATGACCATGAAACGCATATGGAGCTGAAAATAAAAGCGGAAAAAATTATGCAGGACATGAAAGAAGGAGACAGTATTTCCATTAACGGTGTCTGCCTGACAGTTACAGATTTCGATGAAAACATGTTTCAGGTCGATGTAATGCCTGAAACAATGAAAAGCACCAGTCTTCAGGCTCTTCAAGAGAACAGCCGCGTAAATGTGGAAAGAGCTATGGCAGCCAATAACCGCTTCGGTGGACATTTCGTAAGCGGCCATGTGGATGCAGCCGGAAGAATTGCCTCCATTGAGCCGCTGGCAAACGCAGTGTACATTCACATTGAAGTGCCGGAGCAGCTGATGCCGTATATGATGCTTAAAGGATCCGTAACGCTCGACGGCATAAGTCTTACTTTATTTGGAGTGGACGATGCAGCATCTACTATTACTGTTTCGATTATTCCCCACACGTGGGAAGAAACAAACTTATCTACTAAACAGATAAATGATCCAATCAACGTAGAATGCGATGTGTTAATGAAATACACAGAGCGTCTGCTTGAAACCAAATACAAAAAAGCGTAAAACTCCAATAGAAAGAAGGCAGATGCATCATGGAAAATGAATCCATGTTTCATACAATTGAAGAAGCCATCTATGAATTAATGCAGGGAAAAGCAGTGATCGTAGTCGATGATGAAGACAGGGAAAATGAAGGCGACTTTGTCGCTTTATCCGATAGAATTACACCAGACACCATTAACTTTATGATTACCCACGGACGTGGTCTCGTCTGTACGCCTATAACCGAAAAAAGGGCCGGGGAGCTGGAGCTGGTTCCGATGGTTGACCACAATACCGATCCCCACGGAACAGCGTTCACAGTCAGCGTAGATCACAAAAGTGCGTCTACCGGCATTTCAGCCAAAGAACGGGCGGATACCATCCTTTCTCTTGTTAATAATAAAACCCGGCCGCTCGATCTAAAGCGTCCCGGCCATGTTTTCCCATTGATCGCTAAAGAGGGAGGGGTTCTCCGCAGAGCCGGACATACCGAAGCGGCTGTTGACCTGGCACGTCTTTCCGGTGCTGAGCCGTCGGGCGTTATCTGTGAAATTATTAAAGAGGATGGGGAAATGGCCCGTGTCCCTGAGCTTCTTGAAATCGCTGAAAAACATGAAATCAAGATGATTACGATCAAGGATCTTATTAAATACCGTCATAAAAAAGACAAGCTGATCGTAAGAGAAACAGAAGTGAAGCTGCCAACAGAATTCGGTGAATTTACAGCGTACGGCTACACTTCTGTTATTGATCAAAAAGAAAGTATCGCGCTCGTAAAGGGTAATATCCTGCCGGATGAACCCGTACTTGTACGGGTTCACTCAGAATGTTTAACAGGAGATGTATTTGGTTCCCACCGCTGCGACTGCGGCCCTCAGCTTCATGCAGCCCTGCAGCAGATTGAGCAGGAAGGCAGCGGTATTCTGCTGTACATGCGCCAGGAAGGAAGAGGTATCGGCCTGATCAATAAGCTGAAAGCCTATGAACTTCAGGAGCAGGGATATGATACAGTAGAAGCTAATGAAAAGCTTGGTTTTGCGCCTGATCTCCGCGATTATGGAATTGGCGCCCAGATTCTTAAAGACCTTGGAGTAAAAAAAATGAACCTGCTTACCAATAATCCCAGAAAAATTACCGGGCTCAAGGGTTATGATCTGGAAGTGATCGACCGTGTACCTATTCAGCTTCCACTTAACAAGGATAACGAAAGGTATATGCGGACCAAACAGGGAAAAATGGGGCACATGCTCCACTTCTAAATATATGCAGCATAACATTAGAGAATAAGGGAGTTTTCAGACATGGGACAGAATTTTGAAGGATCTATGACAGGGCAGGACTTAAAATAGCAGTAGTTACCGGACGCTTTAACGATTTTATTACTGGGAGACTGCTTGAAGGAGCAGTCGGTACATTAAAACGCCACGGTGTAACAGAAGAAAATATCGATACCGTCTGGGTACCGGGTGCATTTGAAATTCCTTATGCTTCCAAAAAACTGGCGCAGAAAAAAATATGATGCAATTATTACACTTGGTACCGTCATCCGCGGAGCAACGCCTCACTTTGATTATGTCTGCTCAGAAGCCGCCAAAGGAGTATCACAGGTAGCTATGAATTATGATCTTCCCGTTATATTCGGCGTATTAACAACAAATACGATCGAAGAAGCGGTGGAAAGAGCCGGCACGAAAGCTGGCAATAAAGGCGCAGACGCAGCGCTTGCAGCAATTGAAATGGCTAATCTTGATAAACTTTTTTAAATCATGTACAATATCGATAAATCATGAAACATGGCGGTTCTATCTGCCATGTTTTCGTGCTGTTTGAGGACGTGCTTTCTCCAAGCAGCACATATCTTCTATTTTTCGAAAGTGATGAGGGATATATTTATATGTTCATGAAATTTAAGCCTGCACAACGAAAAATCGCAATGGGCCTGCTGTCATACATGCCGGAAGAAAAGAGTATTAAACTATTGCTTGAAACCGTGCAGAAGTATGAAACAGAAAGCAGCTGAGAGCTTTTTTTATGGAAGGAAAAAGAAGATTTTGTAGGAGTTATTGGTATTGTGAATGAAACGGAGAATACGGTCAGGCTGCAGCATTTATGTATTAACCCATCCTACCGCGGGGAAGGTCTTGGCAGGAAAATGGTAGAAGAAATGCAGCAGCGCCTTCAAAAAAATATGGTTCCTTCCGAGGCGGTAAAAAGCTTTCTTGAATCATGCCGGCCGGAAGAAACCCAGAGTACGTAGAAAAAGCGTCCGCTTCGTAACAGGCGGACGCTTTCTTATGGAAATTTCTTTAGTAAGAGGAATAACGGCTGGCCGCAGCCTGCTTTCGTTTCTTTTGTTCTTCGCGTTCCTGAATTACATCGGATCGGTCCCGGCGTGTATGGCGGTCAATTAATTCCTTATCGGCCATATCGCTTTTATTCTGCCAGACAAGCCGGCGTCGTGCACATTCTTCATAACAGTGCTGAACGAGTTTTTTCATCCGTCAGGGGGATATTTAAATCCGAATAAGGATCGTCGGATAAGAGCTGATCGAGCTGTAAATAGATGCGGTTTAACAATTCATCTGTATCGATAGAAAGCTGCTGCAGGGAATACGAATGCTCGGCAATAATTCCGAAGAACGAAGGAGCACTTTCTCTGCGCCTGCATAATTGCCGCGGCGCTGATGATATAACCCGACGGCAAGCTGAATGAGTCCTACCCAGTGTTTGTCGCGTCTGCCGGCTTCTTTTTCCTTCCAGTGTTCTTCTAACAATTCATGGCATTCAAAGTAATCACGATGCCCGTGAAACTGAATAAGGAATTGAATATAGCTGTCAGAGTAAATAGGAGGCATAGCATGCACTCGCTTTCGTTGAATATTTTCTTTGACAATGTTCTAAAGGCCGTTGGAGTACATATTCTAAACTTTACCACATGTGCTTTTCATTAATCTACTCCGAGACGTTAAACGTCATAAATTCGCCTATCGTTAAGCAGCAGATGGATATGATATAATTCAAGTGTGTGAAAGGGAACAGAGGGGTAGAAAAATGGAGAAATACAGCGTAAAAATTGATACATTCGAGGGACCACTCGATCTGCTGCTGCATTTAATCCAACAATCAGAAGTAGATATTTATCATATTTCTGTTTCAACGATTACAGCCCAATATTTGGACTATGTGCGGACGATGCAGGAGCTTCAGCTTGATGTAGCAAGTGAATATTTAGTGATGGCAGCATCTCTTCTGGAGATCAAGAGCAGCATGCTTCTTCCTGCACCGATTTTGAGGAAGAAGAAGAGGACTACGAGTACGACCCCAGGGAAGAACTCATTTATCGTTTATCCGAATACAAAAAGTATAAAGCCGCTGCAGACTATCTGAAAAAGCAGGAAGCCGAAGCGGGTACTTATTATACAAACCATTTTCGAGATCATGGCAGGAACTTAAAGATAAAAAAGAAGATACGGCGCTGCCGGATAACGTATCCATATACGATATGATTGACGCCCTGCAGAGGCTGAAGACCCGCGCTGCGTTTAACAAACCTTCCTCTGCAGTCATCAAACAGGAAACGTATTCCGTTGAAGAGATGATCGGTTCTATTGAAAACATGTTAGCCTCTCCGGCACGGCAGCTGCTTATTCGCAGACTTTTTTATGGAGGCGGATAAGCCGAAAGTGGTGGTTACATTTCTGGCGATGCTGGAAATGATGAAGCAGCAAAAAATCATCTGTACACAGGATGGGAATTTCTCTGATATTGAAGTACATACCGCTGGAGGAACAACGTATGGTAAATAAGGAAAAACAAAAAGCAGTATTGGAATCGCTTCTATATGTAAGCGGAGAAGAAGGAGTGGAAATCGAAGATGCTGCGGGTCTGCTGCAGATCAGCATGGAGGAATGTTCTTTTCGCTGGAAGAAATGAAGCAGCAGATGCAGGAAAAGGAAGGCGGTTTGTGTTTGAAACAGACCAGTACCTCCTACCAGATGGCAGCAAAAGATGAGTACGCTTCGTATATAGAGCAGTACGTCATCACTCCTGATCGACCGAAGCTCTCTCAGGCTGCCCTGGAGACACTTGCGATCATAGCTTATAATGAGCCGATTACTAAAACAGAAATTGATGACATACGAAGTGTGAGTTCGGGCAGTTCCATTCAGACTCTGGTTGCCAAAGCCCTGATAGCAGAAGCAGGCCGGGCCGATAAAATTGGACGGCCTATTCTATACCGCACGTCCAAACGCTTTTTGGATATTTTGAGCTCACATCGCTGCAGGAACTTCCGGATATCCAGCAGTTCAGTGAAGAAAAAACAGAGGATCCGGATCAGTTTTTCAGCCGGATTGATGCATGGGACGAAAACGACAGATAGACACCGTGCTGAACGGAAAAAAGGTTGTGGTTCCACAGCATGATGCGTATGATATAGAAGATGAGGTGAAGCAGATGGAAAGATTGCAGAAAGTAATAGCAGGAGCAGGAATTACGTCCAGACGAAAAGCAGAAAAGCTGATCGAAGAAGGACGCGTTACTGTAAATGGTGATGTAGTAACAGAATTAGGAACAAAAGTAACAGTCGGTAATGACGTAGTGGAAGTAGATGGAGTGCCTTTGGATAAAGAGCAGCCGGTCTATTTTCTTCTATATAAGCCTAATCAATCATTTCAGCTGTAAGTGATGATAAAGGCCGTAAGGTGGTAAATGACTTTCTGCCGGATATCGAACAGCGTATTTTTCCAGTAGGCAGGCTGGATTATGAAACGTCCGGGCTTCTTCTTTAACAAATGATGGTGATTTTGCTCATTTGATGATGCATCCGCGCAATAAAATTGTAAAAACGTACATTGCAAAAGTAGAAGGAAGACCTTCGAAAGAAAACCTGAAAAAGCTGGAGCGGGGCATTTATCTCGAAGACGGTAAAACGGCGCCTGCAAAAGTAAACGTCAAAAGCTCTAATAAGTCGGGAAATTCTTCTATTATCGAGATCTCCATTCATGAAGGAAAAAACCAGCAGGTCAGGCGGATGTTTGAACATATCGGACACAAGGTGATTAAGCTGAAGCGGGAAGTTATGCGTTTCTAACCCTGCAGGGGCTGGAGCCCGGCGATTCAAGAGAATTAAAGCCGATTGAAGTGAAGAAACTGCGCGATCTGGCAGAGCAGGAATAAAATAAGGCTTTCTGTTCCGGTATATACTTCGGACAGAAAGCCTGCTTCATCAAATAAATAGAGAAACAGATGCCCGGCAGGGTAAGCTAATGGGGTGTTTCTATGGCTAAAGTGATTTGTGAATGCGGTTACTCAAATCCGGAAGGGACCAATCTTTGTGAGGCATGCGGGAAACCGCTGAATGAAAAGCGAAGCAGCAGACGCTCGTAGATATGAGATATGAAGGGGTGGCAAGGCGATCCCAGACATATAAATCTATTGTCGATAAAGTCTGGAACTTTTTTTCTTCGGTAAAAGTAGGTATATGGATCATTATCCTAACGCTTCTGCATCGTCTCTTGGCACCATTTTTCCACAGGAAATGTATATTCCAAATAACGTATCAGCAGCGGAGCACTACCAGGAAGAGTACGGCGTGCTCGGCCAGATCTTTACACGCTTGGATTACATAATATGTACAGTTCCTGGTGGTATATGGCGCTGATTGCTTCTTTGGGAATTTCGTTGATTATTGCAAGCCTTGACCGGGTAGTGCCGCTGTACCGGGTATTAAAGCATCAAAAAAGTATCCAGAAACGAAGGGTTTTCTCCGCAGACAGCGGATGTTTGGGGAAATGACTGTGCGGCAGGAGAAAATCAGCTGGAAGCGGCAAAACATATATTGAAAAAAAGAAAATTTAAAATCCGCGAAGAAGGAGATAAACCTGGTTGCCGAAAAGGGGCGCTTCTCGAGATGGGGCCCTTATGTAAACCATGTAGGCCTGATTATCTTTTTGACAGGAGCGATGCTGCGCTTTTTTCCGGGCATGTATGTAGATGAAGTAGTCTGGGTGCGTGAAGGAGAAACCGAAGTTGTTCCTGGAACGGACGGAGAGTATTTTGTTGAAAACGAACAGTTCTTCCTGGAGATGTATGATGAAGACGACGAGACGTTTGCTACTGCTCTTGAAAGAGCCGGGGGAAACATCGTCGAGACGTTCCAGACGGATGCAATTGTATATGAGCGGGAAGAAGGCGGAACCATCGGAGAAGAACCCGATCTGCAGGAACTGAAGCGGGATGAAATCCGTGTAAATGAACCACTTACTTTTGATGGCTTCAGCCTTTACCAGGTGGACTATAAGCTGAATGAATTAAACGTGATGAGTCTGGAATGGTAAACCGGGAAACCGGAGAAAGCGTAGGCGAGCTGCAGATCGATTTGTTTAATCCGGAAAGCGAATATGATTTAGGAGACGGCTACCGCGTAGTGATTGACTCTTATTTTTCCCAACTTTGAATTCAACGAAGAGGGAGAACCTTCTACTATATCAAGTATTCCCGATAATCCTGCATTTATTTTCAAATGTTCTCACCAGAGCATGAGGAAGAAGGGGAATACAGCTTTGTAGGTATTCAGAGAAACGAGGATGTTTTTTGGGGAAAATGACTATGAGATGAGCTTTCAAAACGTGGAAACGAAAAATGTAACCGGTCTGACGGTTCGTAAAGACAATACGCTTCCGTTTATTGCAGCGGGCGGCATTATTTTTATGATCGGCCTTATTCAGGGCTCCTACTGGTCCCACCGAAGAGTGTGGCTGAAAAAAGAAAACGGAAAACTTCTTTATGCGGGACACGCAAACAAACACTGGCAGACGTTAAAACGCGATTTTGACGCTCTTTATGAAGAAGCCGGCATTTCTCCTCCTGTAGACCAGGTAGCGGAGAAGGAACAAGCGGAAGAAAAGAAAAAACAACAAGAAGGAGGAAGCTAACGATGGAGCAGCTCAGCGGAAATCTATTATTGACGGCTTTTTTCCTTTATTTACTAGCCACTATTCTTTTTGCGGTTTCTGTAACCGGCAGAAAGTGGCGCGATAAATCCGGGGATATGACAGGAAATAAATGGGGAACGCTAGGATTTTTGGCAGCTTTGGGAGGCTTTCTGTTTGCGGCCGGCTATTTTGTTACGCGCTGGATGGCTTCCGGCCATGCACCGGTCAGCAATATGTTTGAATATACAACCTTTCTTGGCATAGCGATTGGATTTGCCTTTCTGATTTTGTACTCCATTTATAAATCCAATGTCCTTGGCATGTTTGCTATGCCTATCATTATGCTGATTATAGCTTATGCTTCTATTTTTCCAACGGAAGTAGAGCCGTTAATACCTGCTCTGCAGAGCTACTGGCTGCAGATTCATGTAACGACAACAGCTCTTGGACAGGGATACTCGCAATCGGCTTTGTGGCCGGCCTGATTTATTTAATCCGGACGGTCGACTTTTCCAAAGGCGGAAAAAAAGTGTTCTGGCTGGAATTTATTATGTTCAGCATGCTTACGGTCGCAGCTTTTGTAATTATCCGATACGCCTTTAATATATTCGGCTATCAGACGGTCTTTCAATATAAGGATGAAAACGGAGCGCAGGCTGAAATGATCTATGAACTGCCTCCTATCCTCGGGCCAAACAACGGCCAGCTTATTCAACAGGGAAGCTGGGAACCTCTGTTTCTCCTGCCTGAATGGATACGAAGCGATGATGCGAATACGCTGGTCTGGACATTTGCTGCAGCCATAGTGCTATATGCGGTTATCCGCCTGCTGCTGCGCAAACCGCTGAGTCAATTTCTACAGCCGCTTATTCGAGGAGTAAGCCCGGACAAAGTGGATGAGCTAAGCTATAGAGCAATTGCGATAGGTTTTCCTGTATTTACGCTTGGCGGACTTATTTTTGCCATGATCTGGGCGCAGATTGCCTGGACCCGTTTTTGGGGATGGGACCCTAAAGAAGTATGGGCATTAATTACTTTTTTATTTTATGCCGCCTATCTTCACCTCCGCTTAACCCGCGGATGGCACGGAGAGCGCTCGGCATGGCTGTGCGTTATCGGCTTCGCTATTATTATGTTCAATCTCGTTTTTGTTAATTTAGTTATTGCAGGTCTGCATTCGTATGCGTGATCTGCAAATAAAAGACTGAACCTTCACGGGGAAGTCTTTTTTTTCAATAAAAGGAGATAAAGGCCGCAATAAGTGGCGGGAGATGAGAGAATAGAGCAAATCATGCTAAAATAGGCAGGAGAGAATCAGCAAAAGGCAATGAGGAGGCAGCTGAATATGACACAGGATACCAGAGTACTTGTAGTAGATGATGAAGACCGCATCCGCCGTCTTCTGAAAATGTATTTAGAAAAAGAGGACTTTATCGTAGTGGAGGCTGAAAATGGGGAAGAGGCACTGGAAACAGCGTTAAACGAAGAATTTGACGTTATTCTTCTGGATCTGATGCTTCCCGGCATGGATGGAGAGGAAGTCTGTCAGGAGCTCCGGAAAACGAAAGCGACGCCTGTTATCATGCTTACCGCGAAAGGAGAAGAAGCCAATCGTGTACAGGGCTTTGAAATCGGCGCAGATGACTATATTGTAAAACCGTTCAGTCCAAGGGAGGTTATTCTCCGGATTAAGGCACTTCTGCGCAGATCCTCAGCTACTAAATTTCTACAGACGGAAACAGAAGCGAAAAACGTACTGGTGTTTCCTCATTTAACCATCGATAATGATGCACACCGGTAACGGTAAATGAAAAGCCGTAGGACTGACACCAAAAGAATATGAACTGCTGTTATATCTTGCCCAGTCGCCGGACAAAGTCTTTTCCCGTGAGCAGCTATTAAAAGATGTGTGGAACTATGACTTTTTCGGCGACCTTAGAACAGTAGACACACACGTAAAACGCCTGCGTGAAAAATTAAGCCGGATTTCAGAAGAAGCGGCGAATATGATCTCGACAGTATGGGGGGTCGGCTATAAATTTGAGGCAGCGAAAGACTAATGATTTGGCGGAGCGTAGTTGGAAAGCTGTGGCTGACTATTCTTTTATTAGTGCTTGTAGTTCTTCTTATCCTGACGTTTCTGCTGCTTCAGTTTTTTGAGCAGTATCATATTTCCGAAGCAGAAGAACAGCTCACTAATCACGCGAATGTGATGGTGAGCATTCTTGAAGAACAGGAAGAGGAAACTACAAGGCCTTTGATCGAACGAATGGCTGCCTCATATAATACGCAGGTGCTCGTTATTACAGAAGACGAACCATGGTATCCGGCCATTGATCATGCCAATAACATATTTCTGCCGGTGGAACGCTTTTATGAAGATAACCGTTTATCCGGTGTCATTAATGAGCGTGAAGATGTAACGATGCATGGGGATTTTTCGGGAAGCGGCGAAGAAAATGATGAAATTTTCGTTGTTGGTGTGCCCTTTGTCTCCACTGATGGAGAAGAAAGTTCCTTATTTTTATACCAGTCGCTTAATGTAATTGAAGATACGACCGGAGAAACCCAGCAGATAATTCTGTTATCCGCCGGTATTGCAATCATTCTTACGACTGTGTTTACTTTCTTTCTATCTACCAGAATTACCGCACCGCTTCGGAAAATGAGACAGCTGGCGCTTGATGTCGTCAAAGGTGATTTCGAAACAAAAGTGCCGGTCATATCCAATGATGAAATCGGTCAGCTGGGAAATGCATTTAACCGGATGCGGCGGAAATTAAACCAAAACATTACAGAGCTGAATCAGGAAAAAGAACAGCTCAGCCGGATACTTCTCAGCATGGCAGACGGCGTGATCACGATAGACCGGAAAGGGGCGGTCGTATTGACCAATCCACCTGCAGACCGGTTTCTGCTGGCTCTGGAATACCAGAATGAACAGGAAGGCCGGACAACGCCGCTTCCAAAAGAAATGAAAAAAATCTTCCAGCAGGTAGTCGGCATGGAACAGGAGCAGCTGGCAGAGGTGGACGTGCAGGGAAGAAGCTATGCTGTTCTGATGACGCCGTTATACGATGAAACGTTTGTCAGAGGAGCGGTGGCGGTTATCCGTGACATGACAGAGGAACGGCAGCACGACAAGCTTAGGAAAGACTTTATCGCAAATGTCTCCCATGAACTCCGGACACCTATATCCATGCTTCAGGGGTACAGCGAAGCTATTGTAGACGGCATTGCTTCGACCGAAGAAGAGAAAAAAGAAATAGGTCAGATTATATACGAAGAGTCACTTCGTATGGGGCGCCTCGTAAATGAGCTGCTTGATCTCGCCCGCATGGAGGCAGGTTATCTTCATCTGGAAAAAGAGTGGATGGATGTTAAAACCTTAACGGATAAAATGGAAAAGAAATTTCAGGGGCTCTCTTCGGAAGCAGGGCTGACGCTGCAGTCTTCCGTAAAAGGAGACGAAGCTTTTATTTTTGCTGACGCTGACCGGATAGAGCAGGTGTTAACAAACCTGGTGCACAATGCGATCCGCCATACGGAAGCAGGAGGCAGTGTACTGCTGGAAATGACAAATAGTCCGGACGGTTTAACTGCAGCTGTCATTGATAACGGTACTGGAATACCGGAGGAAGATCTGCCATTTATTTTCGAACGTTTTTATAAAGCAGATAAAGCGCGGACCCGCAGCAAGGGCGGCACCGGACTTGGCCTGGCCATCGCCAAAAATATCGTGGAAGCCCATGGCGGTTATATAGCAGCCCAGAGCAGAATGAATGAGGGAACCACGTTTCGTTTTTATATCCCTTCTGATTATGAAAAAAATGAAGAACAATAGGAGGGAAAGAAATGAAAGCCTGGTTTGAGGAACACTTTCAGGAAGATTATCTAAAAGTCTACGACCACCGGGATGAAGCGAAAGCGGCCGGAGAACTGCAGTCGCTTATGTCCTATATGCCGATGAGAAAAGGAATGAAAGCAGTTGATTTGTGCTGTGGAAACGGCAGGCACGCCAGATGGCTGGGCAGAAAAGGCATTGATGTAACAGGAATTGACCTATCCCCGGCGCTTTTGAAAAAAGCCATCGATCTCACAAATGACCTTCCGGTACAGTACAGACGCGCAGATATTCGTACGGTGGAGCTCAAACAGGAATTTGAAGCAGCGTTTAACGTATTTACAAGCTTTGGCTATTTTCTCGAAGATGAAGAAAATGAGCTGGTCTTTCAAAAGGCAGCCGATGCGTTAATACCGGGCGGGTGGTTTTTGTTTGATTATTTAAATCCCGCTTATGTCCGTAAAAACCTTGTCCCCTTTGATGAATCGGAACGGGACGGCATGACGGTCCTTCAGGAACGGCGTGCCGGGCAGGACTATGTGGAGAAAAAAATTACGATCAAGGAAAACGGAACGGAAAGAAGATATGTAGAACGGGTCAAACTCTATGAACAGCATCAGCTCAGGCAGATGCTGCAAAGATATGATCTCGAACCGGTGTATTTCTTTGGGGATTACAGCGCTGCGGAATATGATAACAGCAGGTCACCGCGGCAGATTTTTATCTGCCGGAAAAAAGGGGAGGAATCCTCCCAATAATTGCTGTGTATCGCGGGCTGATGATGTATACTATAGAGGATTGTCCTTATAAATGAATAGAATATCATGTATATGGTCGGAAAGAGTGCTCTTTCCGTTAAAAGGGAAACCGGTGAGATGCCGGTACGGTCCCGCCACTGTAAGTGCAGCTTTCAAAGAAGCAGTCCACTGTTCTGTATGAACGGGAAGGATCTTTGAATTGGGCATAAGTCAGGATACCTGCCATATATGTAATCGGTGCTGCACTCTCGGGGATAAGAGGATGCCGGATATAATATGGTTCAGCTGCTTAAAGCTGGAACGCTTATCCGCTCTTCCCATTTCAGGGAAGAGCTTTTCTTATTATCTTACATAGAGCTTAACGACAGGCTCCTGATTTTTCTGGATTTTTAGGACATACTACACAAGGGGGAAACCAATATGAAAAAAGCACTTTTACTAACAATGACCGCTGGAATGGCAGCTGCACTTGCTGCCTGCGGCGGAGAAACGGAAGAAGAACAAGGCCAGGAGAGTTCAGAGCAGGAAAGTTCAGAGCAGGAAAGTTCAGAACAGGCAGAAGGTTATCCCGTAACGATCACAGACGGAATGGGAGAAGAAATAACGATTGAAGAAGAGCCGGAGAATATTGTCAGCCTGCTGCCAAGTAATACAGAAATTGCTTTTGCGCTGGGACTCGGAGATCAGATAGTAGGAGTAACAGATTTTGATACGTACCCGGAAGAAGCTCAGGAAAAACAAAGTGTAGGCGGTCTCGATTTTGACGTCGAAACAGTTCTTTCTCTTGAACCCGATCTTATTTTAACTGATTCATCTGCTGTCCAGAATTCAGAAGAAGGATTAAACCAGCTTGAAGAAGCGGGAGCAGAAATTCTTGTAGTAAACGATGCTACTTCATTTGAAGAGACGTATAATACAATCAATATGATCGGCCAGGCTACAGGGACAGAGGAAGAAGCCTCTTCTATAGTAGAAACAATGGAAGAAGACGTCGCTTCTATCGAAGAGACAGCTTCTGCCATTTCCGAGGAAGACCGTAAAACCGTCTGGGTGGAAGTAGACGCGCCGCCGAATATCTTTACTACCGGACAGAATACATTTATGGATGAAATGCTTGATATTATTCAGGCTGATAACGCAGCTGCTGAAGAAGAAGGCTGGGTCCCTTACACAGAAGAGGATGTTGTTGCACTGAACCCGGATGTTATCGTTACCACGTACGGCTTCAGGGTGGAGAATTCCACAGAAAATATTTTAAATCGCGACGGGTGGTCGGATGTTCCTGCTGTTGAAAGTGAAGAAGTACATGATTTAGACAGCGATCTTGTAAGCCGTCCGGGACCAAGGTTGACAGACGGTCTGCAGCAGATGGCAGAAGTGGTGTATCCGGATGTCTTTACTGAAGAACAGTAAGCCGGCAGCCTATATTGCAGCCTTTGTATTTCTAGTCGCAAGTATTGTAGTCGGGGTTTCGGTAGGAAGTGTTCAGGTACCATTTTTCGTAAGTGCAGAAATTATAGGGCGGACAGCTCTCGGACTTGATTTTCCATCTCACCTTGATACTACATTCGTAAATATTATTAAAGAAATAAGGCTGCCTAGGGTTTTGTTAGCGGTTCTTGTAGGGGCAGGGCTTGCAATTGCAGGCGCTGCCTTTCAAGGATTATTGAAAAATCCGCTTGCCGACCCCTACACGCTCGGCGTTTCGTCAGGTTCTTCCCTGGGAGCGGTTACCGTGTTGTTTTTAGGACTTTCCATACCGGGACTTGGCCGTTTTACTCTTCCGGCAGTGAGCGTTCTGTTTGGCATGATCACACTTCTGCTGCTGCTCGGTTTTGTAAAAGCAATTGAACGAAGCCTTTCCACGGAGACGATTATTCTAGCCGGTATTATCTTCAGCTCGTTCTTAGGCTCGTTAATATCGTTAATGATTGCCCTGACAGGCGATGAACTTCGTCAGATTATCAGCTGGATCATGGGCAGCGTGGCGATGAGAGGATGGGAATATGTAGGGCTGATTCTGCCGTTTTTTATCGTGGGCTGTCTTATCTTATTGTGGAATGCCAAAGAGCTGAACGCTCTCGTTTTTGGAGAAGAAACGGCGAAAACGCTCGGAGTGAATACAAAAGTCCGGCGGTTGGCAATATTAGCCGCGGCTTCGATTATTACCGGCTCTGCCGTAGCGGTATCCGGAACCATCGGATTTGTCGGACTTGTTATACCCCATCTGACCCGTCTCATCTGGGGACCGGATCACCGCCACCTGCTGCCGCTCTCTATGCTGATCGGCGGTGGATTTCTGGCACTTACGGATCTGCTGGCCCGTACGATTATCGCGCCGACAGAACTGCCGATAGGAGTCATAACGGCGGTAGCCGGTGCGCCGGTATTCGGGCTTCTGCTTTTCCAGCAGAGACGTCTGACAAGACAAATTGGAAAAAGGAGGTAGACAGATGCTGCTTAACGTTCATCAGCTTACGGCAGGATATGGTGGAGAAGCTGTCATTAAAAATATTTCCCTGGCTGTAAAAGAACATGAAATTTTCGGCATTATTGGTCCGAACGGCAGCGGAAAGTCAACTCTTCTTAAATGTATGTACCGTGGACTCCCGACTGAATCCGGAGCTATTGAAGTAGAGGGCCGGCCCGTTTCGGCCTTCTCCAATAAAGAACTTGCCAAAAGAATTGCCGTTCTGCCCCAGCATACGGAAACAACGTTTTCCTATACAGCAAGGCAGGTTGTAGAACTGGGGCGCTACCCGCACCAGGGCGGCTGGTTTAACAATGCTAAAGCGGAAGATAAAAGAATTGTCGATGAGGCAATGCAGGAAACAAAGGTAGAGGCATTTGCAGATCTGCCTATGGAAACTCTGAGCGGAGGAGAAAAACAACGGGTGCTGTTGGCCAGGGCCCTTGCCCAGGAGCCGCAGATTCTGCTTTTGGATGAGCCGACCAATCATCTGGATATTTCCCATCAAATGAATTTGCTTAATACCCTCCGTGAGTGGACCAGTTCCAAAAAAATAACGGTAGTGGCCATTCTGCACGATTTGAATATGGCTGCTATGTTCTGTGACCGGCTCATGCTGCTTCACGAAGGACGGGACACGGGTACCGGCAAGCCGGGAGCTGTACTGAAAAAGGATAAAATCGAACAGGTTTATTCGGCATCCGTACATCGGAAGTCTCATCCGGCTGTTCCCAGTCCCCTGATTACATTAACTCCAAAGCCCGGTCCGGGCATCGATGAAGCAGCAATCGACAGGATGGGGGTAGAGCGGAGCGCAGACCTTGTAAAAATAACGTCCGGCGATTATTGGAAAACATTTTCTTCCTCTATTATTGGAGAAGGATTCGGCTGGCACAAAGTATTTGTAAACCGCCACGTAGCCCTTGATTACAATATAGATGATGCCAGGCAGGAATATATTGATTATATGAAACACAAAAAGATTGACCCGGACGAAGCAGTGGGAATGATGACAGCGGCCAGACTGGAAAATGGCAGGGATACAAGAAGAACGATAGAAGGAGCCGATGTCTGGGTCATGGCAACGGCCGGCGTTTCCAATGCTCTCGATGCTTCCCGGGCATACGAACAGCATGTGCCTATGGAAATAGGAACAATCAACATTTGGATATTTATAGATGGCCGGCTTCCGGAGGCGGCATTTGCCCAGGTCATGATGACAGCGACTGAAGCAAAAACGAGAGCGCTTCTGGACCGGGATATTAAGGATGCGGTGTCAGGAACAATGGCAACGGGAACGTCGACAGACAGCCTGATGGTGGCGGCTACGCAGAAAGGTATGCATCATCCTTACGGCGGCACGGCTACTGTCCTGGGCAGACACGTGGCTAAAGCAGTTTATGACAGTGTGTATAATGCGCTGGAAAAATAGAAACCTTTAGAAAGAGGCTTTTAACGTTATGATAGTAGTCTTCCATTTAACGGCGGTGACCGCTGCCTATTTGCTTGACCAGCTGTTTGGTGATCCGCATAAAGGCTGGCATCCCGTTATTATAATGGGAAAAGTCCTTTCTTTACTGGATAAGCATGGAAACAGGGGATCTGAGCAGACGAAAAAAATAAAAGGAATCGTATGTATTTATATCGCAGCTTTAAGTTTAACAGCGGGGGCTTTTGCCATGACCAGTCTATCATATGCTCTGGCCCCGACAGCAGGCGTTGCATTGGAAGCTGTAATTATATGGCTGATGATAGGCGGAAGAAGCATGAAGCGTTCGGCAGCAGACATCCATCAGGAACTGGCCAAAGGCAATCTGGAAAAAGCAAGGCTGTTAACGTCTTACATTGTGTCCAGAGATACATCGGCTATGACGGAAAAAGAGATGTCCCGTTCTGTCGTAGAGAGTACAGGAGAAAATGCTTCCGACAGCGTAACGGCCCCGCTCTTTTATGCACTGTTGGGCGGCGCTCCTCTTGCTGTTTTTTATCGCTTTTTTAATACAGCAGATGCGATGATTGGCTATAAAACAGAAAAACATGCTTCTTTTGGCTTTGGTGCCGCAAAAACAGATGATCTCCTGAATTTACTGCCTGCCCGGCTGACCGCTGTTCTTATGGGATTCAGTTCATTGTGGCTGCAGAGACAGACGCTTCTAAAAACATGGAAAGATACGGTCGAACACGCCCGGCTGCACGAAAGTCCAAACGCAGGTTTTGGAGAATCAGCAATGTCTGCGGTATTGTTTACAAAGCTGGGCGGCCCTGCTGTATATCACGGCAGAGTAAAGGAACGCCCTTATCTTGGAATAGGAACACTGCCGTTGAACAAAGAAAGAATCAAAGAGAGTATTTTTGTATGGGACATAACCATTCTGCTTTTTCTTACAGCAGCCTGGATAGGGGGAGGAATTTACCTTGGATTGGCCTGAACATGGTGCGATGCCTGACGCCTTTATGAAAAAAATAAATCAGCCGGTTCCTGAAAGCATGACAGATTTCAGCGTGAACACAAATCCGCTTGGCCCGCCGGCAGCTCTTCTGGCAGAACTGCCCGGGTGGGCTGTCGACGTTAAACACTACCCGGATTACCGCTATGAAGAACTGATAAAAGATCTGGCTGCCTGGAACAGAGTGGAAGAAACCTGTATTCATCCGGGTAATGGAGCTTCTGAGCTCATTTATATTACTGCGTCTTTATTTGCGGAAAAGAAAGCCTTAATTATTGAACCGGCCTTTTCCGAATACCGGAAAGCCCTGGAAGCATACAGGTGCGAGGTGCAGAGCTTTTTAACGACAGAGGAGGACAGCTGGGAGGTCGATCTTTCTGCTTTTTATCAGGCTCTGGATGAGGTAGAGTCTGTCTGGATCTGTAACCCGAATAATCCAACCGGCACCGCCCAGAGCAGACAGACGATGGCTGCAATGATAAATGCATGTGAAGAACGCGGCATCTATTTGATTATTGATGAAGCCTTTTTTGATTTTCAGGCTGATCCGGTAACATACGGCACGGAGGCTGCCCGGTTAAACGGTCATGTAATTGTTATCCGCTCTTTAACCAAGATGTATGCTGTACCGGGAATCCGCGCCGGGTATGCGTTAGCGCCGCCGTTGTTTGTAGAGAAAATGCAGGAGAGAACACCGTCCTGGAACATTGGTTCTACTGCAGAAAAAGCAATGCGCTTCGCTGCTTCGCTTGAGCCTTTCAGGCAGAAGACAGCTCAATTTATTCAAACAGAACGCTCCAGGCTGCTGCCTTTATTAAAAGAGGCCGGCTTCACCGTAAGTCCAAGTAATGTAAATTATTATCTCATCCGCCGTTCCGACGAGGGACCGATGCTTCCAGTACTGAAAAAGGCAGCGGAGTATGGGTTTATGCTTCGTCATACGTATTCGTTTCAAGGTCTGGAGGGAAACTATATACGTATCGCTGTGAAACAAAAAGCAGACAATGACCGGCTGGTACATATGCTCAGGGAGGTTATACCCCTATGTTAATTTTTATCGAAGGCGGAGCGAAAAGCGGAAAAACGTCGTTCGCTGAACATTTTATTCAACAAAGACAGGGAAACAGAAAAGTATACCTGGCTGCGGCTGACCCGCAGGATGCAGAAATGATCCGTCGTATCAACAGTCATCAATGCAAAAGGCAAAACGCACGGGAGCAGTGGGTAACAATCGAGCAGCCATTTGATTTAATGCAGTGTATAGAGCAGGTACAGGCGGGAGATCATGTTCTGCTCGACTGCCTGACCACCTGGCTCAGCAATGAGATGTTTTCATCAGGCAGCTGGCATGTGCAGACGGGGCCGGCTTTAATGTTGGAGGCTTTGTTAAACCTACAGAAAAAAACTGCCACCCTTTTAGTAGTCAGCAGTGATATAAGTCATCAATCGGCAGGGCATCCGGATATGATACAGTTTTTGAAAGTGCAGGGACGGCTGTCCAGCCAAATTGTAAAAAGAGCGGATCTGGCCGGGATGGTCAATTACGGCTGCCTGCGTCCGATGAAAGGAGAATGGCAATGAAAGGATTAATTGTGTGGGGAACTACATCTGATGCCGGAAAAAGCTATATCGTTACGGCACTATGCAGGGCACTGGCCAACCGGGGATACTACGTGGCTCCTTTCAAAGGACAGAACATGTCCAATAATTCCTATATTACTAAAGAAGGTCGTGAAATTGGCCGCTCGCAGGGGCTTCAGGCAGAGGCATGCCGGACGGAAGCTACGGTGGACATGAATCCAGTGCTGCTCAAGCCAAGAAGTGACCGAAAAGCAGAAGTGATCATTCAGGGAATCTCTTCGGGAAGTCCGGAAGCCGGGGATTACCGAAAAAAATATATGAGCCTGGCGAAAGAGGCTATCCAATTGTCGCTGAAACGTCTGGAAAAAGAATATGACTTTATTATTATGGAAGGTGCCGGAAGTCCGGTGGAAATTAATTTGATGGATACAGATCTGGCCAATTTGTATACGGCTGAAACAGCCGGTGTCCCTGCTTTATTGGTTGCGGATATCGAAAGAGGAGGCGTATTTGCCCAGTTGTACGGCACGGAGAAGCTGCTGCCCTCCGATCATCGGGAAAGGCTGGCGGGGATTATTGTTAATCGCTTCCGGGGGGACCCTGCCCTTTTTACTGACGGAGTAAAATGGATAGAAGAAAACGTGTCTCCGGTCCTCGGAGTACTTCCTAAACTTGATGTTGCCATGGAACGGGAAGATTCGCTTTCTTTAAATCGATTAACCGAAAATAACACGTCAACGTCTGTCATTGATCTGGCAGTTATTGCGCTTCCTTATATTTCAAATTATACCGACGTCGAGCCCTTTACAGCAGAACCTGATGTATCGATTCGGTTTGTACACACAGCAGAGGACTTTGGGGACCCTGACGCGGTTATCATTCCCGGTACCAGAAGTACGATCCTTGATCTTCATCATCTAGAACGAAGCGGTACAGCAGCCCTCTTAAAAAGATATATTAATAGCGGAGGTACAGTTGCAGGTATCTGTGGAGGGCTGCAGATGCTGGGGAGGAATTGATAGACGAAGAAGGAAATGATAGTGGAAAGCCAGGTACGAGGGCAGCAGGTCTCGGTATTCTTCCATTGGTGACCTCATTTGAAGCTGAGAAGACGACCAGACGCTGGAGTGGAAGGCAGGAAGAGAACGAGCCGATTCACGGATATGAAATTCATACCGGGCGTTCCAGCATTACATACTCAGCAGAAGTCGTACCGCTGTTTTATTCCAACAGTGGAGGAAAGCCGGAGGGGGTTGTAAGTCATAATGGCAGAATTACGGGCACTTATCTTCATCATGTGTTTCATAACGATGAATGGCGCAGCCGCTGGCTGAACCGGGTGCGAAAGCACAAAAACCTTCCCGGACTTGCTGTCGTATACTATGAAAGAGAAAAAGATCAGCGCCTGGATGAGCTCGCCGCAACGTTTGAACGGCATATTAATGTAGATGATTTGATTGATTTAATGGAAAACACAGCCGATGATAAATAATATAAAGAATTCTTATAAAGGACTGCTTCTCGCTTTCGGATTTTTAACGGTTCTTCCGGTTCCGAGAACCGTTGACTGGACGCCTGATACGATGCGTCGGGCACTGCATCATTTTCCGCTGTGCGGCACTCTGGCCGCTTCGCTGGCAGCAGTTATCGCAATGGTGTCATTAAGCTTAGAGCTTCCGGTTTACGCTGTAGGTTTTCTGGTGCTCATGGCTTTTGTAGTTGTGTCGGGCGGTCTTCATCTGGACGGGTGGATGGATGTGAGCGATGCTGTGCTTTCCTGGAAACCGAGGGAAGAAAAGCTGGCAGTAATGAAGGATCCTCTGGTAGGATCCGGTGCCGTATGGACGACAATCCTGCTGCTGGGCGGTAAATATACGGCGATTGTAACAATGCTTGATACCTCCATGGTTTTTTTCTTTACCGCCTTGTTTGCGGTTCCGGTGCTTTCAAGAGCAGGAATGGGTGTCGTTGTCAGCAGAGGAAAACTGCTGTCGAGTACCGGTCTGGCAGCTTCTTTTCAACAAAGTGGAAGGCCATCTGATATACGCTGGCTGGCGGGTATAACTATTTTATCCCTGCTGCCTGCTTTATATTTTTCCTTATCCCTTACGATAAGTCTGGCAGCCGTTTCCATGATCTGCACCTTGGCATTGTACCGTTTCTTCGTGCACAGGCTTGGAGGCGTAAACGGGGACACGGCGGGGGCTTCTTTAGAAGGGACAGAAGCTGTACTTTGGTGGTCTGCTGCAGTGTTGGCAGTGATACTATAGTAAAGGGGGAAAGACAGAAGTGGATTTTATAGTAGGCGGCACAGCTAACGGAAAAAAAGAGTGGGCGATGCGTCATTATCAAGAGAAGCCGATTCTGTTATGGCATTCTTTTTTTAAAGCAGATATATCAGGCTGTGTTCTTCCAACCGGTCAAAATGGGATATTGGTTATAGAAGCATTTGATGAAGCGGTAAAAAAAACATCTGGATCAGCCGGAAAATCTTCAACACTGGTATAAAACGATATGGAATTGGGAAAATGAGTATCAGGACAGAAAGCTTGCCATTATAGGAGCGGATATTAACAAAGGAATCGTCCCGATCGAAAAAAAAGACAGACAGCTGCGCGATGAGGTAGGCTTATGGTATCAACAGTTTATGAAAGAAGCGGTGCAGGTGTATGAAGTCTGGTACGGCCTGTCCGTAAAATGGAAAGGATGAGATAAAATGAAACTTTATACGAGAAGCGGAGATAAAGGAACGACGGGAATTATCGGGGGACGTCGGATAAGGACCATATTCGTGTAGAAGCCTACGGTACCTGCGATGAGCTCAATTCATTTGTAGGACGTGCGGTGGCACTGCTTGACGATGAGCTGTTCCCGGACATGAAAAGTGAACTGATCCGTATTCAGCACGAATTGTTCGACTGTGGAAGCGATCTTGCCAACGTAAAAGAGGATGCAGAATTTAAAGTGACTCCGGAAATGGTGACGGCGCTTGAAGAGCATATAGACGAGTATATTCCACAGGCTCCTGAGCTGCAGCGTTTTATTCTGCCGGGTGGTTCGATTGCAGCAGCGGAAATGCACATTCTCCGCACGGTGACGCGCAGAACAGAACGCCTTACAGCGGCGCTTATGAAAGAAGAACCTATTAATGAACATGTATTTAAATATTTGAACAGGCTCTCTGACTATTTTTGCAGCAGCACGCGTAGTCAATGCCAGAGAAAAAGTAGCAGATATTGAATATGAAAGGAGTGCAATTGTATTCAAAGGTTCACGCAAGAAAAAGCAGTAGTCGACCAGTTTTTTTAAAAATGAAGTATATTCAACGTACGATAAAAAAAGCAGAGGCGGCGGCCTCTGCTTTTTCAGGCTGTTAAAAAACAAAAATAAGTATTTTTATACAAAATCTTGTACAGGGGTGCTTTCCGCAGGCCATGCCTCAGCTAAAGAAGAAAAACCGCTTCTTTATCTTCATCTATGGCTGTTCTGCAGGAGTCACCCCCTGTTTATTTTTTTGTTTTCAGAAAAGTCTTTAAAATTTTCGAGATTATGCATGGATATACAAGATGGAATAGTTTATCGATAATCTTAAAAAGCAGAGGCGGCGGCCTCTGCTTTTTGTTTATACTTCTATTTTGTCTGCCATAATAATTTCTTCAATGGAGGTTAAGTCGTCCAGAACATTCTGGTTAGGCTCTTTATCAACAGCGAGCATCATAATAGCTTCTCCGCCCTCCTGGCGGCGGCCTACCTGCATAGTAGCAATGTTTACATTATGCTTTCCGAGAAGCTGTCCCATTTTACCAATTACGCCGGGACGGTCGGTATGCTGAATGTATATCAAGTGGCCGGTTGGATAGAAGTCGACGTTAAAGTCATTAATGCGGACAATACGTGGACCGTAGGCTTTCACGTATGTTCCATAAATAGCGAATTTTTTTCCTTCCCCTTTTACCGTAGCTTTAATGAGGTTGGAATAGCCGGAATCGTCGGAACGATGCTTTTCCCCATAAGTGATGCCGCGTTCTTTAGCGATAATCGTAGCATTTACGTCATTAACAGGTGCATCTACGCGGGAGCTTAGGAATCCGGCAATAAGTGATCTTGTAAGAACACTCGTTTCAAGATCGGTTACATCGCCGCTGTAGTGAACATCAATATCCTGTACAGGTGTTTTCATGCTCTGGGAAAGAATATTCCCCATTTTTCTGGACAGCTCATAGTAAGGCTGAAGCGTGTCGAAGATTTCCTTGGACATGGTCGGCAGGTTAATGGAATTGAGTGCCGGCATGCCGTTTAAAAACTGCAGGACTTCTTCTGATACCTGGGACGCTACATTAAGCTGGGCTTCTTTTGTGCTTGCAGCAATGTGAGGTGTAGCAACTACCTGTTCAAAAGCAAGAAGTGGATTTTCATTAGCCGGTTCTTCTTCGAATACGTCCAGAGCTGCTCCTGCTACGTGGCCGCTTTCCAGGTTATTATACAGTGCTTTTTCATCAATAATGCCGCCGCGTGCGCAGTTGATAAGAAATACGCCGGGTTTTGTTTTTTTAATATTTTCTTCTCCAAGAAGGCCTTTTGTATCCTTCGTCAGGGGAGTGTGGACCGTTAGAATATCCGACGCACCGAGAATGGCGTCCAGGTCAGCAAGCTCTACACCCATTTTCTCAGCACGTTCTTTCGTGAGAAACGGGTCGTATACAAGCACGTTGATATCAAAGCTGTGAGCGCGCTTAGACAATTCAGAACCAATACGTCCAAAACCAATAATCCCAAGCGTTTTTCCTCTTAGTTCAGAACCTTGAAAAGCTTTTCTGTCCCATTTTTTATTTTTTATAGAAGCATTTGCCTGCGGAATCTTCCGGGCAAGGGAAATAATCATCGCAAAAGTATGTTCAGCTGTAGAAATCGTATTACCATCAGGGGCATTTACGACAACGATGCCGCGCTTTGTGGCTTCTTCAATTTCAATGTTGTCGACACCGACACCGGCACGCGCTACAATCTTTAAATTAGTCATCTGGTCCATTAATTCTGCTGTTACGGTTGTGCTGCTGCGGACCAGCAGGGCATCATAGCTGTGCAGGTCAGACGTTTCTTCAATCGTCTGCTGTACACATTCCACCTGGCTGTTGTCCAGTAAAGGAGCAAGTCCTTCGCTGCTCATTGCATCAGAAACCAGAATGCGGTAATGTCCTTTAGCAGATGCTGTCTGCTGATCTTCAGTTGTAGATTGTTGTATCATAGTGCTCTCCACTCTCCCTCAATCTATTTTCTCTAAATATATATAGAAAGCTTCCGCCCGCACGAATTCATCGTGAGAGGCAGAAGCTTTCGTGATACTACCCTCATTACAGGAATCAGGTGACCTTATACATAAAAATGGAAATAGTATATCAGCACCAGACTCTGTCGGAAAGAATACGGGCAAGCAGGTGTTCTCTTCAAAAGGACATTTGTCTTTCAGTTGATTGCAATGTATCACACCTTCACATAGGTGTCAATTTGGCATATATAGAATAAAGCCGTTATAAATGAAAAATCCCTGCTTCTTCACAGGGATTCAACAAATTAATCGAATTTAAGCGCGTCGCCGTCGAAGGTTTCATCCGCGATCTTAATAGAATCGGTCGGACAGCCTTCAAATGCGTCCAGCATATCTTCTTCAAGATCTTCAGGAACTGCTGTAATGCCTTTGTTGTCGTCAAGGATTACTTCCGCCAGCCCTTCATCATCGTAGTCATAAATATCAGGAGCAGCAGCACCACAGGCGCCGCAGGCGATGCATGTATCTTTATCAACGATTGTAAACTTAGCCATTTTCGATAACCTCCTACTTCTTTAATCAAGTAAACATATTAATAGGGCTCTTCATAAGAACCCAAACGTCTATTTCATATTGTATTCTTTCATGGTAAACTTTTCAACAGTTAAAGACGTTAATTTTCTAAAATTACGCAGGGCAATCACGCGATAACAAGGGGGAAACCCGCGCATGGAATGGAATTTCAGGCGACATCTTATCCTTCATGTGTTAGTGAAACTTGAGGGAGACAGAACGCCGGGTGCGGTTTATCATATACTTACAGGCAAAAAAAGTTCCCAGTCCATCCAGGATATGAAATGGTACGGGTTGACGGAATGGTATGGAGCTTTTCCTAAGCTTACTATGGAAATGTTTCAAAACGATCTAACTCTTTTTCGTCAGAATGGGCTCCTGCTGCCATCTGCTGATTTTATCAAAGTACCGGATACAGCAAAAGAAATGGATAAAGATTTTTGGTCGGTGTATATACGGCCTGTTTTGTATAATCAATGGAAGTATGGAGCGGCGGCAGGCGTTTTCTGGGAACGGCTCGCTCTGCTTGTGCAGTGTTTATCGTTTTCCCTTGCAGGCTCCGGCCATTTTATTCCCGTAACGAAAGAAAAAGCCGTACTGCAATGGCTTAAAACGATATGGCCTTCGGGCAGAGAAGCGAAAATCCAGCTGGCAGATACCCTGCACGTTGAACTGAACAGTCTTCTGGACAGTTTCAAAACAGAAGATGCTGCTATTTTAGTAAATAAACTGGGCGGCTCTGCCAAAACCGGCCTTACCTATTCACAGATAGCTGGAGCGCTCGGACGGGAAGAAGAAGAAATCATCTATAGGTTTAACGGAATTCTTCACTTTATAATAGAAGTACTGCAGCAGAATTCATCTTCCTTTCCACTGCTGGCCGGCCTGCTGCCGTCTGTTGAGTCTTCCATCCGCCTGACGAAAACGGCTGCTGAGACAAAAAGGCTTCTCGATAAAGGCTGGTCTTTTGAAAAGATCAGCCGGTTTCGCCGTTTTAAAACAGAGTACTATCGAAGATCATATCATTGAAATTGCTTCGGAAAGCAGTTCTTTTCCACTTTTTGATTATGTGCCGGCTGCATACGCGGAAAAAATAAGAGCGGTTTCAAACACTCTGCAGACGAGAAAAATGAAAGAGCTGAAGATCAATTTCCCGATGAAATCACTTATTTTCATATACGATTAACGCTTGCTTATTATGGAGGGAAAACAGATGAATCTTCAATATGAGCTGAAGAAGCATTTTGGTTATGATTCTTTTCGAAACAGCCAGGAAACGATTATTCGGTCTCTTCTTCAAAAAGAAGATTACTTGCCATTATGGCTACCGGCTCGGGAAAGTCAGTCTGCTATCAGCTTCCGGCCTATTTGCAGCCCGGTCTTACTGTAGTTGTTTCGCCGCTGCTGTCGTTAATGGAAACCAAATGCAGGAAATGCAGCAAAAGCAGATGAAACAGGTGGACATGTATAATAGTTTTTTAAGCTTTTCTGAAAAAGAAAACGTGTTAAGAAACCTGTCTGCATAAAAATACTGTTTATTTCTCCGGAAAGCCTGCAGCTTGATAAAGTAAAGCGGGCTCTCGGCACTGTGACTGTTCCCTCGGCTGTAGATGAGGCGCACTGTATTTCACAGTGGGGCCATGAATTTAGAACGGATTACCTGAAAATAAAAGAAATACGTAAAGATATCGGCAGTCCGACTGTACTGGCAGTCACAGCCACAGCTGCTCGAGCGTACAGGAAGACATCGTAAGTCAGCTGGAAATGAAAGAACCGATTATTGTAAAGAATCTACGAATCGTCCCAACATATCCATCCATGTAAAAAAAACAAATTCAGATGAAGAAAAAAATAATGAGCTGCTGCGGACTATTAATCATTCACCTGACCCTGGCATGGTTTATTTTTCGAGCCGGGCAGCAGCAGAACAAATGAGTGCCTTTCTGGAAGTTCATACGAATAAACGCGTATCCGCCTATCACGGAGGGATGCTCCAGGAAGATAGAATTCTCGTTCAGCAGCAGTTTCTACAGGATGAACTTGACGTAGTATGCTGTACCAATGCTTTTGGAATGGGAATAAATAAACCAGACGTTAGATACGTCATTCATTACCATTATCCTAAAGATCTTGAATCGTACGTTCAGGAAATCGGGAGAGCAGGAAGAGATGGAAAAAGAAGCAGCGCTCTTTTATTATATAAGAGGATGACATTTATCTGCCCCGGTTTTTTATCGAAATGGAATTTCCTGCAGAAGAGGAAATTGATTGGCTGTCTCCCATATAACTGAAGGCCCGGAGGTTTCTGAGGGCAGCCTGGAAGAGTCTGCAGTAAACAGAGGCTGGGAGGAAATCATATTCGTTTTTTTCTTCACTATTACAGAGAGTGGAAAAAGGGTCCGGGCGGACGCTGACGGACAAATAAAAGAAGTAAAGGAAAGACGGACAATCTGGAAGCAGCAAAAAGCTTCATAGTATGGAGGAGTGGCTGCAGGAATCAACCTGCCGGCGTGAGGCGCTGCTTCAATATTTTGGAGAAACGCTTCAGGTAAAGCCGGAACACTGCTGTGATTTATGCGAGGCGCACTGGGTGGCAGCCGACACTGCGCAGAAAAGGGAAAAACGAAAGGTATTTGAACTCTCCTGGAAAAAAAGGCTGGAAGATTTACTGCTGACCACGGAGTCCGGGAGTGCAAAAGGAGAGAAAGGCTAATGATGGAAGAGAAGCCTGGTAAACGTACGGAGAAAAAAAGACTGGAAAGAAAGGAAGAGGAAAGAAAAAAGCAGGAGCAGAAAAAGCAGGCGGAAAAGCAAAGCTGGAAAGAAAAAATCAAAAGAAACAAGAAAAAGAACGTTTAAAACAGGAGTGGAAGCAACAGGAAAAAACGAACCAGAATAATGAAATGCAGCCGGAAAAAGCTCCGATTCGGAGAATGGCTGCACGTAAACAGGAAAAAGAAGAAAACGCACCGGTGACGATGACGAACCTGTTATTTATTATTTTTCTGGGAATCGTTTTTCTTATTGTGATCAGCGCAGCTCTTATCATTAATATTTAAAATTGACGGGCTGCAGATTCCCCCTGATATTGTGGTGATAAGGCGCTTCGATCCTGATCTGTTAAAGGCGAGGATAAAATCAGGCCGATAAAACAGATAACAACCCCTGCTGCCATCAAAATAAATGGAATAAGCAGAGAGATCTTTCTGGCCAGAAAAAAGAGAAGCAGCACAAAACCAACAGCGAACATAAGTGTTCCTATAAAAATACAGCAAAATCCATAAGAGGTCTCCTTTCTATCATTGTTGCGTTGTTTACAGTATAACGAAAATCAGGCCGTTACAGGGATTCTAAAAGAAATGGTCACAATCCGTTCATGAGTTGAAAGTACAAGAAGTGGTTTATAATCACCGGTTAGAGGGAATGATAGGTAAAACAAATATGCTCTTATAAAAAGGACGATATTATGAAGTGGATAACCGTGGTCTTTTCAGCCGCGTCAGGCCTGCTGCTCTATATGAATTATGCTGCCCACCGGGCTGTAGTCAAGCAGGAACAAATTTTAATACGTGAACTCCCTGAGAGCTTTACAGGGAAGACCATCTTTTTTATTTCTGATATACATAGAAGAAAAATATCCAAGTCTTTAAGCAGGCAGGTTGCTGAAAAAGCGGATATTATTATAATAGGCGGAGATTTAAGAGAGAAAGGCGTGCCTTTTTCCAGAACTGATTACAATCTGCGCCTGCTGAAAAAAGAAGTACCTATGTTATTTGTATGGGGAAATCATGAATACAGGAGCGTTCCCTTGAATTAAAAAGCCTTCTGACAGCTCATCAAATAGAAATTCTGGATGGAGATATATTTACCTGGAAGGTACACAGCAGTAAACTCTGCATTGCCGGACTTAATGAAATGACCGGCGGCGCTGACAGTAGATGGACTAACGCTGAAATATTAGTTCCCATTATCCGAGTACTGCCGTAGAAGCAGCAGAGCATGCGGAGGCTTATTTTATGCTTACTGGTCATTCTCATGGAGGCAGATTCGTTTTGGTCCTGGGGCATACGTCCGCCCGGAGGCTGGAAACAGGCTGGCCGTTTAACCTATCTGGTCAGCTGTGGATATGGAACAACGCTTCTGCCGCTTCGCTTTGGAGCAAGAGCAGAAGCTCATTTTATTACGTTACTATCTGCGGAGAAGTGAAATAAACAGGCGCGGGGGGAAAAGAAATGGAACCTATGGAAGGCAAATACAACATAAAGGCTATTTCCAACATGTTAGGTATCCAGCCGGGCACGCTTCGTGCCTGGGAAAGAAGATATAATATTGTTCATCCGGAGAGAAACTCGGCCGGTCACCGCCTTTACACAGAGAAAGATGCAGCGGTTCTTAAATGGATTCTGGACAAAACGAGCAGCGGCTTTACTGTAAGTCAGGCGGTAGGACTTCTTGATAAGTTTGAAGAAGTAGACAGCATGGCAAGCCCACCCTATGGAAGTAGACCACACTTTCGCTTTAGCAGAAGAGATTCTTGGGCACCTGCTCCGCTTTAGAGAGGCAGAGGCGCAGGAGGCACTCAACAAAGCATTTTCTATGTTTACGCTGGAAAAGGTAACGACAGATATATTGGGGACTCTTTTAGTGAAAGTGGGAACTCTCTGGGAAATGGACCGGATTACCATTGCCATGAGCACTATATCACTTCCTTTCTGCGCACAAAAATAGGAAGTATCATGCACTCCTATAACGTGAAAGGATTTTTACCTAAAATCGTAACCGCCGCAGGTCCTAATGAAAACCACGAACTGGGTCTGCTCTTTTTCACACTGTATCTAAACGGAAGGGCTTTGAAGTCATTTATCTGGGTGTAGGCATTCCTGAAGAAGACCTGATCCAGGTAATGGAGGAAATAGACAGCAGCATTTTCTTTACCTCCTGTACGCTGCTCGAAACCTGGAGCCTTCCCTGGAATTTATTACAGAACTGGAGACGATGATCCTCATTTGAGCATTGGAATAGGAGGACATGCCGTTCAATACATGGATGTTGACAAAACCAAGGAATACAGCCGTTTTCTGGTCGGATCCGATGCTTCAGAATGGGATGAATGGATAAGTAACGTATTGTACAAAAAAATGGAAAACAGAAAGAATTAAAAGGGTGCAGATTATGAACAGAAAGACAGTAGTTATTGTAGGAGCAGGGCCGTGCGGAATAGCGGCGGCCATCGAATTAAAGCGCAGAGGAATGGATGCTGTTTTAATTGAAAAGCGCAATATTGTGGATGCTATTTACCAGTATCCCATTCACCAGGTTTTCTTTAGTACCAGCGAAAAGGCTGGAGGTTGGAAATCTTCCATTCACGTCAATAAATCGAAAACGCGACCGCCAGGAAGCACTCGTGTACTATAAACGAGTGGTCGACCAGGAAAATCTCCGTATTCATTCGTATGAAACGGTAGATTCTATCGAAAAGACGCAGGAAGGATTTCTTGTGTATTCTCATACGATGAACGGCGTGAAAAAACAGTATGAGCCGGCATATGTTATCATAGCGACCGGTTATTACGGACAGCCGAATAAGCTGGAAATCAAGGGGGGAACCTTCCTCACGTTTCTCATTACTTTAAAGAAGCTCACCCTTATTTCCGCAGGATGTCACGGTGATCGGCGGAAAAAATTCCGCCGTGGACGCGGCTCTGGCTCTGGAAAAAGCAGGGGCGTTTGTAACGGTTCTTTACAGGGGAAGTTCTTTTTCAGAACACGTAAAACCCTGGATACTCCGGATTTTAACGCGCTTGTAAGGCAGGAAAAAATCAGGCTTTTTCCGAAGCGGTCGTTACCTCCATTTCCGAGCAATCGGTAGAATATACGCAGTACGGTCAAAAACAAAGCCTGCCTGCAGATTTTGTTTTTGCAATGACCGGCTATCATCCCGATCATTCTTTTCTTGAACAGGCAGGAGTTTTAAAAGGGGAAGAAGGACGGCCTTATTTTGATCAGGATACAATGCGAAACAAACGTACCTGGACTTTATATTGCCGGAGTAATAGCGGCCGGGACAATGCCAATGAAATTTTTTATCGAAAACGGCAGGTGGCACGGAGAACAAATTGCCTCTCATATAAAAGAAAAAGAAAGCTGGCCTTCGTCATTATGACGGGCCAGCTTTCAAATGTATTGGTAAGATCTGTTCCGGTAATTCCTGCCTCAAGAGCGATCATTAATTTCAAGCCGCGCCTTCTGGCCATTCAGTCCGTTTGAGAAAATAACGCCTTTCTTTTTTAAGCTGCATGCCTCCGCCCTCGTATTCGTAAGTAGCCTGTACAATACCGCCTGTAACATCTTGATACAAGAACGACTGGGATATTGCGGGCAATAAGTGCTTCTACTGCCGCGAACAACAGCGGGGCAGATTGCCCTGGCGAATGCTTCAATGACGAGGCCGGAAGGAGAAGCTGATTCAAACAATTCAATTGTTTCTCTCTCCATTCGGCATACGCCTTAAGCAGAAACACCTTTTTAGTCAGAGAAGAGATGGAAAACTGCTCTCTGGCTGAGGGAGTATGGTGAAAAAGGATGCCGCGCCGTGTTACGAGTCCTATCGGTCCAAATTGAGGACTTTGGAATGTTGCCACATTGGAAGAGTGCGTTTTGTAACGTTGACTGCTGAATGCACCTCATCGTTCATTACGACGAGCACTCCTTTTTTCCCTCGCTTGTTCTGATGAGGCCGTTCTTTATAGCAGCGAGGAAATTGTAGGGACCGTCTGCTCCTAATTCATTGCTTGACCTCATAGCGCCCGTTAAAATAACAGGGATGGGGGAATGATGAAGAAGATCCAGAAAATAGGCTGTTTCCTCCAGAGTATCCGTGCCATGCGTAACTACGATACCATCATAGATGTTTTCAGCTATTTTTCGTTAATAAAAGATGATAGTTCAAACATATTTTCAGGCGTTATGTGCGGCGAGGGAAGATGAAAGAACGGGATAACCGTAATATCAGCAACCTGTTTTGCTTCTTCATGCCACTGATCAAGTGGGTTTTTCTCTCCTGGTGCTACACTGCCAGTCTGTTTGTCTTCTTTCATGGAGATCGTGCCTCCGGTATGTATCGTTAAAATCCGCTTCATTGAGGTGGCCTCTTTTCTATTTATAGTTAGTTGATCAAGTACAAAGCTGGAAAGGACGGATGCGTGAGTGTTTGCTATTATAACTGCGGCCCTGGCGCCTTCGGTCGCATTTTTAAGCTATTATTATTTAAAGCAGGAGACTCATTCGCGGTCTTTTCGTAAAACAGCCCGTTCCTTCCTGATCGGTATGCTGCTCGTTTTTCCAATTGTTACTGTGCAGTATGCACTTACAGAAGAAACCGGGACGGAGGCGTCTGTTTTTGTACAGTCCTTTTTGTATGCCGGGCTGCTTGAAGAATTCTTTAAATGGTTTATTCTCTGTGCCGCGGTTATTCCGTTTATCCGGGTACGCTCCGTTTACGATACGACTCTTTACGCTCTGGCTGTCGGGCTCGGTTTTGCGGCAGCGGAAAACATATTGTATCTGACAGCATATGGCGTGGATATAGCACTCGGAAGAGCATTCCTGCCGGTAGCAAGCCATGCTTTGTTTGCCTG
The DNA here is from genome assembly GCF_023845525.1 of Sinobaca sp. H24. Taxonomy (NCBI): domain Bacteria; kingdom Bacillati; phylum Bacillota; class Bacilli; order Caryophanales; family Sporolactobacillaceae; genus Sinobaca; species Sinobaca sp. H24. Next base: position 236,592 of record NZ_JALBWT010000002.1, read on the forward strand.
TACTATGGGATATTATATAGGGAAAGCCTCATTTTTAAAAGGTACTGCACGGAAATTATTTTTGTCTTTGGCTCTGGTAGTCCCGTTCGTTTTACACGGCACGTACGATTTGCTATTATTAATCGACCGGCAGTACATAGTCTACTTCATTCTCCCATTAGGATTTCTTCTATGGTGGACAGCTGCTGAAAGGCTCAAAGCAGCAAATAGGTTTGAGCAGATGGAAGGAGAATAGACGGCTTATGATAGAGGAAAAGCGATATCGTGTCGTCATACGATGCCCGCAGTGCGGAGAAAAATTCGTTTTAAAAGGAAGCAGAAAAGAAGATGGGACGATTCAGACAGGTTTTGTCCGCTGCATCTGTGGAAACAGCAGCCGCTTATATGTAGATACGGCTCCTGAATAAATTCAACGAATTCGCACAATTTGATTGCAATTCGTACGGTAATCTTGTAAGGTTTTACTACACAACTATATAAATAAAGCTTTCTTATCCAGAGAGACGGAGGGATCAGGCCCTATGAAGTCTCAGCAACCAGCCTAAACAGGTCAGGTGCTAAATCCGCCGGGCAGCAGATGCCCGAGAGATAAGAAGAGGTGCTCTTATAAAACGCAGACCTTCTTCTTACTTTTAGAGGAAGGTCTTTTAGCGGAATGATAAATCAGGATACGCCGGCCACTATATAGTAATCAGCCACAAAAAGGGTGACAATCATGGATAAGAAATTTCACATTGAAACGAATCTGGTACAAATCGGAAACAAAGAAGATCCACGAACAGGTGCGGTCAGCGCTCCTATTCATATGTCTACAGCCTTCCGCCATGAAGGACTGGGCGAGTCTACGGGATTCGACTATTCCCGTACCGGCAATCCTACTAGGGACATATTGGAACGTGCTATTGCGGGTCTTGAAAACGGCGCAAAAGGGTACGCACTGAGTTCGGGAATGGCTGCGATTCAAACATTGTTTGCTATTTTTGACAAAGATGATGAGATCCTCGCTTCCCAGGACTTGTACGGCGGGACATACCGCCTGTTTGAAGAAGGATGGAAAAACTGGGGCATTACCATTGCATACGGCGATCCAAGAAATCTGGGAGCATTTGAACAAAAAATCACAGATCGTACGAAAGCATTGTTTATTGAAACACCAACCAATCCATTAATGCAGGAAGCAGATATTGAAGAAATGTCAAAACTGGCCAAAAAACACGGCCTCTGGCTGATTGTAGATAATACGTTTTATACACCGATCCTGCAGCGCCCGCTTGATATGGGAGCTGATATTGTTATTCACAGCGCTTCGAAATACCTAGGCGGCCATAACGATATTATTGCCGGATTAATTGTTACAAAACGACGAGCAGTTAAGCAGCCGGATTACGGCGTTTCATAACGGAATGGGAACCATACTATCGCCGATGGATTCCTGGCTCTTGATGAGAGGGATGAAACACTCTCCCTGCGTATGGAAAAGCATACAGAAAATGCCCGGGCAGTGGCAGCGTTTCTGGAAAAGCATCCAAAAGTAACAGACGTGCTGTATACAGGAAAAGGCGGCATGCTTTCCTTTCGGATTGAAAACGAGAAGTGGGTTGATTCCCTGCTTCGCGGGCTGGAGCTTGTGACGTTTGCAGAAAGCCTGGGTGGTGTAGAAAGCTTTATGACCTATCCAGCCACGCAGACACACGCTGATGTACCGGAAGAAGTCCGTATTGCAAACGGCGTCTGTAATAGACTGCTTCGTTTTTCTGTAGGTATAGAAAATAAAGAAGATATTATCGCAGATTTAGAGCAGGCGCTCGACCGTCTGTAAAAAGAAAATCACGAATCAGGGGAGTGGCTCGCAGTGAATTTGGCAGAAGAATATGCAAAACGGATGTTAATTGGCGACGGGGCGATGGGGACGTATCTATACGAAAAAGGATACAGCGGCTCCTACGAATCACTAAATCTCTCAGACCCCGATCTGATTAAAACCATTCATAGAGAATACGTAGAAGCAGGATCGGATATTATTCAGACCAATACGTATGCGGCAAATCGCATCAAGCTTGCAAAATACCAGCTTGAAGAAGAAACACCTGATATTAACAGGCGAGGTGTAGAAGCAGCCCGTGAAGCTTCTGAAGGCAGGACATTTGTATTTGCAACGATAGGCGGCATTCAGGGGCTGCAGAAAATGGAAGAAAGCGAAGCTGAAATAATTAAAGCTTTTTCCGAACAGATGGATGCTCTAATAAAAGCAGAGCCCGATGGAATAATTCTGGAAACCTTCTATGATCTTCAGGAGATTACTGCGGTCATCAAGCTTGCCAAAAGTAAAACAAACCTGCCGGTAATTGCCCAGGTTGCACTCGGTGAAGTAGGAGTGATGCATGGCGGTCTGCCTCTTGGAGAGGCATTTAAGCAGATGACGGCAGCCGGCGCGGATGCAGTAGGAGTCAACTGCAGAATGGGACCTTATCACATCTTAAGATCGCTGGAGATGACACCGCTGGATGAAAATACGCTGTACGCGGTGCACCCTAACGCCAGTCTTCCGGATATTGATGACGGCCGATTCGTCTACCAGTCCAATCCGGACTACTTTTATGAAAAGGCGCTTGATTTTCAAAATCAGGGCATCGGTATTATTGGCGGATGCTGCGGAACAACGCCGGAGCATATCGCTCAAATAGCCGCGGCTGTTAAAAACACTGTTCCAAAAAAGCGGACCGCTCAGGCGGTTGCCCAGAAAACGGGGCAGTTTTCCATCGTTGAACCTCCTTCTACAGAACCAAGTCTGCGGGAAAAAGCAAAGCAGTCCACTACCGTTATTGTGGAACTCGACCCACCTAAAAACTTGCTACGTCAAAATTTGTAGAAGGCGCTCAGGCTTTATACCAGTCCGGAGCGGATGCTGTTACGATGGCGGATAATTCGCTGGCAAGTCCACGCGTGGATAATCTGGCAATGGGAGCACTCGTTAAAAGCATGACCCAGGCACGCCCGCTGCTTCACGTCGCCTGCCGTGATAGAAACCTTATCGGCCTTCAGTCTCATTTAATGGGTATCAATGCTCTTGGTATTCATGACATACTGGCTGTAACCGGCGATCCTACAAAGGTAGGAGACTTCCCGGGAGCAACCTCTGTATATGATGCGAATTCCTTTGATTTGATTCATTTAATGAAAGAAATGAATAAAGGGCTGTCTTTTTCCGGGAAATCACTCGGTCAGAACACGACGTTTACCGTCGGAGCTGCGTTTAACCCTAACGTACGCAACGTGGACCGGGCCGTGCAGCGTCTGGAAAAGAAAATTACGGCTGGAGCCGATTATTTCATGACACAGCCGGTCTTCGGGGAAGGCCAGTTTAAAGAAATTTATGAAGCGACAAAACATATGGACGTTCCGGTGTATATCGGTATCATGCCTCTAGTGAGCAGTCGGAATGCCGAATTTCTGCATAATGAAGTGCCCGGCATTAAGCTGACGGATACGATCCGCCAGAGCATGGCGGCCTGCGGGGAAGACCGTGAGCTTGCAGCGGAAGAAGGAATTGCGATAGCGAAAACGCTGATCGACGAGGCGATGGAATATTTTAACGGCATTTATTTAATCACCCCATTTCTTCGTTATGATATTACATGCCGCTTAACTGAATATATAAGAGAAAAAGCAGCGGTTCGCACAGAAGAAAAAAGCAAGTGAACAGAGTGGAGGGAAACAAATGCCTAAAACAGCAATCCAGGACAGGCTGAAAACATCTATTCTCATTTTAGACGGAGCAATGGGAACGATGCTGCAGAACGCCGATTTAACCGCAGAGGATTTCGGCGGGGAAGAGTACGAGGGGTGCAATGAGTATTTAAACGTAACCGCCCTCACGTGCTTGAAAAAATCCACCGCGATTACCTGGAAGCAGGTGCGGATATTATTGAGACCAACACGTTTGGAGCAACGAGCATTGTTCTCGCAGATTATGATCTGCAGCATATGGCTGAAGAGTTAAATATTGCTGCAGCCAGACTCGCCAAGGACGCCGTCAAAGAAATAGAAACAGAAGAATTCCCACGCTATGTTGCCGGTGCTATGGGACCAACAACTAAATCGCTTTCCGTAACCGGAGGAACAACATTTGAAGAATTGACCGAAACCTACCGTGAGCAGGCCTCTGGGCTGATTAAGGGGGAAGTGGATTTATTTCTGCTGGAAACAAGCCAGGATGTAAGAAATGTGAAGGCGGCTTACCTGGGTATTCAGCAGGCGCAGCAGGAGCTCGGCATCGAACTGCCTTTAATGATTTCAGGAACAATCGAACCGATGGGTACAACGCTTGCCGGACAGACGATGGAAAGTTTTTATATCTCGATAGAGCATATGAACCCGATTGTTGTCGGATTAAACTGCGCTACGGGTCCCGAATTTATGAGGGATCACCTGCGCTCTTTATCTGAACTTTCCACCACGTATGTCCACTGCTATCCGAATGCAGGACTGCCGGATGAAGAGGGGCATTACCATGAATCACCGGAATCCCTGACGACAAAGCTGGAAGGCTTTGCTGAAAAAGGCTGGCTGAACGTAGTCGGTGGATGCTGCGGCACAACGCCCGAGCATATTAGAGTTATGCGTGAAGCATTAACCAAATTCGAACCCCGGACTCCTTCAGAGGGACACCCTCATGTGGTGTCCGGAATTGAACCGCTCGTATATGAAGAAGATATGCGCCCGCTTTTTGTAGGGGAGCGGACAAATGTTATTGGTTCCAAGAAATTTAAAAGGCTGATTAACGAAGGCAAGTTTGAAGAGGCGTCGGAAATAGCCAGAGCGCAGGTGAAAAAAGGCGCTCACGTAATAGATGTCTGTCTGGCTGATCCGGACCGTGAAGAAATAGATGATATTGAAGTCTTTTTAAGCCATGTAATCAATAAAGTGAAAGTTCCGCTTATGATTGATTCAACTGATGCAGCGGTCATTGAAAAAGCGCTGACGTATTCTCAGGGAAAAGCGATTATTAACTCCATTAACCTCGAAGACGGGGAAGAGCGTTTTGAAGACATTGTGCCAATCTTAAAGAAGTTTGGTGCGGCAGTAGTAGTAGGAACCATTGACGAAGAAGGAATGGCGGTTTCTACGGAAAGAAAAGTAGAAGTAGCGGTCCGCTCGCATGACATTCTTGTCAATCAATATGGAATGAATCCAAAAGATATTATATTTGATCCGCTTGTCTTTCCAGTTGGTACCGGAGATGCCCAGTACATCGGTTCCGCTGAAGCGACAATCAACGGTATTAAAGAAATTAAAAAAGCTCTGCCGGACTGTCTGACGATACTTGGTATAAGCAACGTCTCCTTCGGCCTTCCTCCTGTAGGAAGAGAAGTTCTTAACGCATCATTTATGTACTACTGTACAAACGCAGGGCTCGATTATGCGATCGTCAACACAGAAAAGCTGGAACGTTTTGCAAGCATCCCGGAAAAAGAGAAACAGATGGCAAAAGAGCTGCTGTTTGAAACATCAGATCAGACGCTGGCAGATTTCACCGCTCATTACCGGGGCAAAAAGGCAGAAAAGAAAACGGTGGAGCAGAATCTTTCGCTAGAAGACAGGCTTGCAGAGTATATTGTAGAAGGCACCAAAGAAGGTCTTTACAAAGATCTTGACGAAGCCCTTACTAAATACGACGAGCCGTTGAGCATTATTAATGGTCCGCTTATGGTCGGTATGGACAAAGTCGGAAAGCTGTTTAATAACAATGAGCTGATTGTAGCGGAAGTACTGCAGAGTGCCGAAGCGATGAAAGCAGCTGTATCACACCTCGAACCGTATATGGAAACAAAAGCGGCGGATGATACGGGCAAAGGAAAAATTCTTCTTGCTACCGTCAAAGGTGATGTGCATGATATCGGTAAAAACCTGGTAGACATTATTTTGTCCAACAATGGTTTTAAAATTGTGAATTTAGGAATTAAAGTGACATCCAACGAACTCATTGAAGCGGTCGCTAAAGAAAATCCGGATGCGATCGGTTTGAGCGGCCTTCTCGTTAAATCAGCCCAGCAGATGGTGCTGACTGCCCAGGACCTGAAAAACCAGCAGATTTCCATTCCGGTTATGGTCGGCGGAGCGGCCTTAACGAGAAAGTTCACCGAAGAAAAAATCAGTGCAGAATACGACGGCATGGTGCTGTATGCAAAAGATGCCATGAATGGACTTGATCTGGCCAACCGGCTGGCCCGTCCCGATGATATGAAGCAGATGCAGGTGGAATGGGCGGAAAAACGAGAAAAGCGGCTTAATAAAACAGCTGAAAAACCAAGAGCGTCAACAGCAGTAGCAGAAGCGCCGGCCCGTTCGGAAGTATCGACAAAAACACCGCTGCTCGTACCGCCTGATCTTAAACCACATCTGATGAAGGATTACAGTATTAGTCATATACAGCCGTATGTGAATATGCAGATGCTTCTCGGAAGACACCTTGGTGTGCAGGGTAAAGTCAGCCGCCTGCTTGCTGAAAAGGATAAAAAGACAGTAGAGCTGAAAGAAAAAGCTGATGATTTAATGGAGCGTGCGAAAAAAGAGCAGATTTTACGTGCCCACGGCATGTATCAATTTTTCCCGGCCCAGGCAGACGGCAATACGATCATCATTTATGCAGATAAAGAGGGCACAACAGAACTGGAACGATTTACGTTTCCACGCCAGAACAAGCCGCCGTTTTTATGTCTTGCCGATTTTGTAAAGCCTAAGGAAGAAGGCGTCATGGATTATATAGGATTCCTGACGGTTACTGCAGGAGAAAGCGTGCGTGCCAGAGCCAATAAAGCGAAAGAAGAAGGCGATTATTTATTCAGCCATCTTATTCAGGCGGCAGCGCTTGAATTAGCAGAAGGATTTGCAGAGCGCGTACACCAGATTATGCGTGATCAGTGGGGCATTCCTGACCCTGTAGATTTCACGATGGAAGACAGGTTTTCTGCGAAGTACCACGGTATTCGTGTTTCTTTCGGTTATCCGGCCTGTCCGGATCTTGAAGATCAGGCTAAGCTCTTCCGGCTGCTTCAGCCGGAAAAGATCGGTGTGGAACTGACCGATGAATATATGATGGAACCGGAAGCCTCAGTGTCGGCAATGGTATTTTCCCATCCGGAAGGCAGATATTTCAGCGTGTTATCCTCCGGCAGATAGAATAATGACAAAACGAAAAAGCAGGCAGCTTTTTCGTTTTTCTTATATCCGTTAAAACAGCCCGGGGTATAGTATGTTAAAATTTAAGAGTGATGACGCGAATAAAGAGTAGAAGAGGAGCATGAAAATGACAGTTAGTATTGCAATAGACGGCCCTGCAGGAGCGGGAAAGAGCACTGTAGCAAAGAAAGCAGCCTACCTGCTTGGTTATACATATATTGATACCGGTTCCATGTACCGGGCCATTACGTATCTGGCGCTTGAGCAGCAGGCAGATCCGGAAAAGGAGAAGAGATACTGCCGCTTCTTCAAAATCTTGAGATCGAGTGGAAGCAGGAAAATGGAGAAAACGTTATTTATATTATCGGAAAATGCAGCGGATGCGATCCGCACACCGGAAGTAACTGCAAGCGTGTCGCAGTATCCGCTCATCCGCTTATCCGGGAACGCATGGTGGAAAAGCAGCGGGAGCTGGCGGCATCCGGAAGCGCCGTACTGGACGGCAGAGACATTGGAACTACTGTTCTTCCCAATGCAGAAGTGAAGATCTTCATGACGGCAAGCGTAGAGGAAAGAGCACGCAGGCGCCATGAGGAAAATAAAGCCAAGGGAATGGAATCCCATCTCGAAACGATACAGCAGGAAATTGCCGAGCGTGATTTAAAAGATTCCACGAGGGATGTGTCCCGCTCATAAAAGCAGAAGATGCCGTAGTGCTCGATACTACTATGCTTTCTATTGACGAAGCAGTCGAGAAAATTTTGGAAATGGTGAAGGAAAGGACGTTCAAAGCATGAGATTATATACGATTGGCAAAGCACTCTGTGGAATATTTTTCCGGGCTACGCTCAGGGTGGAGATAGAAGGAAAAGAAAATCTGCCCGCTGAAGGACCGGTATTAATCTGTTCGAACCATGTAAGCAATTTTGACCCCCGCTTGTAGGAACATTTATTAAGCGTGACGTCGTTTTTATGGCAAAGGAGGAGCTGGTGACAAATCGTTTTGCGGGCCCGATTATTTCCAGGCTGGAAGTAATGCCGATTAAACGGGGAATGGCGGACAGGCAGGCTTTGAAGCAGGGACTGCAAATACTTAAAGACGGAAAGGTTTTGTGTTTGTTTCCAGAGGGTACAAGGAGTAAGACCGGTGCAATAGGTGAAGGTTTGTCAGGAGCAGGTTTTTTCGCGCTTCGTTCCTCCGCTGTTGTCGTTCCGGTTGCCATAACAGGAGAGTTTAAGCCTTTTGGGAAAGTGAAACTTTCCTACGGAGCCCCGGTTAATATGTCGAAGCTCCGCATAGAAAAAGCAAATGCTGAAACAGCCACAAAGGTTATTATGAAAGTATTAGAGAGCTTAAGGAGTCCCAGGTTCTATTGAAGTAAGAAAGAAATAGGTATTTTCTTTTGCTTATGGCCTATTTTTTATTATAATAGATATAGTAGCGAGGAAAAGTAGAAGGAGGCAATGGACAATGGTCGATGAAATGAACAACGAGTTAGCTGGTATGAGTGATATTAAAGAAGGAGATATCGTCAAAGGCAAGGTAACAAAGGTTGAAGAAAAGCAGGCCTTTGCTGATGTTGGATACAAGGTGGATGCTGTTATTCCAATAAGTGAACTGTCCGGTCTTCACGTGGAAAAAGAAGATGTCCTTAAAGAAGGGGACGAAATTGAATGCAAGGTAACAAAACTTGAAGACGACGAAACTGGTTATTTCAAGAAAAGCTGCCCTTGCAGATAAAGCCTGGGGCGAACTGGAATCCAAGTTTGAAAACGGCGATATTATTGAGGCAGAAGTAGCGGAAGTAGTAAAAGGCGGCCTCGTAGTGGATCTTGGGGTGCGCGGGTTTATTCCGGCTTCATTAGTTGAAAGACATTTTGTTGAAGATTTTTCCGATTATAAGGGACGTACTCTTTCCCTTAAAATTATTGAAATCGATTCAGCTGATAACAAGTTAATACTCTCCCAGAGAGCAGTATTGGACGAGCAGGCAAACCGACAGAAAAAAGACGTACTGGGACAGCTTCAGGTAGGCGATACCGTAAAAGGTACCGTTTAACTGACTTTGGCGCCTTTGTTGATGTGGGCGGAGTAGACGGGCTTGTACACATCTCGCAGATGGCTCATCACCGCGTAGAATCCCCTGGCGAAATTGTCAAAGAAGGCGAAGAAGTCCAGGTGAAGATTCTTGCAGTAGATACCGACAGTGAGAGAGTATCCCTTTCCATTAAAGATACGCTTCCGGGACCGTGGACCACGATTGAAGGCCAGATGGAGCCTGGAGATATTATTGAAGGACAGGTAAAGCGCCTTGTTTCTTTCGGAGCATTTGTTGAAGTGGCTCCCGGAGTAGAAGGACTTGTCCATATTTCCCAGATAGCTGACCGTCACATCGGTACACCGGGCGAAGTACTCGAGGAAGGCCAGGCAGTAAAGTGAAAATCCTGGATATAACTTCTTCGAGCAGCGTATTAGTTTGAGTATCCGTGAACTGGAAAAAGCAGAGAAGCCAGACCAGAAAGTGCAGCAAGAATATGATGCACCGGAAGACGATCTTCCGGATTTTCTCTTGGAGATATGATCGGCGACCAGCTGAAAAAATATAAAAAATAAGGGGTTCGATGTGTCGTGTCAAGAGCACAGCGTAAACAAGACCATATTACTCATGCACTAGCGACAGGATTTGCTGGGACATCGAGTTATGATGATCTTCGTTTTGTACACAACAGTCTCCCCGGTTCCTCAGTGGACAATATAAGCTATACTACTAATGTCGGCGGACTTTCCTTAAGTTCGCCGATTATTATTAATGCAATGACCGGAGGCGGCGGAGAAACAACAGAATCGATTAATCAAATGCTTGCCCAGGCTGCTAAAGCTACAAATACGGCTATGGCAGTAGGTTCTCAGATGTCTGCAATTAAAGATCCGGCAGAAGCTGCATCCTACCAGATCGTACGCCGTGAAAATCCGAGGGCATTATTTTTGCCAATCTGGGGAGTGAGGCAACACCGCAGCAGGCTTTGCAGGCTGTGGATATGATAGAAGCAGATGCTCTGCAGATTCATCTGAATGTTATTCAGGAACTGGTTATGCCTGAAGGGACAGAAACTTCTCAGGAGCGCTTGATCGTATTAAAGCGGTCCGCCAGAGCCTGGATATACCTATTATCGTAAAAGAAGTAGGGTTTGGTATGTCGGCCGAAGCATTTCAAACGCTTGAAGAAGCAGGAATTACGGTTATAGATACGGGTGGAAGCGGCGGCACCAATTTCTCTGCTGTTGAAACAGCAGGCGGGAATCGAAATGGTCTTTCTTTGATCAATGGGGTATCAGCAGTGCGGCTGCTGTGGCAGAATCTTCATTTGTACATAAGAAGGCTGACATTATTGGTTCCGGCGGCATCAGACATGCTCTGGATGCAGCGAAAGCTATAGCACTGGGAGCTTCCGCTGTCGGCATAGCCGGCAAAGTATTGGAAGCTGTTCAGGAAAATGGCAGTGAAGGGGGCGCCGCTTACCTGAATGCTGTCCTGGAACAGCTGACGTTCATTATGGCTGCCGTCGGTGCAGAAGATGTATCCGCCCTGCAGCGTGCTCCTCTCGTTCTTTCGGGAGAAACTGCACACTGGTTAAAAGAAAGAGGATTTGATACAAAAAGCTATGCAGCAAGAGTAAAATAGCAGCAGGCGGAAGCCGGTTCTATGAAAAAACATAGAACCGGCTCTTTCTATGGTTATGTAGAGGCTTAAAATCTAGTATAATAAACGAGGAACAAATAAATGACAGAGTTTTTGTTAAGGGATAGGAATGAGGGAGTAAGATGGCAAAGCCAACAATAGCAATAGTAGGAAGACCGAACGTAGGTAAATCAACCGTTTTTAACCGGATTATAGGAGAGCGGGTGGCTATCGTCCAGGACGAGCCGGGCATCACCCGTGACCGTTTATATAATAACGCGGAATGGCTGAACAGAGAATTTTTTGTTATAGATACCGGTGGAATCGATCTGGGAGATGAGCCGTTTCTTGATCAAATGAGAGCTCAGGCTGAGATCGCAATCGATGAAGCGGATGTTGTATTGTTTGTCGTAAACGGTCGTGATGGTATTACGACAGCGGATCAGGAAGCAGCAAATCTTCTGCTTCGGTCCAAAAAGCCGGTTGTAGTAGCAGTGAATAAGATAGACAGTCCTGCTATGCAGACGCAGATGTATGAATTTTATTCGCTTGGATTTGGAGATGTGTATCCGGTTTCCGGTTCGCACGGTATCGGCCTAGGCGATCTGCTCGACCGTGCTCTTGAACATTTTCCGGATCAATCAGAGAAAGAATATGATGAAGATACGATTCAAATGGCAGTAATCGGACGTCCGAACGTAGGGAAATCTTCCCTCGTCAACGCGCTTCTCGGTGAAGAACGTGTCATCGTAAGTGAGATTGCAGGCACCACCCGTGATGCCATTGACACTCCTTTTGAAAAAGACGGGCAGGAATACGTCATTGTTGATACTGCCGGTATGAGACGCCGGGGAAAAGTATATGAAGCGACAGAGAAATACAGCGTACTGCGCGCGATGAAAGCCCTTGAGCGGGCGGATGTTGTTCTTACCTTAATTGATGGAGAGCAGGGAATAAAAGAGCAGGACAAAAAAATTGCCGGCTATGCCCATGAAGCCGGACGCGCGATCGTTATCGTCGTAAATAAATGGGATGCTATGGAAAAAGATGAAAAACGATGCAGGAATTCACGCAGAAGATTCGTGAAGAGTTTCAGTTTCTTGCGTATGCCCCTATCGTATTTTTGTCTGCTAAAACGAAAAAAGAATGAAAAACCTGCTTCCTATAGTTAAAACAGTAGCAGAAAACCACAGCCTTCGTGTGCCGACAAACGTCTTAAACGACGTTATTTCCGATGCGGTTGCGATGAATCCTACGCCTACTGAACACAATAAGCGGCTTCGGATTAACTACGCTACCCAGGTGGCAATTGCTCCGCCGGTTGTGGTGCTGTTTGTAAATGAACCAGAACTAATGCACTTCTCCTATAGACGTTATATCGAAAATAAACTGCGGGAAGCCTTTCATTTTGAAGGAACACCGCTCAAGATATATGCAAGGAAAAAGAACGACTAGTCTATTGTAAGGGAGCAGAAGAGAATGGGAGTCATTCTGTCAATCATCATAGCCTATCTGATCGGTTCGATCAGCTTCAGCTATGTGATAGCTAAAAAAATAAAAAAAATTGACATTAGAAAACACGGAAGCGGCAATGCCGGTGCAACGAATACGCTGCGTGTACTGGGAAAGGGCCCGGCTGTTTTAGTGCTGCTGCTTGATATTGCCAAGGGAATGGCGGCTGTCTGGATTGCAGCCGGCCTGGAAGCTGTTCCTTTCCTCTCATCGGTGCTGAAGGGCTTGCACCTGCAGCAGCCGGACTGGCTGTAATTCTTGGCCATAACTGGCCGGTATATTTTGGATTCAAAGGCGGTAAGGGTGTAGCCACAACGATTGGGGTAATCAGCACGCTGTTTTTCTTTCCGGCAGTTTACGCAGGGATCGTAGCTATTATTGTGATTATCATAACGCGTTATGTATCTCTTGGTTCTCTGCTGTTTATTATCGGTACCTCCCTGCTGTTAATTATTACAGCAGGATCGGGGACCCACCCGGTTTCCTATATTTTACTCAGCATCATCTTGTCCGTGCTTGCTGTGTGGACGCACCGATCCAATATAGAACGGCTTGTTAAAGGACGGGAAAACAAACTGGGAGCAAAATAAAGGAGGATCTTCATGGCAAAAAAGAAAGCAGCTGTAATCGGGGCCGGAAGCTGGGGAACGGCTCTTGCCCAGGTACTTGCTGATAATGGGCACAGCGTTCAGCTCTGGGGAAGAAGAAGTGAGCAGTCTGAAGAAATTAATCAGACACATATTAATTCGCGGTATCTGCCGGATGTGGTGCTGAATTCGACGATTAAAGCCTACAGCGATTTGTCGGCTACAGATACGGATAACGATTATATTATCTGTGCTGTTCCTACAAAAGCTATCAGAGAAACGATAAAACAGCTTCGCCCCCTTCTGCACGAACATAGTATTCTTGTTCATGCTTCCAAAGGCATTGAGCCCGGCACATTTAAACGGATTTCCGAGATGATGGAAGAAGAGCTGGAAGGCGCCGCCTACAAAGCAGTAACAGTGCTTTCAGGTCCGAGTCATGCTGAAGAAGTGGGTATTAAACAGCCTACCACGGTCACTGTCTCATCAAAGCATCTGGAAGCAGCCGCCGCTGTTCAGGATTTATTTATGAACAATTATTTCCGGGTCTACACTAATGAAGATATGATTGGCGTGGAAATCGGCGGCGCTTTAAAAAATATCATTGCTTTAGGCATCGGTATGACTGACGGCCTTGGCTACGGTGATAATACAAAAGCCGCGTTAATGACAAGAGGACTAGCCGAGATTACCCGGCTGGGCGTGGCCCTCGGTGCCAATCCAATGACATTTATCGGACTCTCCGGCCTTGGTGACTTAATCGTTACCTGTACGAGCGAGCACAGCAGAAACTGGAGAGCCGGCCATCTTCTCGGCAAAGGGAAAAGCTTGATGATGTGCTTGATGAAATGGGTATGGTCGTAGAAGGTGTACGAACCACAAAAGCTGTTTTTGCGCTGGCGCAAGAAGAGAACGTAGAAATGCCGATCACTTCTGCTTTATACAGCGTTCTGTTTGAAGAAGAACCGCCTTTACAGGCGGCGGACCGGCTGATGGGCCGGATGAAGAAAAACGAAGAAGAAAGCTCTTTTATGGGAAGAAACGAAGGCGGCCGAGAAAGTTAGGCTGCTTCTTTTCCTTTATACAAAAAGGAGGAAACATTATGACAGCGCTTCAAAATATGTGGGTGTCGTTTATCGGCCTCTTCCTTATGTTTGTCTCTACCGCAGCAGCCGTGCTGGGTAAAGAAAAGCTGACAGGGGTGCTTCGGTTTCTCGTCATGACTTTTTCATTTATCTGCCTGGTGATTGCAGGGCTTATTGTTTTTGTGGTGGTATTTAGAGGGCCTCTGGCAGAATGATATCAGAAAGGGGAAAGCCCGAATGAACAATCGAAAAAAAGCCGGCTTTTTGTGCTTTATTCCTCTTTTGCTGCTCGGAGGCTGCTTTTATCCGAACAGTGGAGCTGAAGAGAGGCAGGGGCCGGATGAAAGCCAGATTGCTGCCGTTCAGCAGGCAGTTGATCAATACAGAGAAGATGAAGTTAACCTTCTTCCCATCCGTACGCCGGAAAACAACCCGCCTTTGTACGAACGGTACGTTATTGATTTCAGGCAGTTAATGCCCCGGTATATGCAGGAGCCTCCCGCTAATTCTTTTGAAAGCGGAGGGAGCTATCAATATATGATTATAGATCCCGAAGAGGAGGCGGAAGTGAAAGTCATCGATCTCCGAATGACCCGGGAAATCAGGGAGTTCGAACAAAGGGTGAGCGCCTACATAGCTGAAAATGAATTTGCCCCTATTAAAGAATCAGTAGCTCCCGGTATATTCGAGGCCGATCTTGAAAAGCTGGAATATGAAGAGCGGCCCACTGTAGCAAGTCCATACTTTAACACCAGTCTGCCGCTTCTCATAAACGCAGATGGGGAAGCTCTCGTAGATTATTCGATTGATATTAACCGTGCGCTTCAAGTACATGAGGCCTCCGTAGACGAAGGGGAAGATGCCAGAACGGTGCTTGTCGAGCATTATCCGGTTGTTCCTGCCTTTTCCGGAACATATGAACTCGATGAAAATGGCGAGCCGGTGTTAACTGGTGAAGAAGAGCCCGGCCAGCTGTAATAGCCGGGCATTGTTTACATAATATAAATATTTGTTATAAGATTCCCGTTGATCCCCTGAAGTGATAGCTTTGCTTTATAAATTACGGTATGCTAAAATTTTCAAAGACAAAGATAAATAAGGGTAGGGGAAGAGTAGTGGCTCCTTTTGATCATAAAAAAATAGAACAAGCCGTTACATTAATATTAGAAGCAGTTGGGGAGGACCCGAACCGGGAAGGCCTGGAAGATACACCGAAAAGAGTAGCACGGATGTATCAGGAAGTATTCAAAGGCATTCATGAAGATCCATCCACTCATTTAAAAACCGTATTTGGAGAACAGCACGAAGAGCTGGTATTAGTAAAAGACATTACTTTCTATTCCATGTGCGAACATCATCTCGTACCATTTTACGGTAAAGCCCATGTAGGCTACATACCTAAGGGCGGTAAAGTAACAGGACTCAGCAAGCTGGCGAGGACGGTAGAATCCGTTGCAAGCAAACCACAGCTTCAGGAGCGGATTACTTCTACGATTGCCAATACTATAGTAGAGACACTTCAGCCTCATGGAGCGATAGTCGTCATTGAAGCAGAGCACATGTGCATGGCTATGCGCGGAGTTAAAACCCTGGATCCATGACGGTGACGTCAGCTGTAAGAGGAAGCTTACAAAAAGACGCAGCTGCCAGAGCGGAAGTTTTTTCTTTAATAAATACTCGTTAAAACAAAAAAGGCAGGGGAACACAATATGAGCGGAGCGCAGGATTTTTTTGTAGTAAAAGCAGAGGAAGACGGAGTGAACGTGATCGGTCTGACAAGAGGAACAGATACACGCTTCCATCATTCAGAGAAGCTCGATAAAGGGGAAGTAATGGTAGCACAGTTTACTGAACATACTTCCGCTATCAAAATCAGGGGCAAGGCTCTCATTCAGACGAGCCATGGAGAAGTCCATACCGATTCCCAGTCATAAATAAAAGGCGCATTGCAAGGATAAAATAACGCAGCAGGCGCCTTTTTCCTGCTTTATTGAAGAGTACAGCGTATTTCGAAAACATGTCTATGGGGGACAATGCAATGACAGATCAAATTTTCAGGGAAGCTGATATTGAGCGGATTGAAATGCTCTTTAGATCCAAAGCCTCTCATCAATATGTTTCAACGATTACAGGTGAAATGTCCGTCAATAAAAGCATGATATATTTTCTGCTCGATATTATGCAGCAGGTGGAGCTTGATTCTCTTCGTAAAGAAGAACAAATCGTAGCAGCTTTGATGGTAAACGGAGCTTTTGATACACACGAGCATGTTCAGATTGCGCCGGTGCAGTCTGCACTTCATAAGAAAAAGCGTCAGTTGACTATTCTGGCAGGAGATTATCATTGGAGCCTTTATTACTCAATGCTTGCTCATCAGATCCATGCTCCCATTCTCAAAGTATTCAGCTCTTCTATTCAGCAGATTAATGAAGAGAAAATGCGTCTGCATCTTGCGGAAAGCACGGATAGAAATGATTTTATTAATCGTCTGGAAACGGTGGAATCCGGCTTTCTGCAGAATATAGCTTCTTATTACGGACAAAAAAAGACAGCAGAAGCGGCTAATACTTTTTTTTGTTCAAACGTCTGAATGATGAGCTGCAGGTTCAGGAACAGCAGCCATTATCCGCTTTTATGGCAGCCGTTCATGCCTATTGGACAAATGATGTTGAGGCCTCCCTCCAGGAAGATGCTGTACTGGGACTCGAAGAGCTGCACTGGCTTCAGGAGCTAAGGGAAGATTATTTTCTTGAACTTCAGCGGCATGCAGCGGAGTTACCGGAAGCTTCACTATTTTTCAGCCATATAAAAGATACTATTTCCCAGCATGAAAATAAATTTATCCAGTAAGGAGGGCATACGTTGGGACAGTCTAAAGAAGAACGCGTGCATGATGTATTTGAAACGATTTACGAGAAATACGATTCAATGAACTCGATTATCAGTTTTAATCTGCATAAATCCTGGAGAAAAGAAACGATGCGTCAGATGAATGTTCCACAAGGAGCTTCCGCACTGGATTTATGCTGCGGAACAGCAGACTGGACCCTCAGCCTTGCAGAAGCAGCTGGCTCTGAAGGACATGTAAAAGGGCTTGATTTCAGCGCCAATATGCTGAAAATAGGCAGGCAGAAAGTAAATCAATCGGGATGGAAAACAATTGAACTGGTAGAAGGTAACGCCATGGGCTGCCTTTTGATTCCAACAGTTTTTGATTTTGTTACGATAGGATTCGGTCTGCGTAATGTACCTGATTATCAACAGACAATGCAGGAAATGCACCGGGTATTGAAGCCGGGCGGGATGGCCGTGTGCCTGGAAACGTCCCAGCCGGAAAGAAAGGCTGTAGAAGGAATATATTCTCTCTATTTCAAATATGTTATGCCAAGACTTGGAAAATATCTGGCAGGGCGGTTTGATGAATATTCCTGGCTGCAGGAATCCACAATGAATTTCCCAAACAAATCGGCTCTCGCCGTTATGTTTAAGCAGGCTGGTTTTAAAACTGTGACTGTCCATTCTTTTTCAATGGGGGCGGCTGCGGCTCATTTTGCACGTAAACAATTGGATTAATAGATAGGATGCTTATAATGAAAAATTAAAGTGATACTTGAAATGATAAAATTTGAACATACTGTATTTGCTCTGCCGTTTGCTTTTCTAGGTGCTATTCTGGGCAGTATGTCTGTAGAAGGCACCTGGCCCACCATCATGGAATGGATATTTATTACCCTGGCCATGGTTGGAGCACGAAGTGCGGCAATGACGCTTAACCGCGTGATTGATGCAAATATTGATAAAAAAAACCCGCGTACAGCAGATAGGGCGATACCGGCAGGAGAAGTTTCCATTGCCCAGAGTCTTCTGTTTATTGGAGGATCTTTTGCGCTCCTCTTTATCGCAGCCTTTTCACTTAATACATTGACGGTGCTCATGCTTCCCCTGTTCGTGTTTCTGCTGACTTTTTATTCCTATACGAAACGATTTACGTGGCTTTGTCACGTATTTCTTGGCGTTACTATAGCAATGGCGCCTGTCGGGGCTGGATAGGGGCGACTGGACAGTTTTCAGTGGAGCTGCTTTTTCTCTTTTTAACCGTAGCTTTCTGGACGGCTGGATTTGATGTAATCTATGCTACCCAGGATGCTGAATATGATCGCCGGGTAAAGCTTCATTCGATCCCGGCACGGTTTGGTATTGAAAAAGCCCTTCGTATTTCAAAAGGTTTTCATTTAATCAGCTTTGCTTCGCTGCTGCTGCTCAGCCTGCTTTCACCGCTGGGCTGGCTGTTTTTTATCGGCGTGATGATAGTAGGTGCGATCATGGTTTATGAACACTCCTTGGTCAAACCTAATGATCTCACGAAAGTCGGCGTTGCTTTTTTCCAGATGAATGGAATTATCAGTATTACTATGCTGGTTTTTGCTATTGGGGATCTGCTGCTATGAATAATGTTAAGCGAATATTCACCGTAGCTATTACTGGGGCAAGCGGTGCCGTATACGGCATCAGAGTAGTACAGCAGCTTCTGAAAGCAGACTGCAGAGTGCATCTGCTGATCAGCGAAGCGGGCTGGGAGGTTTTCAGGCTGGAGATGGAGCTTGATACATCAGACAGACAGGCGTGCCTGAATGGACTGTTTGGCGACTATGATGAAAAAGATCTTCTTATACACGGACTTAGAGACTTTACGGCTCCTATTGCGAGCGGCTCTTATAAAACAGAAGCAATGATTATTGTGCCCTGCTCCATGGGGACACTCTCCAAAATTTCCAACGGAAATTCAGGCAGCCTGCTTGAACGCGCAGCGGATGTAATATTAAAAGAAAGACGCCGGCTTGTTATTGTACCAAGAGAAACGCCGTTGAACGGTATTCATCTTGAAAACCTCGTTCGCGCTGAACGGGCGGGAGCGCATATCGTTCCGGCAATGCCAGGGTTTTACCATCTGCCTAAAAGCATGGATGATTTGATCAATTTTGTAGCAGGGAAAGTGCTGGACAGCGTTCATGTAGAGCATACGTTGTTTGCAAGATGGGGGGAGAAACGATGAGCCTGCATCTTGGTGAAATTTCCTATACAAATATCCTTCCCTTTTTTCATTACCTGGACCGGCAAGAGCTTCGGAAGAGAGGCGTTCAGTTTTATTACGAGGTGCCTTCATCGCTTAATCATTCTCTGGCAGAAGGTACGATTGATATTGCGGCGGTTTCATCATTTGCTTACGCAAAAAACTACGACAGGCTTTGTCTGCTTCCGGATTTATGTGTATCTTCTAAAGGAAAAGTGGCGCTCGATATTTTTGATTTCCAAAAAACCTATTACAGAGCTGGAAGAAGCTCGTATAGCACTGACTTCTGCAAGTGCTACTTCGATTCATCTGGTGCAGATTCTGCTCAAAGAGTTCTATCATTATGATACGATTCATTTTGAAACGGTTTCCCCAAACCTGCTGGAAATGATGAAAACGTACGACGCCTGTGTACTTATTGGAGACGATGCTATAAAGGCAAGGCGGGCACATACACAATACTATTATTATGATTTGGGGGAACAGTGGTTTACCCATACCGGACTTCCGATGACGTATGCTGTATTTGCAGTGCAGAAGGACGCACTAGAGTCGCATCCGGAGCTTTTATCTTATTTAAGTGAAGAGTTTGCGCACAGCCGGGACAAAGCCCGAAACGATGAATATAAAAAGCTGGCGGAGGATGTATCGGCAGATATGGGAGGTGCTCCTTCTTTCTGGGAAAGCTATTACAAAGGTATCCATTACGTATTTGGAGAAGAGGAAAAGCGTGGACTCCTTTACTATTATTCGTTAGCATATAAGTATGGATTTATTGATAAACCCATACCTGCATTAAACATATGGGGAAGCGGAAGAGAGGTGCAGTCTTCAAAGTGAAAGTGAATGCGGTGAAATTAGCAGATTTGTATATGTATTTAAACGCAGATATAAAGAAAATTGAGGAAGAGCTGGAGCAGTCTGTTCTGTCCGAGCACCCTGCCCTTAAAAGCGCTTCTCTTGACCTCCTGCAGGCGGGGGGCAAACGTATCAGACCGGTTTTTGTTCTGCTCGGTGCAAAATACGGCAATTATGATATTGACCGGGTCAAACATATTGCCGTTTCTCTGGAATTGATTCACATGGCATCCCTTGTGCATGATGATGTAATTGATAATGCGGAACTGCGCAGAGGATCCCAGACGATAAAAGCAAAATGGGATAACCGGGTTGCTATGTACACCGGCGATTATATTTTTTGCAAAAGCTGTGGAAAAAACAACTTTTTTTAATGATGGAAATATTAATACCATTCTATCCCATGCGATGATTCAAATGTGTCTCGGCGAAATTGAACAGATTCGTGATCAGTACAACTGGGAGCAGAATATGAGGATTTATCTGCGCAGAATCCGCAGAAAAACAGCGCTGCTCATTGCCGTGAGCTGCCAGCTTGGAGCAATAAGCGCAGGGGCTTCCAAACAAGAACAGATCAGGCTGTATCAATACGGTTATAATGTAGGAATGTCGTATCAGATTATAGATGATATTCTTGATTTTACCGGTACGGAAAAACAGCTGGGTAAACCGGCCGGCGGTGATTTAAGGCAGGGAAACGTGACCCTCCCCGCTCTTTACGCTATGGATCGGGATCCATCCCTTAAGAAGGACATAGTCCAGCTGATTGAAGACGAGGCCTCAAGTTCGCAGGATATCACTCCGATTATAGAAGCAATCAAGCAGTCGGGCGGCATTGAGTATTCGAAAGAACTCAGCCGCAAGTATTTAAACAAGGCTTACAGTGCTCTGGACAGCCTGCCGGATATTAAGGCAACTAAATCCCTCAGGGAAGTGGCAACTTATATAGGCGGCCGCAAGCATTAAAACAGGAACTTTGTCCGTCCGGCGGATAAAGTTCCTGTTTTTTTATGTCCATTGCTAACGCTTACATGTTTTGATATAATCATAAAGGTTGAAAGCTTTCATTTACATAAGGAGGAACAGTCATGGAGCAGACATTTGTTATGGTGAAACCAGATGGGGTACAGAGAAACCTAATCGGTGAAATTGTTCAGCGCTTTGAAAAGAAGGGCTACACATTAAAGGGTGCCAAGTTAATGAGTATTTCCAGAGAGCTTGCCGAAAAGCACTATGGTGAACATAAAGAAAAGCCATTTTTCGAAGAACTCGTAGGATTTATTACCTCATCACCGGTATTTGCAATGGTGCTTGAAGGAGATGAAGTTGTTTTCCTCCGCAAGAAAACTAATGGGAGCTACAAACCCGCAGGAAGCCGCTCCAGGAACAATCAGAGGAGACTACGGTGTTCGTATAAGCATGAATATTATTCATGGATCGGATTCAGTAGAAAGCGCAGAAAGAGAAATTGCTCTCTTTTTTGACCGCGGAGAATTGACTAGCTACGAAAAGCAGGTATCCGTCTGGGTCTAATGAAATAAATGAAAACCGGCAGCTGTGGAGCATTCCACAGCTGCCGGTTTTAAATTTTTATGAATAAACAACAATAAGCAGGATGTACTCTTCTCCGCAGGCTTTTACTCATGATATGATAGACAATGCGTAACAAACCGCGAATGAAACGAAAAGGATGTATAAGACCAATGAAGAGCAGAGAATCCAGTGCTTTCGCTTCCCAAAAAAGATCCGGTATTCCGGCCGGTGATTATATTGTTTTTACTGAGAAAGTCAAAACAAAAACGGGTATTGATTTATCTTTGTACAAAGAAGATCAGATGAAGCGCAGGCTGAAAACTTTTTATGAGAAAAAAGGGTTTTCCAGCTTTGTCTCTTTTTTTTGATGATGGTTTAATGAAAAAAGATGAGCTGTTTCATCAATTTTTAGAACGAATGACAATAAATGTGTCGGAGTTTTATAGAAATCCGTCCAGATGGGAACAGCTCGAAGAGACAATTTTTCCATTGTTGTGTAAAGGCTCTTCGGTTTTTAAAGTATGGTCGGCTGCCTGTTCGACCGGGGAAGAACCATACACTATTTCCCATATGTTAAATGAAGCACCCTACTGCAGCCATTACAGTATACTCGCCACCGATATCGATACCAATGCCCTGCTCACTGCAGAAAAAGGAATCTACACGTCTCATACGCTCAGCGCCGTTCACATGGCCAGGCCGGGACTGCTGAAAAAAACGGACGACGGGTATGAAGTATCCGCCCATTTACGTAGTAAAGTAACGTTTAAACAGCTGAACCTTTTAGGAGATGCGTTTGACCGTCAGTTTGATTTTATATCATGCCGGAACGTACTAATCTATTTTACCGAATCAGCTAAAGCCGATTTATACAGAAAATTTTATCATTCCCTGAAGGAAGGTGGAATTCTGTTTGTAGGAAGCACGGAACAGATTTTCCAGCCGCAGCAGTTTGGTTTTGAAACAGCCGGGCCGTTTCTTTATAGAAAAAACAGCCGGCTGCTGTAGACAGAATAGAATAAATCTTCAAACGCAAAATACGCATAATACAAAAAATTATGTTACAATTTAATGCATAAAAGCACTAAAGAGCTCATGGAGCGTATGGAATAGGAGAGAATAAAACGATGAGATATTTAACAGCGGGAGAATCACACGGGCCACAGCAGACGACAATTATTGAGGGAGTTCCATCCCAGCTTGAACTGCTGCAGGAAGATATTAACACAGAATTAAAAAGAAGACAGGGCGGACACGGCAGAGGCCGCCGCATGCAGATAGAAAAAGATACTGTGGCTATTGCAGGCGGAGTAAGGCACGGAAAAAACGACGGGTGCCCCTTTAGCTTTAATAGTTGAAAATGACGATTTTAAACATTGGACGAAAATTATGGGAGCCGATCCGCTTACCGAAGAAGAAGAAAAGGAAATGAAGCGTGTCATCAGCAGGCCTCGTCCGGGCCATGCCGATTTGAACGGTGCTATTAAATACGGCCACCGGGACATGCGTAATGTACTTGAGCGTTCCTCTGCAAGAGAAACGACAGCCAGAGTGAGCGCCGGAGCGGTAGCCAAGAAGTTACTTAAAACGCTGGGTATTGAAGTAGGCGGGCAGGTTCTGGAAATTGGCGGGATTGAATCAAAAGACCGTGATTATACAGATATCCACGATTTAAAAGAACGCACCGAAGCTTCGCCCGTTAGATGTCTGGACAAAAATGCAGAAAAAGAAATGATGCAGGCAATTGATGACGCGAAAAAAGACGGCGACTCCATCGGAGGTATCGTCCAGACCGTCATTACAGGAATGCCGGCAGGGGTAGGAAGCTACGTTCATTACGACCGTAAGCTTGATGCCAAAATAGCCGGAGCGGTTATGAGCATTAACGCCTTTAAAGGTGTGGAAGTAGGGCTTGGCTTTGAAGCAGGCCGTATGAACGGAAGTAAAGTACATGATGAAATATTATGGGAAGAAGGCCGCGGCTACTACAGAAGCCGCAACAACCTGGGCGGTTTTGAAGGCGGAATGACAACAGGTATGCCTATTACTATCCAGGGCGTAATGAAGCCGATACCGACCTTGTATAAACCATTAAGAAGTGTAGATATCGAAACAAAAGAACCTTTTGAAGCAAGTATTGAACGCTCAGACAGCTGTGCTGTTCCGGCAGCATCTGTTGTAATGGAAAATGTGATTGCATTTGAAGTCGCCAATGCCATTCTTGAAATGTTTGGAGCCGACCGTATTGATGCGATTCAGGAAAATATTAAAAAACACAATGAATGGGCGCGTGATTTTTAATGGAACAGCTCTTCGTTAATGCTTCACTTTCCTCCTATCCGGTTTATATCGGGGAGGGGATCCGAAGCAGAACGGGGGAGTTACTCCTCTCTGAAGCAGAAGGCGCGGACAAAATATTTGTTATTACAGATAATGCTGTGGGCCCTTTATATCTTGAAGATGTAGTGCAGTCTTTTCCGGATCATGTAGAAGTATTTACATTTACAGTGGAGAGCGGAGAAGCCTCCAAATCTTTCGCGGAGTATAAACACATTTTAACTGCTATGCTCGAAAGCGGACTGGACCGCAAGTCTGTTGTTACGGCTTTGGGCGGCGGTGTAGTAGGTGATCTGGCAGGTTTTGCGGCGGCAACATATATGCGCGGCATTCCATTTGTACAGATGCCGACCACGCTTTTAGCCCACGACAGTAGTGTAGGCGGCAAAACCGGGATTAATCATCCACTCGGCAAAAATATGATTGGGGCTTTTCATCAGCCTTCTGCCGTTATTTACGACGTAGAAATGCTGCAGACCCTCCCGGATAAAGAATGGCGCTCCGGTTTTGCAGAAATGATGAAGCATGCCTATATTAAAGACGCCTCTTTTCTCGAATGGCTGCAGCTTCATATAACAACGATAGAAGACGTGAAAGTATCGGCTGTTTCCATGCTGAAGCGTTCTATTCAGGTTAAAGCAGATATTGTAGCTCTTGATGAAAGAGAGACAGGCGTGAGGGCTCACTTGAATTTCGGTCATACGTTCGGCCATGCTGTTGAAAACACAGCCGGCTATGGAAAGTGGGCGCACGGTGAAGCGGTAGCGGCAGGAATGCTTTTTGCGATGCAGCTAAGTAACGAAGAAGGTTTGTCAGCCTGGGATACGAAAAAAGAGAAAGAATGGCTGCTGTCTTTAGGCTATCCGCTTGTGATGACAGAGCTTTCAGCAGACAGCCTGCTGAAAGCTATGAAAAAAGATAAAAAAACCTCGGCGGGTGTGCTTACTTTTGTCCTTGTAACAGAGCCCGGCGAAACGATTACAAAGCAGATACCGGACGAAACCGTGCACAGGCTGCTGGAGTCATTTATTGAAAGGGGGAGATCGGATGATTAGAGGACTGAGAGGAGCTACGACAGTAGAACAAAACGATGCGGAAGTCATTGCGCAGGAAACAGAAGCGCTTCTCGGACAAATGATTGAAAAAAATGATATTTCCCCTGAACAGGTTGCGCATGTCTGGTTTACTGTAACCGAAGATATTGATGCAGCTTTTCCTGCGAAAGCAGCGAGACAGTTTAAAGGATGGGAGTATGTACCGGTCATGTGTGCCCGCGAAATTCCCGTACCCGGGAGCCTGGAAAAATGCATTCGGATCATGCTTACTGCAGATACAAAGAAAGCGCAGAATGAAATGCATCACGTTTATTTAAATAAAGCAGTAGTCCTGCGGCCTGACCTTGAGTTGACAGATACAAAAGAATAGAGGTAGGATTACTGATAAGATTAGAAGAGCATTTAGAATAGACAAAGAGCAGAGTAAAGCAGAGCAGCAGCAGAGATGAGTGGAGCTTAGACAGAGATTATTATCCGCATATTAAAGCATACCTATAAGCAGCAGGACGTGCGGGCATACCCGCCGCTTTTTGCTGTTCCTACCCTCATTCTCCTTTTCTGCCATACTCCTGTTCTTGAGAGGAGCGTTATGATGACAGAAACATCAATGGAGTCCTTCCAAAAGCAGGCGGAAAGTCATCCGCTCGTACCCTACGTACGTACTTTTTTCACAGATTTATTAACCCCAATTGAATTATTCAAAAACATTGAAGAACAGGCAGTGTTTATTTTAGAAAGTAAAGATCCGGCTTCATCCTGGTCCCGGTATTCATTTATAGGTCTGAATCCGTCTTATCGGATCCGGGAGAAAAACGGTTTGTTTCAATTTGTAGAAGAAGCCTCTCAGCAGGTGAAAGCAGAGAACAACAGCCTGGCTGTTTTATTTGAAGAAAGCCTCTCCATTATTAATCCGGGTATTCCTTCTATTTCCCTACCTTTTAAAGGTGGTGCAGTGGGGGTAGTAGCCTACGATACAATTGAACAGTTTGAGGATGGAATTACTGCAGCTGACAAAACGGATGAAGAAAGCAATGTTTTATTATTATTCTGTGAGACGATTATTGCGCTCGATCATGATACGAAAGAACTTTCCTTTGTTCATTACGAAAACAATGAGCAGGAAGAAGTGCCGGTGCGTTATCAAAAAGCACAGGAAACCGTAGAGAAATTAATGTCCATGATGCAGGATCATAAAAAAACAGACGCTTTTTAACCCCATATAACACACAACAGGATGTGGATTTTTCTAAAGTCGTATCAAATTATAAAAAAGAAAAGTTTCTGGAAGATGTCCGGACTATTAAAGAATATATAAAAGCCGGTGATATCTTTCAGGCCGTTCTTTCCCAGCGTTTTGAGCGGGATATACACGTTACCGGATTTCAACTGTACCGGATTCTGCGCATGGTTAACCCGTCCCCTTACCTGTTTTATTTGAAGCTGGACGGACGCGAGGTGATCGGAAGCTCTCCGGAGCGGCTTATTCAGGTCGAAAATACCCACGTAGAAATTCATCCGATTGCCGGCACAAGAAAACGCGGAAAAAGTGAAGAAGAAGATCTGGCATTGGAGAAGGATCTGCTGGCTGATGAAAAAGAACGGGCCGAGCATTATATGCTGGTGGATCTGGCAAGAAATGACGTAGGAAGAGTGGCTGATTATGGCTCTGTAAACACACCGGTTCTGCTTGAAGTAGGCAGATTCTCCCACGTGATGCATATCATTTCCAAGGTGACAGGCCGTCTGGCAGACGGTACGCTTCCTATTGAAGCCCTGCAGGCTTCTTTTCCGGCCGGAAACCGTTTCCGGTGCACCTAAAATCAGGGCGATGCAGATTTTAAAAGAGCTCGAGCCGACACGGCGCGGTATTTATGCAGGTGCTGTCTGCTATTTAGGATACGACGGCAATATCGATTCATGTATTTCCATCAGAACGATGATAGTAGAAAATGGCAAAGCCCGTATTCAGGCAGGAGCAGGAATTGTAGCAGACTCAGTACCGGAATTGGAATATGAGGAAACGCAGAATAAAGCAGCGGCTCTGCTTCGCGCAATTGAAGTAGCTGAAGAAATGTTTTATGAGGAAGGGGAAGCGGTAAAAGATGCTTAAAAAACTGCTGGCGTCATGTATAGAAGGCAACAGGCTGACAGAGGAAGAGGCTTACCAGGCGATGGACATTATTATGAAGGGTGAAGCTACGGAAAGCCAAATTGCAAGCCTGCTTTCCATTTTACGATACCGCGGAGAAACGGTAGACGAAATGACAGGGTTTGCCCGTGCTATGAAAGAGCATGTGATCCAAATCAATCATATGGAATCTTTTGTAGTAGACACCTGCGGCACCGGCGGAGATTTAAGTTCCACTTTTAATATCTCCACCGCGGCGGCAATCGGCTTGTCCGCCATGGGCGTTAAAGTGGCAAAGCATGGAAATCGTTCGGTTTCCTCCAAAAGCGGGAGTGCGGATGTATTGGAAAAGTTAAACATTTCCGTTCAGTCCACCCCGGAAGAAGCGGCACGGTCGCTTAAAGAAAAGCAGATGGCATTTTTATTTGCTCCCCTGTACCACGTATCGATGAAACATGCTGTAACTCCCCGTAAAGAAATAGGGTTCCGTACCATTTTTAACCTGCTTGGACCGTTAACCAATCCGGCAAATGCAGATGCCCAGGTGATCGGTGTTTTTAAAAAAGAAGCCGGTCTTCAGATGGCAGAAACCCTGCAGCGACTCGGAGCAAAGCGGGCCCTGCTCGTCACCGGAGCCGACGGACTGGACGAGATTACCATCACCGGAAAAACGTACGTAGCCGAGCTCAAAGATGGCACAATATCAGAATATACAATAACGCCGGAGGAAATCGGTGCTGTCTCCGCCTCCATTGAAGAAGTACAGGTGGAGACCTCTGAAGAAAGCGCCGCATTAATAGAAAAGATTTTCGCGAACGAGGCCGGGCAGGCTGCAACAGATATTCTTTTATTAAATACAGCAGCAGCTTTATATGTAGCAGGCAAAGCGCCTTCCATAAAAGAGGGCTATCAGCAGGCAAAAGCAGCGCTTGAGTCCGGTCTCTTCTTAAAACAGCTGTATCGTCTACAGGAAAGCGGGGTCGAAGAAAGCCATGCTTGATAAAATACTTGCAACGAAAGCAGAGGAAATAAAAGATATAAAGCTTGAAAAACAAATACACGTACCGTTTTACTCATTAAAAGAAGCTCTGGAAAAACAGCAGGGCATCATCCGGGTTATTGCCGAAGTGAAAAAGGCATCCCCTTCCAAAGGAGTAATCCGGGAGGACTTTGACCCGGTCTCGATTGCAAAAAGCTATGAAGCAGGCGGCGCCGCGGCTCTCTCTGTGTTAACGGACGTTACTTATTTTCAGGGGGCACGGGAATATGTAACAGCTGTAAAGCAGGCAGTCAATCTGCCGGTACTGCGGAAGGATTTTATTATTGATGAAAAGCAGATTGAAGAAAGCAGGCGTATCGGGGCAGATGCTATTCTGCTGATTGCAGAAGCAATGAAACCGTCTCGTCTTCACGAGCTTTATAAAGAAGCAAAAGCAACGGGTCTGGATGTTCTGGTAGAGTGCCATTCCAAAGACGAATTAACGGCGCTTCTCGACGAATTCGAGCCGGAAATTATCGGTATCAATAATCGCGATTTAAAAACGTTTTATACTTCGCTTGACACGACGAGAGATCTTTCTGCTCTTCTGCCGGAAGAAAGTCTATTAGTGAGCGAAAGCGGCATTGCGACCTATGAAGACGTGCTGGAAGTTAAAAAAGCAGGGGGCGCGGTGTTCTTGTAGGGGAGTCGCTTATGCGCCAGCCGGACGTGGAACAGGCACTGCGAAAGCTGCTGGGAGAAACCAATGTTTCAACCGATATATAAATTCTGCGGGGTTCATTCAGCCGCGGGACTGCAGACAGCTGCAGCCTCACAGGCAGCCTACATCGGTTTTGTGATGGCTGAGAGCAGGCGGTACGTGTCTGCGGACACTGTTAAAAAGTGGCTGGAGCATTATCCGGACCTGGACAAAAAAGTAGTGTTTTCTTTTCGTGAACGAAACCCTGGATACGATCAAAAAAGCAGTAGAAACTGTCCATCCGGACGTTATTCAGCTGCACGGTTCCGAAACACCGGAGCAGTCTGCAGCTGTAAAAGAAGCTTTTCCGGGTATTGAAATATGGAAAGCCGTACACCATGACCCCAATTCACTATTGTTACTGGAGCAGTTTTTAAACAATGTAGACGGGTTTGTTATTGATGCCAAAGCAAAGCATGCTTGGGGCGGCAGTGGAGAATCATTTGACTGGTCGCATGCCGGCCGTTATATAGAGTATGGCAGACGCATGGGTGTACCTCTGTTTATTGCCGGGGGCATTACACCTGATAATGTGCAGGAGCTTTTGGAACATGAACCATGGGGCATTGACCTTTCCAGCGGGCTGGAAAGCAGTGGAGAAAAAGATCCGGAAAAAGTAAGACAACTGGAAAAGAGGTTATGTGAAAATGAGTAAAGTATATCCAGATGATAAAGGGCGCTATGGCGCATTTGGAGGAAAATTTGTACCGGAGACGCTGATGTTTGCTCTTGAAGAGCTCGAACAGGCTTTTGAAAAAGCATGGAATGATGAGGCGTTTATGAATGATTATCATCACACGCTGGAAGAGTTTGCCGGCCGTCCAACTCCTTTAACCTATGCAGAGCGGCTTACCGAAAAACTTGGCGGCGCTAAAATCTATCTGAAGCGTGAAGACCTGCTTCATACCGGGGCCCATAAACTTAATAATGCTGTTGGTCAGGCTCTTTTGGCAAAACGAATGGGGAAAAAGAAAATAGTTGCCGAAACCGGAGCAGGCCAGCACGGCGTAGCTACGGCGACAGTATGTGCCCGTATGGGACTGGAATGTAAAGTGTTTATGGGAGAAGAAGACATGAGACGGCAGTCCCTGAATGTTTTTCGGATGGAACTGCTTGGGGCAGAGGTTGTACCTGCGCTTTCCGGAAGCAAAACGTTGAAAGACGCTACAAACGAAGCGATCCGCTACTGGGTTTCCAATGTAGAAGACACCTTTTATTTGATTGGTTCCGTCGTAGGGCCTCATCCATATCCAAAAGTGGTCCGCAATTTTCAGCGCATTATTGGAGATGAGACAAAGCAGCAGCTTCAGGACATTGAACAGTCCCTGCCTGATGCAGCAGTTGCCTGCGTAGGCGGAGGCAGTAATGCCATCGGAATGTTTTATCCTTTCCTGGAAGATGAAGTAGAGTTATACGGCGCTGAAGCTGCCGGAATGGGAGTGGAAACAAGCCAGCACGCCGCTACAATCAGCAAAGGCACTAAAGGCGTCATTCACGGATCCCTTACCTATTTAATTCAGGATGAAAACGGCCAGATTATTGAACCGTATTCGATATCAGCCGGTCTTGACTACCCGGGCATTGGTCCTGAGCATTCCCATCTTGCCGAAAGCGGCAGAGTACAGTATGAAGCAGTAACAGATGATGAAGCAATGGAAGCTCTTAAAGAATTAACCCGTACGGAAGGTATTTTCCCGGCGATTGAAACGGCGCATGCACTTCATCTGGCTTTTGCACAGGCCAAAAAGATGTCGAAAGATCAGATATTGGTCATCTGCGCTTCAGGCCGTGGGGACAAAGACGTAAATACTATTAAAGAGTCATTGGAACGGGAGGTGCAGTCATGACGAGACAAACCGTCCGCGAGGCTGCAGAAAGCGCCTCCTACCCACTGTTTATTCCCTTCATTATGGCAGGGGATCCAAATAAGGAAACGACCATTGAGCTGGCATTAACGATGCAGGAAGCCGGAGCCCATATTCTGGAGCTGGGCATCCCTTATTCAGATCCTCTAGCCGATGGTCCCGTACTGCAGCGCTCCGCTCTTCGTGCCCTAAAGCATGGCATGTCGCTCACAGAGGCTATAGAATTAATTCCTGAGATGAGAAAAAAAGGGTTAACGATTCCTGTTATTATTTTTTCCTACTACAATCCGGTGCTGCGGATGGGAATTGAAACGTTTATAGAGAAGCTTACAGAAAATGAAGCAGACGGTGTACTCATTCCAGATCTTCCATTAGAGGAAAGTGAAGAATTAAGCACCCTTACTAAAAAAGAAAATCTTGCTAATATTTCTCTTGTAGCTCCGACTTCAAGCACAAGACTGGAAAAAATTGCTGCCCAGGCGGAAGGGTTTTTATACTGTGTATCAAGTCTGGGGGTTACAGGCACAAGAGAAGAATTTCCTCCGGAAGCCTATTCCTTTATCGAAGAGGTGAAAGCCAGCAGTGAAGTGCCGGTCGCCGTAGGATTTGGCATCTCCACCCCTGAACAGGTGAAGAGGTTGCAAGGCTCAGCCGATGGGGTTATTATTGGTAGTGCAATTATGAAAAAAGTGGAAGGCCTTCAGGCTGAATTAGAGCATGAAGCGAAACGCCGGGACGCGCTCCAGTCCATCCAGCAGTATGTAGAGGGTTTATTAGCCGTCCCATCCTCGCACCAACAATAAATGGAGGAATCGTAATGAAAGCTAAAAAGCAGATATACGGCATGACACCATACCAGCCGGGAAAACCGATAGAAGAAGTAAAAAAAGAGCTGGGTCTTTCAGAAGTAATCAAACTTGCTTCCAACGAAAACCCATATGGCGCATCCGATCGCGTGAAGCACACGCTTGAAGATACGGCCGGCCACCTGGAAGTTTATCCGGATGGCTATGCTGCGGCGCTCCGCAAAAAGACCGCTGACTTTCTTGGAGTGAAAGAAGAGCAGCTTGTATTTGGAGCCGGGTCTGATGAAGTTATTCTTATGCTGTGCCGTACGTTTTTGGATCATACGACGAACACGGTTATGGCAACTCCTTCCTTCTCCCAGTATAAACATAATGCATTAATTGAAGGGGCGGAAATCCGGGAAGTCCCTTTAAAGGATGGAGTGCATGATCTGGATGCGATGCTTGAAGCGATTGATGAACAGACCCGGATTGTATGGGTATGCAACCCAAATAATCCAAGCGGAACGTATGTAAATAACACTGCTTTCCGGGAATTTGTTAAGCAGGTCCCAGACGATGTGCTTATCGTATCGGACGAAGCTTATATTGAATATGTAACCGCGGATGATTATCCGCAGACGATGTCCATGCTTGCAGACACACCGAACTTAATGCTTCTGCGCACATTTTCCAAAGCTTATGGCATGGCTTCGCTGCGGGTAGGATTCGGCATTGCTTCACCGGAGCTGATTTCGCTTGTAGATAGAGTACGCCCGCCGTTTAATTTAACGACGGCAAGCCAGGTGGC
This sequence comes from Sinobaca sp. H24, assembly GCF_023845525.1. Classification (NCBI taxonomy): domain Bacteria; kingdom Bacillati; phylum Bacillota; class Bacilli; order Caryophanales; family Sporolactobacillaceae; genus Sinobaca; species Sinobaca sp. H24. The sequence goes on from NZ_JALBWT010000002.1 coordinate 268,816, forward strand.
GGCAATTGAAGCAATAGAAGATCAGGAGCACATTAAGCAGTGTGTGGCAGATAATGCGGAAGGACTTAAGGAACTGCAGAATTTCTGCAGTAAGCATAAGCTTACGTACCTGCCGACCCAGGCAAATTTCCTGCTTATTTATGTAAAAGTGCCGGGAGATGTAATGTTTCAGGCTCTATTGAAAAAAGGATTTATCGTCCGGTCGGGACAGGCGCTTGGGTTTCCGGAAGCAATTCGGGTGACCGTTGGTACAAAAGAACAAAATAAAGCATTTATGACAGCATTTGCTGCCTGCTTGGAGGAAGTCAACGTATCTTCCAAGTAACAAAGGATACGCTTAAAGGAGTACAAACGTGGCAAATAAAAAAGTGTGTGTTATTGGAATGGGCCTGATAGGCGGTTCCATTGCTTTGGCAATCAAAAAAGAGCATCATGCAGAAATAACAGGTGTAGACGTAGATAAAAATCAGCTCCGTCTGGCCAAGTCGCTGGGTGTTATTGACGTCTGTGCCGAATCACTGGAAGCTGGAGCAAAAGAAGCAGACCTGGTGGTCGTAGCAGTCCCTGTAACAAAAACCGTCAATATTCTTGAAAAGCTTCAGCAGGCTGAATTAAAGCAGGGCGCTATTGTAACCGATGTAGGCAGCACCAAACAGCAGATCTGCGCCTCTGCCGACTTTTCGGAGCAAGGCGTCACTTTCATTGGAGGTCATCCGATGGCGGGATCTCATAAAAGCGGGGTGCAGGCAGCAAAACCCCACTTATTCGAAAACGCTTATTATGTTCTCACGCCTACGAATGGAACCGGCATGAATCGGGTTATTCAGCTGCAGAACTGGCTGAAGGGTACGTCTGCAAGATTTATTGAGATGGCTCCGCAGAGACATGATCAGGTGGCCGGCCTTATCAGCCATTTTCCGCATATTATAGCCGCAGGGCTAGTGCATCAGGTCCGGGATGCAGGGGAAAAGGATGGAATGGCAAGCCGGCTGGCAGCTGGAGGATTCAGGGATATTACAAGAATTGCATCTGCCAATCCCATTATGTGGCGGGATATACTTCTTCAAAATAAAGAAATGCTTCTGCAGCTTCTGGAAGACTGGAAAATACAAATGAATAAAATGGAGCTGCTTATCGAGGAAGAGGACAGCGAAAACATTCTGCATTATTTTTCAGAAGCAAAAAGTTTCCGCGATACGCTTCCCGTTCGGGAAAAAGGAGCACTGCAGTCTTTTTATGATCTATTTGTGGATGTACCGGATCACCCCGGGTCATTTCGGATGTAACCGGTATTCTTGCAAAAAAATAACATCAGCATTATAAATATTCGTATTATGGAAACGAGAGAAGATATAACAGGTGTTCTTCAGCTGACGTTCCGTTCGGAAACAGACAGGGAAGAAGGAAGCCGTTTTCTGCAGCAGTCCTTATATGACACCTATTTAGCTGAATAATCAGTAGTCGGCCGCCTGTTTTTCACAGGTGGCTTTTCTTTTAAAAAGAGTTGACAATATGGAAATTCTTGATAGAATATAGTTAGCGTATGGTTTCTCTCCACTCCTATCCATACCATTCATTTGAATAGCTTTTTGGCTAACCTGATTTGTAAGCGTTTACGAATCAGGTCTTTTTTTTATGTTCTCCTATAATAGATGCCGGTCGAACTCCACTGTATAGTTTGGTATACTGATACGAGTCAAAGAGGAATAAAGAAGGACGATGGAGGGTTTTAAACAAGTGGATTTAATAAAAATTTACGATATGATAAATAACGGCAGGGTCGAAGAAGGACTCGAGAAACTGGCAGCTCTTGAAAAAACTGCCTCTCACCAGGAAAAATACGATATTCTGCAGGTGTACGAAGAGCTTGGTCTTGCAGATAAATCCAAACCAATAATTGACGAGCTTATCCAGCATTATCCGGATGAAACAGAGCTTTATTTAATTGCAGCGGAAAATGCTATTGATCTGGACCAAGAAGAAGACGCTATTGAATGGCTGCTGGAAATAAAAGAAGAAGACGATAATTTCCTTCAGGCACAGATGCTTCTGGCTGATTTATATCAACTGCAGGGACTCGATGAAGTGGCGGAAACAAGACTGCTTCAGGCTCTTCAGAAAGCACCGGAAGAACCGGTGCTTCTGGCCGGCCTAGGTGAATACTATCTGGAAAGAGGAGATTTTGCCAAATCTATTCCTTACTTGAAACAAGCGGAACAGCACGGCTTTCAATATCCGGAAGGCAGCCTCTCCCTGCGGCTTGCTGAAGCATACAGCGCCACGGGCCAGTTTGAAGACGCTATGAAATATTACAAAACCGGACTTGAAGAAAAGCGGGAAATGAACGCGCTGTTTGGTTATGCTTATACAGCGCTACAGGTAAAAGACTATGAGCTTGCCGCACAGAAATTTGAAGAATTAAAAGCAATGGATTATGAATATGCTTCATTGTACCCTTATTTAATTCAGGCATATAAGCATCAGAAAAAATGGGAAGCTGCTTTTGAAGCCGTTCAGGAAGGTCTGAAAGTAGATAATTTTAATGATCAGCTCTATGTAGAAGCCGGTATTGTTCAGTGGTCTCTTGAAAATAAGGAATTGGCTGAAGGGTATTTGAAAGAAGCACTTGCCCTGAATCCTGCCAATGCCGAAGCAGCTTCCGTGCTGTTTTCCATGTGGCACCGTTATGAAGACTACGACAATATGATCGACCTGGCGGATCATCTTCAGGCTTTAGGAGAAACGGACGTATTGTTTGAATGGAATAAAGCCAGGGCTTACGCCGGCAGGGATGACCTCGAGGAGGCACTGCCATTGTTTGACAAAGTCTATCCCGAACTAAAAGAAAATACGGTATTTCTTGATGAATACGGCGAAGTGCTATTAGAAATGGGTTATAAAGAAAAAGCGGTGCTGATCTGGAATCAGCTTCTAATCGAAGAACCGGATAATCAAGCTGCAGCGCTGCGGATTGAGGAACTCGAACAGGAATAAAGGAGGATTTGCATTGAAATGGACCGCAGATGACATGACCGTATTTCTCCGGGAAAAACAGTATATTGATACGCTGCTGCTGCCGCTCCAGCCCGTGTCTTTTACGAATGAAATGAAACAAAGTGCCTCTATGCAGGAATTTGTGGAAGCATTAACCCGGGAGATGGAAAAGCAGTTTAAAGGCAGGGTTATGCTTTCTCCGGCTTTTCCTTATTTGAAACAAGAACCGGTGGAAGAGCAGCTGCCAAAAATCCAGAAGTGGATACAAGAGGCAAAAGAAGGCGGCTTTTCCCATATTATCCTGATCACTTCGGATGCCAGCTGGAAACAGGTGGAAAAAATATTGACGGAATGCTCGTCTGGATGCCATTTGTTCCTTTTGAAAACCTGGAGAACTCCTATAAAAACAAATCATTTCAGAACAGATGAAACAACTGCTGCCGCTGCTTACAATGAAATGGAATGAATAGCCGGCGGGTTTTGCCGCAGTTTACAGGCAACGTTGACATATCGTTAAAAGCTGGGATATTATTAAGATATTCCAGCTTTCTTTTTATCCAGAAAGGCAGGAAAGAGGGCTTGTTTTCTGTTATACTATAGTTAACAAACCAGTTTGCGAGAATGGTGTAGTTCTGCCTTTAACGGCATGTCTTTGCAATAATAAAATAGAAAAGCAGAGCCACGCTTCTTTTTTAGTTTGTTTTGTAAGGGCTTTATTTCTTTTTAATGGGGGAGGGAAATAGATTGAGTGAAAAAAAGCATAACGTATCCAGGCGTCAGTTTCTTACATATACGCTTACTGGAGTTGGCGGCTTTATGGCAGCAGGAGTAATACTTCCTATGGCGAGATTTGCAGTAGATCCGGTTCTTAAAGCGGGTGCAGAAAGCGACATGTATGCGGTTGCAGAAGTAGCGGATTTAACGGAAGAGCCGCAGCGGTTTGATTTTTCTTATGAACAGGTTGATGCCTGGTATCAGTCAGAAGTGACGGAAACAGCATGGATTTACAGAGAAGGAGATAATATCGTGGCTTTGTCACCTACCTGTACGCACCTGGGATGTACGGTGAACTGGATGCCAACGAAGATTATCCGGATCAGTTCTTCTGTCCCTGCCATTTCGGCCGTTTTGAAAAAGATGGAACGAATATTGCGGGTACACCGCCTACGGAGCCGCTTCATAAGTATGTAACGGAAGTAAGAGACGGAACGGTTTACTTAGGTACAGCAGAACCACAAATATAGGGGGTGTATTACATATGTTACAGCGCGTGTACGACTGGGTGGACGACCGTCTCGATATCACTCCTATGTGGAGGGATATAGCGGACCATGAAGTGCCGGAGCACGTAAATCCGGCTCACCATTTTTCCGCATTTGTTTACTGTTTCGGCGGTCTTACCTTTTTTATTACCGTTATTCAAATTTTATCCGGTATGTTTTTAACAATGTATTATGTTCCCGATATTGTAAATGCGTACGAATCGGTTCGTTATCTTCAAGGGGAAGTGGCATTTGGAGTAATTGTCCGTGGTATGCACCATTGGGGGGCAAGCCTTGTTATTGTTATGATGTTTCTTCATACCCTTCGGGTGTTTTTCACAGGATCTTATAAAAAGCCCCGTGAATTAAACTGGGTAGTCGGGTACTCATATTTTTCGTAATGCTTGGACTTGGATTTACAGGGTATCTTCTTCCCTGGGACATGAAGGCTTACTTTGCCACAGTGGTTGGATTGAAATCGCAGAAAGTGTGCCTGTTGTCGGGGAATTAACGAAGACGCTGCTGGCGGGGGATCCTGAGATTATTGGCGCACAGACGTTAACCAGATTCTTTGCCATTCATGTATTCTTCCTGCCGGGTGCACTGCTTGGATTACTTGCTGCCCACTTTATTATGGATTAGAAAACAAGGTATTTCTGGTCCATTGTAAAGGACAGTGAAGAATATACTGATTGGGGGATATAAACGATGCATAGAGGAAAAGGCATGAAATTTGTCGGAGACTCCCGTGTGCCTGACAATAAAAAACCGAATATCCCAAAACTATTCGGAGTTTCCTGGAAACACGGAAGCTTTCTGGCCGAACTTCCTGCTCAAGTGGCTCGTGGTGCCGTATTTCTTATCGGATTCTTATGTTTAACATTGCCCACCCGGCTCCGCTGGAAAGGCTGGCTGATCCTACGGATTCAGGCTACATACCGCTTCCTGACTGGTATTTCCTGTTTTTGTACCAGCTGCTTAAATACGAATATGCGTCCGGACAGCTTACGGTTAGGAGCGGTTATCATTCCAGGTCTTGCCTTTGGAGCGCTTCTTTTAGCTCCGTGGCTTGATACAGGACCAGAGCGTAGAGCCTCGAAACGTCCGATTGCTACTTCCTTAATGGTTCTTGGTGTGCTCGCTACCGTTTACCTGACGTGGGAATCGGTGGAAAGCCATGACTGGGAAGAAGCGGAAGCCAGGGAGAGATGCTTGACGAAGAGGAAATGGAAGCCGCGGAAAGTGTCGATATGGAAGCCGCCGGTTACGAAATTTATTCTGAGCAGGGCTGTATTGGCTGTCACGGCGACCAGCTCCAGGGTTCAGGGGCCGCCGGGCCTCCTATCTTTGACGTACCGTATGAGCCGGATGATGTAGCTGATATCGCAGTAAATGGTATTGGTGAAATGCCGGCCGGACAGTTTGAAGGAAGCGACGAAGATCTTCAGACACTCGCTGAATTTATCTCTTCCGGTGGAAATCCGGAAGAAGGCGGCGGAGAGGGCGGAGAAGAAGAGGAAACAGAAGAATAAGGCATTGACATTTTCGTCCTGTAAACGATATCGTTTATAGGACGATTTTGTGTGGAAATTTGTGAAGAAAAGAGGGGCTCTATGATTGTTCTTCGGTGGATGACCTATTCTCCAGTATTATGGATACTGCTTACGATTAATGTATTTGGTACGCTTTATGGGTATTACTGGTATGCGTACCAGCTGGCATCAACCCCGCCTGTTTTTCTTCTGTTTGTTCCCGACAGCCCGACGGCAAGTCTGTTTTTTTGTCTGGTTTTGTTTTCTTTTATTAAAAAAAACAGAACGGGCTGATCGAAGCACTTGCAGCAGTAACCCTTATTAAATACGGCATATGGGCTGTGGTCATGAACACAGCAGCAGGGCTGGCCGGCGGAGCGCTGGAATGGCAGCACTATATGCTGATTGCTTCCCATGCGGGCATGGCCATCCAGGCTTTTCTTTATATGCCTTTTTACCGGATCAAAGCCTGGCATCTTACAGCGGCGGCGGTATGGACGGTTCATAATGACATAATCGATTATGTATATGGAATGTATCCGTGGCTGTCACCGGCCTTAAGCAGCTATGTTTCCCACATCGGTTACTTTACGTTTTGGCTGGGAATTATTTCTGTAGGAGCTGTATATCTGCTCGGTGTACGCCGAAAGAGAAAAACGCTGAGCCTTATGTAATTTTTGAAATGGCTGTCATACAATCGTCAAAACCTGTCGAGCGTAGTGATTGACTTTCTTTGACGTTTTACATAAAATTAGAATATACACTATAAATGGAGGGGTCAAAGACACTATGGGAATAGGAGCATTTATTATTTACTTCCTGCTGCTTATGGGAATTCCTTTATGGGCACAGGCAAAAGTGAAAAAAGCTTACAAAAAATATTCTAAAGTTCCTAACTCATCCGGTATGACCGGTGCGGAAGTAGCACAACGAATTTTACACGATAATGGTATATATGATGTAGCGGTAGAGCCGGTAAGAGGCCAGTTGACCGACCACTATGATCCAAGTAAAAAAGTAGTGCGTCTGTCTGAAGGAAATTACAGTCAGCGCACAGTAGCAGCCCAGGCAATAGCCGCCCATGAAGTCGGCCATGCGATGCAGGATGCAGAAGATTATGCATTTCTTCGTTTCCGCAGCAAGCTTGTACCGGCAGCTACAAAAGGGTCAAACTTTGCTTTTCTATTTATTATTGCAGGTATGCTGCTTCAGTCGCAGGGAATGCTTTTAGCCGGTATCGTATTTATGAGTGCCGCCGTCCTGTTTCAAGTCGTTACGCTCCCGGTCGAATTTAACGCCAGCAGCCGGGCGATGACTCAGGTAGTCAGTACCGGAATAATTAAGAACAATGAAGAAAAAGAGACAAAAAAAGTACTCGATGCTGCAGCGTTAACTTATGTAGCAGCTGCACTGGTTGCCGTTCTTGAACTTGTACGATTCATTGCTATGTACTTTATGATGGACGAATAAAAGAATATGAAATAAGCCGAGAAGAGAGATCTTCTCGGCTTTCCTTCTGTTTAGGGCTATGAAACATGAAGCGGCTTTTTGTTTTCATCCAGCGTAAATCCTTCCCAATAACGTCCTGAACGTCATTAACAGTAACAAATGCATGGGGGTCAATATTCTCCACCAGGTTTTTGAGCCGGACCAGTTCATTGCGTCCGATAACGCAGTACAGTACTTGTTTATCAGATCCCGTGAAGGAGCCGGTACCTTTAAGTATCGTACCGCCGCGGCCCATCTCGTTGGTAATGGCTGCAGAGATTTCATCGGTATAGTCCGATATGATAAATGAAGCTTTAGCAGAGTAAGCCCCCTGCTGAATAAAGTCAATTACTTTTGCAGCGACAAACACGGCAACAAGCGTATACATCGCTTCCCGGTAGTTTAAATAGACAAGAGAGCTTGTAATAACCGCTGCATCAAATAAGAACAACGTACGGCCCATGCTCCAGCCGAAATAACGAAAACCGACCTTGGCAATAATATCGGCGCCTCCCGTGGTTCCGCCGAACCGGAAAACAATACCAAGTCCGGAGCCGACCAGGACCCCGGAAAACAGAGCCGCAAGCGTTAGGTCCTCCTGAAGTGGAAGATAAACGAGTGGAAATTGCTGAAACAGCCACAAAATAAAGAAATACTGAACGTACCAATGAGGGTATAGATAAAAACGACCGCGCCCGAGTACTTTCCAGCCTATGAGCAGAAGCGGGATATTTAATACAAGGTTTGACCAGGCGGGATCTACATCAAATATAAAATAAAAAATTAATGCAATACCGGTCAGTCCGCCATCAGCGAGATTGTTTTCCATGTTAAAATAGACAAGTCCAAATGACATTATAGCAGACCCAAGAATAACAAACGCTATGTTAGTAAGGTGCGTGCTCGTTTTCATATAGTATTCCTCCTTTAATCAATCAGCCTTTATTAGTATAAGCGAAGAAGGCAGGAGACAATTTGTTACGGATTGTCAATAAGAAGGGAATCAGATACGATATCAGCAGGAGGCGGATAACCAAATGGATAAAAAACAATGCAGGAGATGCAGCAGGAAGTAGACCGCTATATCGGCCAGTTTGAAGAGGGGTATTTCAGTCCGCTTGCCATGATGGCCCGACTAAGTGAAGAAACCGGGGAACTGGCACGGGAGGTCAATCATTCCTACGGAGAAAAACCGAAAAAGAAAGATGAACAGGAAAATTCGATGGAACAGGAAATGGGAGATATCCTATTTGTACTAATATGCTTTGCGAACTCTTTACATATTAACCTGGATGAGGCATTTGATCTGGTTATGGAGAAGTTCCGATCAAGAGATGCAGACCGGTGGACAAAAAAGAACAGGGAGAGAGTTAATCATGACAAAACATATACGCATTGCTATAGCAGGACCGCGCGGCAATATGGGAACAGAAGCCGTTAAATTGGCAGATCGTACAGAACACTTTGACTTATGCGCCGTTATTGATTCCAAAAATAATGGCAGCCGTTTAAAAGACATTGCCGGTATGCCGGCGGTCGATGTGCCTGTGTATACCGATATCAATCAATGCTTTCAGGAAAATACGATAGATGTGCTGATTGATTTAACCAATCCGGAAACAGGCAGGAAGCACCTTGAAGCCGCCCTGGCCCACGGTGTAGCACCTGTTGTAGGCACAACAGGTTTTACGGAAGCAGACATTGAAAAACTGAGCAGAGAAGCTGAACAAAAACAAATTGGTGTAGTTATCGCTCCTAACTTTGCGATTGGTGCCGTACTGATGATGAAATTTTCAAAAATGGCTGCAGCCTACATGCCGGATGTAGAAATTATGGAAATGCATCATGACCGCAAGCTAGATGCGCCATCAGGCACAGCCATAAAAACGGCTGAGCTGATTAAAGAAAACCGCGCTTCCCGCAGACAGGGTCATGAAAAAGAAACGGAATCTCTTGCCGGCGCGAGAGGTGCAGATATAGATGGAATGAAAATTCACAGCGTCAGGCTTCCGGGTCTTGTAGCCCACCAGCAGGTTATGTTTGGGGGAGCCGGACAGACACTGACTATTAAGCATGATTCGATTAACCGGGAGTCCTTTATGCCTGGAGTGCAGCTCGCAGTAGAACACGTAGTGGAACACAAGGAGCTTGTTTACGGTTTAGAAAACATAATGTAGGAGGGTCAACATGAAAATTGCCTTGATAGCCCATGATAAGAAAAAAGAAGACATGGTCAGCTTCACTCAGAAATACAGACAAATTCTGCAGGGGCATCAACTGTATGCAACAGGCACTACAGGAAAAAGAATCCAAACAGAAGCAGATCTTGATGTACATTGTTTTCAATCCGGGCCTATAGGAGGCGACCAGCAGATCGGTGCTTTAGTGGCAACAGATCAGATGAACTGCATCTTATTTTTCCGGGATCCATTAACTGCCCAGCCCCACGAGCCGGATGTGTCCGCGCTTCTCAGACTTTGTGATGTCCATGGTGTGCCATTAGCTACAAATATAGCTACAGCTGAAATTCTAATTAAAGCAATAGAGGAAGGCATTATTGATTTCCGCGGTTCCTCAGAGAAAGAAGGATCTTAATGACTGCTGCATTAACATTACTGGCGTTCGCGCCCATCCGGACGATATTGAAATTGGAATGGGAGGTACAGCCGCACTCCATGCCCAAAAAGGGGATAAGGTAGCATTTTGTTCACTGACAAGGGCGGAACTTTCCAGCAATGGAGATATTAAAACAAGACAGAAGGAAGCCGCTCATGCGGCCGAAACGCTTGGTGCTCAGGCGCGGTATCAGCTGAATTTTCCAGACCGGAATTTAACAAAGGAAAGCCCGGAATATGCCGAAATCGTGACGCTGATCCGTTCCCTGCGTCCGGATATTGTTTTCTTTCCATGGCACGAAGACCGTCATCCGGATCATATAAAGTGCGGGGCGATCATAAAAGAGGCGCTTTTTGATGCCGGCATCCGCAGGTATACAGAAGCGGGCGGTGACGCCTGGCGCGTCCCCTACTCGTATCAGTACAGCATAAACGGCATGATAAGCAGTGCCGCCTTTTATATAGATATTTCCAGTGTCCAATCATTGAAGGAAGAATCACTGCTCTGCTATGAAAGCCAATTTATTTTAGCAGAAGAAAGTGTGCACACTCCTCTTACAAGTATGTATATTGAATCGGTCCGGGCAAGGGATCTTCTGATGGGCAAACAGGCTTCTGTTTCCTATGCAGAAGCATTCACCCCCTATTCTCCGGTAATACTAAACGAACTGCCAGGAAGGAAAAATGAATGAAACTCAATATTGGAATTTCCTGTTATCCAACCGTAGGCGGATCAGGAATCGTCGCAGCAGAATTAGGAAAACAACTGGCAGAAAGAGGGCATACGGTTCATTTTATTTCAACTAGTATGCCGTTCCGCCTGAATAAAACATATCCGAATATTTATTATCACGAGGTCGAAGTGAATCAATATGAAGTGTTTCAATATCCTCCTTATACGTTAACGCTGGCAAGCAAAATGTCAGAGGTCGCTAAACGGGAGAAGCTGGATATTCTGCATGTCCATTACGCGGTCCCTCACGCCATCTGTGCCCTTCTCGCTAAAGATATGGCGCAGACGGGATTGAAAGTTGTGACGACGCTGCATGGAACGGATATTACCGTACTGGCAAACGATGCCTCGCTGAAAGAATCGATTTATTATGCAATAGAAAAATCAGATGCGGTTACAGCGGTTTCTCAATCGCTTGCCCAGCAGACAAAAGATATGCTCGGTATTAAAGCCCCGATTGACTGCATCTACAATTTTATCGACCAGGCAGATGTCGTTCAGGAGCACAGCAGGGAATGGTGGAAAAAAAGAATATAATATCCCGCTGAACACAAAGTAATGATTCATATATCCAACTTCCGACCGGTTAAACGGGTGGAAGACGTTATTAAAGCATTTTACACGGTCCAGCTGGAACAAAAAAGCCACCCTTCTGATGATAGGGGACGGGCCGGACCTGAATAAAGCGTGGCAGCTGGCTGAGGAGCTTGGTATTGCGGAATCGGTGCTGTTTTTAGGGAACCAGAAAACATTTCCGATTTTCTTAACATGTCAGAGGTGATGTTTCTACTGTCGGAAAAGGAAAGCTTCGGGCTTGCCGCATTAGAGGCGATGGCATGCGGCGTTCCCGTAGTAGGCACCAATGTCGGCGGTATACCTGAAGTAATAGAAGACGGCAGGTCGGGCCTGATCGTTCCGGCCGGAGATGCAGAAGCTGCGGGTAAGGCGGCCCTGCATATAATAGCAGGAAGCAGTGTTTTTCAGTCTTTCTCCAGCGAAGCGAAAAAGCGCGCAAAGGAAGAGTTTTCTGCATTAAAAATCGTGCAGCAATACGAAGACGTGTATAAAAGGGTGCTTGCTGATGGGGAGAGCCTATAACGAAGCGGTGACTTTTCTTTCGTTATTAAAAAAGCACGATATTACGGGCTGGCTGGTCGGAGGATGCGTGCGGGACTGGGTGAAAAACGGCCGGGACTACATGCCGCGTGATCTCGATATAACAGTAAACGCCTCTGCAGAAGAGATAAAGCGAATTTTCAACAGAGCCCACCGGATGTCAAATCGGCATGAAACGGCGGTTCTCCGCCATAGGGGACATGTTTATGAACTGACGGCATTAAAAGGGGCCGGCATCAGCGAGGATCTTGCAGCAAGGGATTTCACATGTAATGCAATGGCGGTGGATGTGAATGGAAATCTGCTGGATCCGTATGATGGCTCAGAAGCAGTTCACTCCGGATTTATTAAAGCGGTTGATCCTTCGCGCTGTTTCCGGGAAGATCCGCTACGTATTCTGCGGGCTCTCCGGTTTGTATCACAGTTTGGCTGGAGTATGGATTCCCGGACAGAAGCCGCCTGCATAAAGGAAATAGAAGAACTGCGGGGCACGGCGGTGGAGCGCATAAAAGACGAATGTTCGCTTCTCCTGCAGGGCAGCTTCGCAGAAAGGGCGCTTCGAATGGCCGATACATTTCGGTTGTTTGAGCATTTACCTGAGCCGGTTCAGGCAGGTCCGCTTTGTTTATGGCGGTATCAGGTAAACAAATTGGACGATGGACTTATGCGCTGGGCAGGCCTGTTTCTCATACTGTACGGAGGGAAAGGGTCTTCCGTTTTAGGAAGCTGGTCTTTTTCCAATAAGTGGAAAAAGGAACTCGGGCACCTGCTGGAAGCCGTAAAGAACCATGATTATAAGCAGGATTCGTATACTCTTTTTAGAGCAGGCCGGGAGCAGGCTGTACGCGGCTATCTCCTTCACCAATGGAAGTATGACTATACGCCTTCTGAAAAAGAATTAAAGTCTTTTTACGCACGCCTGGACGCTCTTCCTATAAAAACGAAAAAAGATTTAGCTTTAGATGGAAAAGATATCCTCAGGTATTTTCCAAATCTACCGTCAGCTCATTATGGACACCTGCTTTCTGTGCTTGAAAAAAAAGTTGTCACAGGAGAAATCGACAATAAAAAAGAGCAGCTGCTCGGGGAAGCGGCCGTTTTTGTAAAAGAAAGGGGGAAGGAAAGCGATGCGTGATAAGCTGTTGGCATTACTACATGATTCAGGCGGCTCCTATATTTCCGGACAGGAGATAAGCGATAAGCTGGGTATTTCAAGAACAGCCGTTTGGAAGCACATTGAAGAACTTCGAAAAAAAGGCTACAAAATAAACGCGGTAACAAAGAAAGGCTACAAAATGGAATACACGCCAAATTCTATAACCGCCGACGAAATAAATGCCTATTTGGACACGAAGACGTTTGGGCGGGTCGTCCACTCTTTTGACCAGGTAAATTCAACCCAGATTCCCGCCCATGAGGCAGCTAGAGAAGATGCGCCTGAAGGAACGATTGTAGTAGCAGAGGAGCAGCTCAAAGGCAAAGGACGTATGGGCAGGCCCTTTCACTCACCGAAAGGCACCGGTCTCTGGTGCAGCCTGATCCTGCGGCCTTCCTTTCCTCCCCAGGGCGCCTCAGCTTACGCTGCTTACCGCCGTTGCTATAGCAGAAGGAGTCAGGAAAGTAACAGATCTGCCCGTAGATATTAAATGGCCGAATGACCTATTGATAGCCGATAAAAAAATTGCGGGGATTCTTATTGAGATGCAGTCGGATCCTGATGAGATCCACGCTGTCATTGTTGGTTTCGGATTAAATATTAATCAAAAGCAGGAGGATTTTCCTGAAGATATCCAGAGCCGTGCCACGTCGCTTGCTATAGCAGGAGCCGGCCAGTATAACCGGGCCCAGCTGCTTGCCGAAATATTAAAAGAATACGAATACTGGTATTTCCGGATGCTTGAAGAAGGATTCAGCCCGGTGCGTGAAAAGTGGGAAGCACTTGCTGTTACGATTGGAAAGTATATTACGGCCGTTACTACCAGAAAAACACTGTACGGACTGGCCAGGGGCATTACTAAGGATGGCGTTCTTCTGCTTGAAACAGAAGATGGGAAAATAGAATATATTTACAGTGCGGATATCCACGAACAGCGCAGTACATGATGAAATTTGATATACTAAATGCAACTTCAACGTGTAAGGACAGTATCGAATATTTTCGAACTGTACCTCCCGTAATGGAAGCTTAATAATGATTGATCTGCCTTGATCCGTAAATGGACAGGGACGGAGAAAGATGAAAGCAACATCGTTTCATAAAGCTTGTATTTCATCCTTCTCCCTATAAATTAGGAGGAGAGATTAGCATGCATACAACATTAACGCTTCGAAAATTAAAACAGGAGCGTATTCCGATTGCGATGATGACCGCATATGACGCTCCTTCTGCCGCCGCCTGCGCACAGGCAGAGATGGACCTTCTGCTGGTTGGAGATTCTGCCGGAATGGTCATTCATGGATATACGTCAACCGTACCGGTAACCGTAGAAGATATGATTTTGCATACACGGGCTGTAAAGCGAGGCGCTCCCGGAATTTTTACAGTTACCGATATGCCGTTTCTAAGCTGCAGCGGAAGCCGGAGCGAAGCTGTTTCTGCGGTTCGTCGGACAATTCAGGACGGTGGAGCCGATGCTGTTAAGATCGAGGGGGCCGGAGAATTTGTCCCGTTGATTGCGGCACTGACAGAAGGCGGCGTAGCAGTAATGTCGCATCTGGGGTTAACACCTCAGTCTTTTGCCGTGCTTGGAGGGTATAAAGTTCAGGGGAAAAGCGAAAAGTCAGCCGGTCGTTTAATTGAAGATGCGAAACAGGTGGAAGAGGCGGGGGCTTTTGCACTCGTACTGGAGTGTGTACCCGGGGAACTGGCAGCTTATATTGCCTCTATCCTTTCCATTCCGGTTATCGGTATAGGAGCCGGCAGCCGCACGGACGGACAGGTGCTCGTTTATCATGACGCACTTGGAATAGGAAACGGCCATGTGCCTTCCTTTGTCAAAGCGTTCGCACATCTGGAGCCTTCTATTCATACAGGTCTTTCGGAATACGTAAAGGAAGTAAAGGACCGGTCTTTTCCTAATGCTTCCCATACGTTCACGATGCCCGCTTCTATTTTGGAAAAAGTAATAACAGGTGCCGGGATATGAAAATAATCCGTACTGTTCAAGAGATGAAAGCAGAAATCCGAAAGCTGAAAAAGCAAGAGGGCTCACTCGGTTTTGTTCCTACTATGGGGGCACTTCATGAAGGCCATACGTCTCTTTTCCAGCGTTCGGCAGAAGAAAATGACTGGACCGCTGTCAGTATCTTCGTTAATCCGCTTCAGTTCGGTCCCGGTGAAGACCTGGCGTCATATCCAAGATCAGAAGCAGAAGATATGGAGGCCGCGGAGAAGCATGGAGTGGACCTGTTGTTTCTGCCATCCGTTCAGGAAATGTACCCCCGCCCGATGACGACCGTAATTCATGTGAAAAAGGGAGCCGACGTGCTCTGCGGGAAAAGCCGGCCGGGTCATTTTGACGGAGTGGCGACAGTGGTTCATAAGTTACTGCAGATTATACCTGCTGACCGGGCTTACTTTGGACGAAAAGATATTCAGCAGGCAGCGGTGCTTATGAATATGATCGATGATTACCATCTGGATACAAAATTAGTCATTTGTGATACCGTAAGAGAAGCAACCGGACTCGCTATGAGTTCCAGGAATTTGTATTTAAGCAGCAGAGAAAAGCAGGAAGCTGCTCAAATATATGAATCTCTCAAACTGGCAGAAATGCTTTGGAAAAAAGGAAAGCAGCCCGACGAAATCACAGAGGCGGTAAAGCAGCATATTACGGAGCATACGACCGGGCGCATTGACTACGTTCAGGCTCTTCCTTTTCCCTCTCTTGATCCATTGGATACAGCCAGTAAAATGTGGGTGATAGCCTGTGCGGTTTATTTTAAATAAAGCCCGCCTCATCGACAATATTACGGTGAAAGCAGGAACACTGCATAAACCGGCAGAAGAACAGGAGAAGAGCCATGTTTAGAACAATGATGAAATCAAAACTGCACCGGGCCACGGTAACAGAAGCCAATCTTCATTATGTAGGGAGCGTTACGATTGACGAAGATTTGATGGAAAGCGTCGATCTGCTGGAAAATGAAAAAGTGCAGATCGTAAATAATAACAACGGGGAGCGCCTGGAAACATACGTTATCACAGGACCTCGAGGTTCAGGCACCATCTGTCTGAACGGAGCAGCAGCCCGTCTCGTTCAGCCCGGGGATACAGTTATTATTATTGCCTACACGATGATAGAAGAAGAACGGGCAGCAGCGTGGCAGCCCAAAATAGCTGTTCTGGATGCTGATAATAAAATAGAGCAATATATAAATAAAGAAATACACGCAGCGACGCTGGAAACAGAACGTTAACGTGCAACGATAATAACGGGGTGAATGAGCTTGCCAAAATATGTAGTAATTGATACGGAAACCACAGGAAATGCGCCGCAGGACGGAGATAATATTATTCAAATAGGTGCGGTGTTGATGGAGGATGATGCCATCATTGACACGTTTTCCGCCTATATCCGCCCGGCTCATTCGATCCCCCCGTTTATTATGGAATTAACAGGTATTACAAACGAAGATGTAGAAAAAGCAGATTCGTTTGCCGGGGCAGCAAAACCAATGCTTGCCTGGCTCGAAGATGCAGTTCTGGTCGCTCACAACGTACCATTTGATTTGAGCGTGCTGAATGCGGAGCTCTCCAATGCAGGTTTACCTGTATTTGAAGGAGCAACTCTAGATACGGTGGAGTGTGCCCGGTTTATGTTTCCCACTGCACCGGGCTATCAGCTGACCCAGCTTGCGGACTGGCTTAATATTTCCCATGACAGACCCCACCAGGCAGACAGCGACGCGATCGTTACCGCGGAAATATGGCTTGCTATAAAAAGAAAAATAGAAACCATGCCGGTCCCTGCCCTTCAAAAGCTGATGACGGCTTCCAAATATATGCAGAGTCACCTGGAGCCGGTATTCATGCAGGCCAAAAATAACCTCAGGCTCAAAGAGTCCGAGGGCATCCGTGTGGTACACAATATAGCATTAAAATCTCCGCAGGAAGCGCCTGTATATGAAACGCCGCCTGGTGTGTCCCTGCCGCCGCTTTTCAGCAGGGCCGGTTATTTTTCAGAAAAGTGGAGTGCGTTTGAATTCCGTGAAGGCCAGCAGGAAATGGCGGATACGATAACCTCCTGTTTTACAGAGCGCTCTCATGCCTTAATAGAAGCAGGTCCGGGAACCGGCAAATCTTTAGCCTACTTAGCACCTGCAGTGCTTCACAGCCTTGCAAAGCAGGAGCAGATTGTAATCTCTACTTATACAAATGCGCTTCAGGAACAGCTGTATGACAGGGACATTCCTTTTTTAAAAACTATGCTGCCTTATTCGTTCAACGTATCGATTCTCAAAGGAAGACAGCATTATCTATGTCTGCGCCGCTTTTCCATGCAGTGGCAGGAACCAGTGGCAACCCATGATGAAGCTCTGGCTTTGGCTCAGGTAACGGTCTGGCTGCTTGAAACCCAAACCGGTGATTTAAATGAGTTAAACCGGGCCGGTGGGGATAATCATGCAATCTGGCAGAAAATAAGCAGCCGGAGAGCTACAGCGCCCGGGCCAGGATCCTCATGGTTTCCCTACTGTTTTTACGAACGTGCTAAAAAACAGGCAGCGGAAAGCCAAATTGTGATCGTAAATCACGCCCTGCTTTTTTCAGACGTTAAACGCAAAAATAGTATACTGCCTTCGTATGAAAGACTTATTATAGATGAAGCGCATCAAATTGAAGAAGCGGCGTCTAAACATCTGGGAGCAGACGTGGATTATTATTCATTCCAGTATTTATTAAACAAAATCGATGCCGGCACCGGCAAAGGCAGCTTTTTTAAACTGCAGTTAATAGAAGAAGAAACGGTTCATGCCCTCACGGATACATGGTACCAAAGACGACGGGATCATATTGCCCTTCTGAAATATGAGTGCAGCGAATTATTTCGTCTGCTGCGGCAGATTTGTATGAAAAACAGCCATTCCGAACGGACGGACGTCGGGCGGATGCTGTACCGCTATGAGCCCGGCGGCCAAAACGGCCCAGCCTGGAAGGCAGCCAGAGAAGCAGTTAACCGGCTGAACATGATCTTCCGGGAAGAGAAAAAAGAATGGGGAGTATTCCAGCAAATTCTGCAGAAAAATACGATCCCTTCTGATTACAACGAAGCGCTGCTTACAGACTTCCAGCAGACAACGGATGATCTAAGTGAGTCATTTCACGAACTCGCACAGGTCACCCTGGAGCAGACAGACGACCATGTTTACTGGATGGAAGCTGATCATAAAGGAGCTGCAAACGGAGTATCTATTTACAAACGGCCTCTGGATGTTTCAAATGATCTGGCAGATAAACTGTTTGGAGCCAAGAGCAGCGTAATTATGACGTCTGCGACCTTAATGGTGGAACAGTCGTTTTCTTATGCTGTATCGAAATGGGGCTGGACGATTTTACGCCGGAGACGCTGTATATCCCATCCCCGTATTCCTATGAAAACCGCTCTGCTCTTTTGATTCCAAGTGATTTTCCAGGGTCAGGGACAGGGATTATGTAGAGGCAATGGCTGATTTTATCTACCACGCGGCTTCTGTTACAGACGGCAGAGTACTTATTTTGTTTACTTCCTTTGATATGCTGGCCGACACGTATCATATGCTCCGTGAATGGGACGAAATGAACAGCTTTACGATTATAGCTCAGGGCATTCACAGCGGCAGCAAAAGCAAACTGTTAAAAAACGTTCCAGCAGAACAAGCGCACCATTCTGCTTGGGACGAACGCTTTTTGGGAAGGAATTGATCTTCCCGGCGACCAGCTGCGCTGTTTAATTATAGCCCGGCTGCCGTTTTCTCCTCCCGGAGATCCGCTTATTCATTCCCAGATGCAGCGGATCGAAAAAAAGGGAGGAAATGCATTCCAGGAAATGTCACTGCCTCAGGCAATTCTGCGTTTCAGGCAGGGTTTTGGACGAATGATCCGGGGCCATTCGGACAGGGGCACGGTTGTTGTGCTGGATAAACGAATTATGAAAGCTTCCTACGGCCCGGCGTTTCTACATTCGCTGCCGAGTATGCCCGTTGTGCATAAGCAGTCAGATGCATTGTTAAATTATATTCATGATTTTTATAACGAAACTAATTAATAAAGGAGAACAATCCATGCGTTATACGATAAAAAATGTTCATATTGTCCGGGGAAACCAAAATAATGCGGTTTCTTACAATCAGTGGCTTCGAGTAGAAGACGAAAAAATTGCAGCGATAGGAAGCGGAGAACCTGAAGTACAGGCCGGGGAAGAATTGATTGACGGTAAGGGGCGTTGGCTGACTCCGGGAATGTACAACACGCACGGTCACACACCAATGGCCCTTCTGCGCGGAGTATCAGATGATGTGGTGCTGCAGGAGTGGCTTGGCAATAATATCTGGCCAAGAGAAGCTCTGTTTGATAAAGAGGTATCAGAAGCAGGCACCATGCTGGCTCAGGCAGAAATGATCCGTTCGGGAACGGTAGCGTTTCAGGACATGTACCATATTGATATGGACGCAGTCTTCCAGACGGCTCAGGATTCAGGCTTAAAGGCAGTACTGGCACGCGCCATGATTGGCCTTGTCGATCAGCCGGAGCAGAAGAGACGGCTCGATGAAGCCATCTATCTTGGAGAGAAATGGGATACAGAAGGCGGTTCCCGCATCAAAGGAATGATGTTCCCGCATGCTCCTTACACATGTCCGCCGGGTTTTATGAAAGAAATAGTAAAAGCAGCCCATGAAAAAATGGACGCTCGGTGTTCATTTAATGGAAACGCGCCGTGAAAAAGCAGACTATGAAAAAGAAAACGGCGTCGATTTATTCGATGACTTGATGAATATGGGATTTTTCGAGGAGAAAACTATACTCACCCATACGGTGCACATGAGCGAAAAGGAAATGCAGCAGCTTAAAGGAAAACCTGCCTATATTTCACACAATCCAATGAGCAATGCTAAGCTGGGCTCTGGTATTATGCCTATGATGCAGATGAGAGAGCATGGGCTGTCGATTTCCATCGGTACAGACAGCACGGTTTCAAACAACAATCTGGATATGTTTGAGGAAATGCGGATGGCGGCCTTCATGCAGAAAGCATCTCATGAAAACCCGGCAGTGATTTCTTCTGAAGAAATATATAAGATGGCTACACAAATCGGAGCAGAGACGCTGGATTTACGAATGCCGGCGTAGTGGAAACCGGAGCGGATGCAGACTTTCTGTTAATTAATGCAGAAGAACTTCATCTCCAGCCAAAGCAGAATATTTCTTCTCATCTCGTCTATGCTGCTTCCGGAAGAGACGTAACGGATGTATTTGTAAATGGCCGCAGGTTAATGAAAGATCGGGAACTGCTTACGATGGACGAAGAAAAAATCATCTATAACGTGAACCGTCAGTTTGATAAACTAGAGAAAGTATACCAAAGCAAAAATTAGGAGGGGCAGTATGAGTGATCAATTGGAAGTAATGTCAACTACCCGTTTCAAAGCCGCAGACGATGTGTACAAGATAGTAGACACATTAAATAGAACGTTTAAAAGACGATGATCTGATGTTTGGGCTTGCGCTTGACGAAAAAGATTCGGATTATATGGTGTTTACGATCTACCGCACATAAAGGAGACAGATCTATGCTGAAAAAATGGTATGTCATTCTGCCTGCAGCAGCCGTTCTGTTTTTAGCTGCAGTGTTTATTCTGCTGCTGGTCGCAAGAGGCCCACTTCTCGAAGAAAGGGCTCTGGGAGAAGATCTTGCGCTGGAAGAACAGAATGTAGAAAGTGTGGACGATGTTTTTTTATATAATGGGAGCACTTTTTTATACAGCACCCTGGTAACAAATGAAGATGAAAGCCGTGACTGGGTGTTTTTGAATGAGGAAGAGGCGGTGGAGCGGATAAATGCCGCAGAGACCATTACGCTTGAAGAAGCCGAGACCCGGATTATGGAAGATAATAACGTAGAACGGTTAAAAAAAGTAACCCCGGGGATCGAAGAGGGCATTCCGGTATATGAAGGGGTATACGAAGCAGAAGGCAGGCTTCAGTATTATTATATCCGTATGGCAGATGGAGAATTTATTAAACGGTACAGTTTTAGAAAAGATTAGCTATTAACAGGAGGCCCGGAACATGAAACCAACGATAGAACAGATCAGCCAGCACGTAGATCAGACAATTACACTTGGCTGCTGGCTTGCTAATAAACGCTCAAGCGGAAAAATTGCTTTCCTGCAGCTGCGGGATGGAACAGGCTTTATTCAGGGGATTGTTGTGAAAAGTGATGTAGGAGAAGAACTGTTTCAAAAGGCAAAAGGGTTAACGCAGGAAAGCTCCATGTATGTAGAAGGGATAGTAAAAACCGACGAGCGGTCCCCATCCGGCTATGAACTGCAGGTAACCGGGCTTGAAATCATTCATGAAGCGGTTGATTATCCAATCACGCCAAAGGAACACGGCACGGAATTTTTAATGGATCACCGCCATTTGTGGATGCGTTCCAAAAAACAGCACGCCATTCTGCGCATTCGAAACGAAATTATCCGGGCAACATATGCTTTTTTTGACAAAGAAGGTTTTGTTAAAATTGATCCGCCTATTTTGACAGGTAATTCAGCAGAAGGCACAACAAACTTATTTCATACGAAATATTTTGATGAAAATGCCTATCTTTCCCAGTCCGGCCAGCTCTATCTGGAAGCGGCCGCCATGGCATTCAACCGCGTATTTTCATTTGGCCCTACATTTCGGGCCGAGAAATCAAAAACACGCCGCCACTTAATTGAATTCTGGATGATCGAACCGGAAATGGCATTTACCGACCATGAAGAAAGTCTGCAGATTCAGGAGCAGTATGTATCTCATATAGCAAAAAGCGTCATTGATCACTGTCCGCTTGAATTGGAAGCATTAGAACGTGATATTACAAAGCTTCAGCAGATTCAGGCACCGTTTCCGCGCCTCACGTATGATGAAGCCATCGTCTTTCTAAGAGGACAGGGATTTGATATTGCCTGGGGAGAAGACCTTGGAGCACCCCACGAAACAGCTATTGCAGAATCCTATGACAAGCCGGTATTCATTACGCATTATCCGCTTGGCATTAAGTCGTTCTATATGAAGCCGGACCCGGAAAATCCGGAAGTCGCCCTTTGTGCAGATTTAATTGCGCCGGAGGGATACGGTGAAATTATTGGAGGAAGCCAGCGTATTGATGATTTTGATCTGCTGGAACAGCGGTTTGAGGAACATGGTCTTTCTGAAGACGCCTACCGCTGGTATCTGGAGCTCCGCCAGTATGGGTCAGTACCCCATTCAGGATTTGGACTGGGACTGGAACGGACAGTTGCCTGGATGTCCGGTATTGAACATGTAAGAGAAACCATTCCATTTCCGCGTCTATTAAACAGGCTTTACCCATAAAAATAAATAGCCGCAGCCCTTAAAGCAAAGCCCTCTACTGTGAGGGTTTTGCTTTTAAGTCCTATAGGTAAATGATAAAATGAAACATGGCAGAAGGAGAGATCGGCTTATGGAACAATCGGATATTATTGACATAATGCACAGCGGATATTTAAGTGTCCCTAAGTTTTTGTTTGACCACTACAACGAGATGGACATTTCTGATTCTGAAATGATGATCCTGCTTCATCTGCACCGCTTTATGGAAGAGGGAGAATTTTTTCCGACACCGGATGCCATTGCAGCGAAAATGACCATCACAGCCGAGCAGTGCGCAAAAGCGCTCCGCCATCTTGTCGCTCATGGTTTTATCACAATAGAAGAGCGGGAAAACAATGAACGGGTCCGATTTGAAACGTACTCGCTGCGTCCGCTGTATGAACGAATCGTGGAGTCAATTACATCAGAGCGGCAGCAGCAGAAAGCCCACAAAAATGTAACCGAAGAAGGGGAAATCTACGCGATGTTCGAAAAAGAACTGTCCCGTCCGCTTTCCCCGATGGAGTCAGAAACGATCAGCGTATGGTTTGATCAGGATCATTATACGCCGGATATGATTAAAGCAGCCCTCAAAGAGGCCGTGATGTCCCAGACGCTGAGCCTGCGCTACATTGACCGTATTCTGCTGGAATGGCATCGGCGCGGTATTAAAACCGAAGAGCAGGCAAAAGCTTATAATGATACGCATCGAAGAAACCAGGTACAGCCGCCCCGTCAGAAAGAAAAGACCAAACCGGCCTCGTATCCGAATATAAACTGGCTTGATGAATAATGGAGGAAAGAGAGCATGCTGACGAATAAAAAAACAACACAGGCGATGGATATCATCGAAGAGATGTTTCCGGAAGCTGAATGTGAACTGATTCATGCCAATCCTTTTGAACTGTTAATTGCAGTAGTGCTTTCTGCGCAATGTACGGATGCTTTAGTTAATAAAGTAACGCCCGCTTTGTTTGCCAAATATAAAAAACCGCTCGATTATACACAAGTAGAGCAGGAGGAGCTGGAACAGGATATCCGCTCAATCGGCCTGTTCCGCAGCAAAGCAAAAAATATCCAGAAACTTTGTACCTCCTTGATAGAACAGCATAACGGAGAAGTTCCTAAAACGCGGGAAGAGCTGATGAAGCTTGCCGGAGTTGGAAGGAAAACAGCGAATGTAGTAGCTTCCGTTGCTTTTGGAATGCCTGCAATTGCTGTGGATACACACGTAGAGCGCGTCTCCAAACGTCTCGGCATCTGCAGATGGAAAGATTCTGTCACCGAAGTGGAGCAGACGCTGATGAAGAAAATACCTGAAGAAAAAATGGTCTGACTCCCACCACCGCCTTATTTTCTTTGGACGCTATCACTGCAGGGCACAGCGTCCCAAATGCGGTGACTGTCCACTTCTGCTTCTCTGCCGGGAAGGCACTAAGCGGATGAAACAAGGAAAAGTCCATGCCTGAATTAATTATTGAACCGCAGTGGAAAAAGCCGCCCTTTTATGATAAAGATACAGATTTTATACAGGCGGCGTCCGCCAGCTGGAAAGAGGAGATGAGTATGTATCCTTTTTTAGCTGAGATTGCTTTTCAAAACGGGCAGGCGGGTTACGAGTTTTGGGAAGCCCCGTTTCCAGCATTAGAGCACTGGCAGACATACTGGCAGCAGAATAAAATAGAAATAAAACATCACATTGCAGCGCGGGAGGCGGAAAAAGCCCATCCTTTAATCATTCCTGCCATTTCCGGAATTATTGAAAGTTATTTTTGGATGAACGGTCAGCCTGCAAGTATAGGTGACGGAAGCTGGGAGGCCCTCGACATTGTTCCTGTAAATGGAAGAGAACGAATCGATTTCATCTGCAGCCGGCCGGTACACCATCACAGTTACGCGCAGCTTAATGAGCTTTACGAAGAAAGCCGCCGTAAGGCTGCAGTACTTAAACGAACACGGACATAAACAGGAAAGATGAAGAAAGCGGGGTCATGCAAGGTGGAAAACACAGTGGTATCCAAATGGGAAGAATTATTTGAACAAAGAAGCCGTCGGAGAAGAGAAGCCCTTCAGGCTAAATCCGAGAAAAACTCTTTTGAGCTGGCGTTCTGCGGCCATTTTTCAGCTGGAAAATCAAGCGTTATTAACGATCTGCTCGGCCATGATATTCTTCCGACAAGCCCCATTCCAACCAGTGCCAACATTATTTCCATAAAAAAAGGAGACGTTGCGCTTGAACTGGTCGATCAAGAGGGGGGCAGACAGAAGTGGGAGCAGGAGATTCCCTGGGATAAAGCGAGAAAATGGGGAATGGACGGAAATGCAATAAGAGAAATGACCATTTTTGGTCCGTTTCCTTTTCTGCACGAACATGCAGCGATTATTGATACACCGGGAGTGGATTCCACGGATCCGGACCACCAGAAAATAACCGCGTCCCAGCTGTTTACGACGGATATGATTGTGTACGTGACCGACTACAATCATGTGCAGTCCGAAACAAATATTGAATTCCTGCAGCAGCTGTCCAGAGAAAAAAAGCCCATCGTTCTGGTGATTAACCAAATTGATAAACATAATAATAATGAATTGAGTATTCAATCGTTCGAAAATGCAGTCCGAAATATGCTGGCAAAATCCAACATTCGAATATTATCGCTGTTTTTTACTTCGATGAAAGAAGAAAGTCACCCTCTAAATCAAAAGCAGGATTTTACCCGGTTCGTTAAATCCGTTCTTTATTACAGCCAGTCGTTAATAGCGCCAAGCGTGCAAGCCCTGGAAACAGCAGCCGTATACGACCTTCTGGAGCAGCTTGAAGATGAAGAGGAAGAAGCCTGGGAGAAATGGGAAGAAGAAATACGCGCTGAAGGAATGGATCCAGCGGCTCTGCAGAAAATAGACAGTGCCGAAGAGGATCGTTCAAAAGAAGAAGCGGAGAAAAAAGAAAAACTGTCTCATACAGCAAAAGAAAGAAAACAAATACTGGAAAATGCTATCCTTTTTCCACATACGACGACCGAAAAAGCGAAAGCCTGGCTGGAAAGCATGGATCCCGGCTTTAAAACAGGGGGGCTTATTAAGTCAAAGAAAAAAATAGAAGCGGAACGAGAGAAACGAGAAGCAGAGCTGTGTGCCGACCTGAACGAAAAAATAAAGAAGCAGATGGTCTTTCATCTCCGTGATCTGCTGAATCAAATGGAAACATATGATGAAAAACGATTTGACGAAAATAAAGAAGCGATCCAGCAGGTCTCTTTTGAAGCGGACCCGGCTTTTCTTCGTTCCTTTATTTCTTCCCAGACAACCGACCGACGGTTTCTGTATACATTCATGGAGCAGGTCTCACAATCTACGGCCCGGCATTTAAAAACACAGTCTTCCGACCTTTTTGATACGCTTCAGGATGCAGTGAAGGATTATTACGAAACACGTGCAGACCGGCAGAAACAGGAAACAGAACAATCCGCATCGTATGAACAGCGGTGGGGACAGTGGAAAGAAACAAAACAGCAGTTTGAGAATAAAAAGCAGGCAGCAAAAAACTGGCTCCATCAGAACGAGTCAAAAGAACTGCAGGAACAGATTGAGCAGGTTTCCGTTCAGGAGGCACCCCGGGACATACCGGAAATGCACATCGTTCAGGAAACAGAGAGTCTAATCAGCACAGAAGAATATACGGAGGAAACAGCTGCAGTCAAACAAATGGATGAATCCATTATCCCTGCAGTAGAGTCTTATCTGGAGAAGTTTATGGAAAAGCCGCTTTTTCAAAACGAAAAACAGGCTCTGAGCCGGGAAGTACATCAGTTCAAAAACCATCATATAAAAATATCTTTATTCGGCGCATTCAGTGCAGGGAAATCCAGCTTTATTAATGCGATGCTCGGCAGTAATGTTCTGCCGGTGTCTCCGCATCCAACGACCGCTGCCATAAACCGTGTCCTGCAAAGTGATGATACACACGATCATGGTACTGTAGATCTTCATTTAAAAGAAGAATCGTTTTTGGATAAGGAAATTCAGGCTGTATCTAAAGAAATCGGCGAAAGCTGGACTTTCCATACGTTAAAAAACTGGAAGCGCCCATCCGGCCAGCAGGCAAACGCGCGGCTGAGAACGTATTATCAGCATTTATATACCCTGCAGCAGAGTATCAACCGTTACAAGCAGGACCTGGGAACAAAAAAAACGATTCTGCTTGACGAGCTTCAGGAATGGGTAGCCCAGGAAGAGAAAGCTTCCATGATTAAAGAAGTGATTGTATATTATGACTGTGAGTGGACACGTAAAGGCCTGGAGCTTATTGATACACCAGGAGTGAATTCAATTCATGGAAGGCATACGAATGTTGCATTTGAGCAGATCAGACAGTCCGATGCTATTTTTTACGTAACGTATTATAACCATGCCTTTTCAAAAGCCGATCAGATCTTTTTGCAGCAGCTGAACCGGGCTAACGAAAGCTTCTCGCAGGATAAGCTGTTTTTCCTTATAAATGCATCGGATCTGGCAGACAGCCCTGCCGAACTGAACGGAGTGAAAAGCCATGTGCGTGATCAGTTAAAGCGCAATGGCTTCCAGTCCCCGCGTCTTTCCGCCGTTTCAAGCAAGCAGGCTTTAGCGGATAAGGAGGAAGGCAGAACGTCTGTTTACAGTGGGTTTCAGGAATTTGAAACGCAATTTACTAATTCCGTATGGCATGATCTTCGTTCCAGCCACCTGGCATCTATTCAAGATCGGATGCGGAGTATTGCAGACGAACTGCAGCGGACGCTGAAAACGATGAATACGAATCAAGCCGGGCTGGAAGAAAAAAAGCGGAAGCAGGAATCGGTAGTACAGGAAAAAAAGGACGAGCTGACGGAACTTTCTCTGCGTCCGCATCTTCCGGCTTTTCTTCAGGAAATTGATGAACAATGTGCCTACTTGATTGACAGAGTGACGTTTGGAATGAATGATTACTTCACAATGGCGGTGAATCCTGCCGTTATTTCTGCCTCCTCTAAAAAACAGCAGAAAGAGCAGCTGAGAAACGGTATTAGAGAGGTAGATGGATTTGTACGCCAGTTTGTTATGCAGGAAAAGAAACGCTTCATATACGCATCGAATCCTTCGTAAAACAAAAAACACTTCAGATAATGAAGCAGAAAGTAGATAAATGGAGAGAAGATCTCCCGCTTCTTGACCTTCCCGATATAGAATGGAAAGAATGGACATCAACCATTGCTTTTCCATCCCTCGAAGAAGAAACGTATACAGCAATGTTTCGATCGAGCCGGGATTTCTTTGAAAATAAAGTGAATATGGAAATGAAACAGCAGGCCTCTGATGATGTACGTTCCCAGATGAACGTTATCGTTAAAAGGTATCAGCAGGAGCTGGAAAAGGAAACAACAGAGATGACAGACGACCTGGAAAAAAGAACGTCTGAAGGCTTTGAACAGCAGCTCAATGATGAATTGGAGCGGCTGGAGTGGCTTTATGACATTAATAAAAAGCCTTATATTGAAGAAGAGACAAAATGGCTTGAAGCTGAATTTGAAAAGCAGTAAGTTTAGAAACAGGTTTCAAACAATCTAAAAGGAGAGCGGCCTGTACAGGCTGCTCTCCTTTTTGCATATATTTTATTGCTCCGTTGTGGTTTCGTCTTCAGAGGAGCCGGAAGTGCTGTTCGAAGAAGCAGATCCTTCGTCTTCCGGAGCAGTGTTGGATTCCGATTCCTCAGCAGGAGGCGTTTCTTCAGTTGAAGATCCGCTGTCATCCTGCTCTGTTCCGCCGGAATTATCGTTATCGCTACTGCCGTTGTCCTGGCCGCCGTTGTTTTCGGAAGGCTCAGATTCTGTACCGCCGGATTCATCTTCTGAATCTGTGTTTTCTTCATCGGTAGTACTTTCTGTATCATCGGAAGATTCTTCGTCTGAAGGTTCTTCTTCCGGCGTTACTTCTTCCTCTTCGGTTGCTTCCTCTTCCGGAGGTGCTTCTTCTTCAGGAGCCTCTTCTGTATCCGGTACTGTTTCTTCGACCGGAACTTCTTCAACCGGCTCATTATTAGTATCGCCGGAATCATTACCAGATCCCAGATCGGGCTCTGTAGGAGGAGCTGTTAAATCCTGGTCGTTGCCTTTTACAATCAGCTCCGTCGTAATGTCTGAAGAAGATGTGGATCCTGACGCACGTTCACCGGTGCTTTTAACTAAATCAACCTCTTCTACGGAATCCGGCATCTCGAAATCCGGTGTGTCGATGCCGTTTGACGCATTGTCCATAGTCAGACGGAATATTTCTTTGGCGATTTCCCGTTCAGATTCATTCATATAATTGGCTCCCCGATCGCCGCTGAAACCGGTCCAGACAGAAGCCGTATACCGGCTCGTATAGCCGGTAAACCAGACATCCGGTACACCGCCTTCCGGAATCCCGTTAGCATCGAGTTCATCCTGAGTAAAGTTAGTCGTGCCGGTTTTTCCGGCGAGAGGAAGGCCTGGTATATTTGCAGCCCCGCCTGTTCCGGATGATTCTGTGACTACATCTTTTAACATATCCGTTATCATGTAGGCAGTGTAGTCATTCATTGCTTCGGTAGATTCAGGCTCCATCTCTATTTCACGGCCGTCCGGAAACTCAATTCGTGTAATCGCATAGGGTTCGTTGTATGTCCCACCATTACCGAAAGCGGCATAGGCTCCGGCCATATCAAGACTCGACACACCTGGTTCAAACGATCCCAGCGCGGCAGATTCGTAAAATTCGTCAAATTCAATCCCGAGACCTTCGGCAAATTCTTCTGCTTCCGGAAGACCGGTTTCCTGCAGCGTTTTCAGCGCAGGGATGTTTAAAGACTGAGTCAGTGCTTCACGCATGCTTACTTCTCCGGCATAATTCCGGGAGGAGTTTCGGATAGGCGTTCCATCTGAATAGGCATGTTCTTCATCGGTAAGCTGGTGGTAGGTGGACCATTGGTTATTTTCTATAGCCGGGCCATAGTCAACGATAGGCTTAATCGTTGAACCAGCATCGGCATTTGCGCCGGTGGCGTAATTGTAGCCTCTGGCTACATCGGCGCCCTGGCGGTTACCGACCATCGCTTTTATGGCGCCGGTCTGGGTATCAATTAAGGAATAGCCGACCTGAAATTCATCACTGTCAGGATAGCCTGCAATCTGTTCGTTTGTCTGAACCACTTCTTCACCATAATCCTGAGCATCACGGTCAAGCGTAGTGTAGACCCGCATGCCGGCGGAATATAAATCGGCAGAAGTGATTCCTTCTATGTTTTCAAGTTCATTCTGCACGTGGCTGATAAAGGAGTCATAAACAGCTCCTTCTTCAGAAGGAGTATGATCGAGCTGATCTTCCAAAGAGACGCTTGACGCCTGCTCTGCTTCATCTGCTGTAATAAAACCCTGCTCCTCCATTAAATGAATAATAAGATTGCGGCGGTCCAATGAATTTTCCGGATTCTGAAGCGGGTCATAATAGCTGGGACGTCTTGGGATAGCTGCCAGCAGAGCTGCGTCTTCAATTTCAAGCTCGGATACTTCCTTATTAAAATAAATGCTGGATGCTTCGCCGATGCCATAGGCTCCCTGGTTAAAGTAGATTAGGTTTAAGTACATTTCAAGAATCTGGTCTTTGCTGTACTGCTGTTCAAGCTGAACAGCCAGATACTGCTCCTGTACTTTCCGGGCAATAGTTTTGTCCGGGGATAAAAAGGCGTTTTTTACGACCTGCTGGGTAATTGTGCTCGCTCCTTCTGCGCCGAATCCATCAGAAACGTTAGCAAGCACGGCACCGCCGAGACGACGGAAATCTATGCCGAAATGGTCATAAAAACGGGAATCTTCTACAGCAATAAACGCTGATTTTGCATCGTCGGGTACCTCATTAATATCGATAAGCGTCCGGTTTTCGCCGGATTGCAGCCGGGTAATCTGCTCGCCGTTCTGGTCATATATTTCTGCCGCTTCAGAAAGAACAAGCTGCTCCGGATCCAGATCCGGGGCCCCGCTGATCATCGCTACGGCAGTTATGGCGCCGATGGTCATAACGATAAGAACGGCAGCTACTAAAGCCATAAATAGTTTCTTCCACAGTGGAAGCCCTCTTTTTTTCTTGGAAGGCTTTTTTTCAGTCTCCCTGCTTTTTGAAGATTTACGCCTATCCTGGCGGGAACGATATTCATTACTCATCTAGTCATTCTTCCTTTCTTTCTTCAATCCAGCTGTAAAAAGATCAGCAGCTAATTAGTCGCTGAACTTCTAAAAAAGTTACATTATTAGGAGTAATGGGAGTCGATAATCTGCAGGTAATCAACTCTGGCCTGATAACTCTGGGGAACGAGGTAGCCATTTTCTTCAAATGCTGATTTAGGGATGGATTTGCGTGCTTCGCTGTTATCATACCAGTCCAGGAAATGCCGGGCTTCAAAGAAATATACTTCTTCGAGCAGAGTAAACCGCACGAGCAGAAAAGCAACCCCTCCCTGAGCGATAATCCTTTTCATATGAAGGGCCTGGTGATCGTGGATATTCCGCATAGGAAATGAAGTTTTGTTTCTGGTTTCTTTGGCTTCGAAATCAATATAGCGTCCCTGATAGAGGCCGTTGTAGTCAGTAGTGGAAGCCTGTTTAAAATAAGCCTCGGTAATTTTAGCTGCACTTCTGGAAGGATAATCAACATTAACGATCTGCACCGGGGTCGGCTTTTTATGAATAACCGCTATATTCATTTCCAAATAATATTCATTGGTGGCATTAATATCTTCTTCAAGCGACATGCCGCGGTTGGCATAATCCTTGGCAGAAACAGGCAGCGGCTTTTTTTTCTTGTCTTTGGCAAGCGGTGAATATTTTTTCCCATTGGGGTAACGGAATGCCATTAATGATCCGCTCCTTTCCGTCCTGTATGAATGGCATGACATCTTTACTATAATAGCATAAACCACCAGGTGTGAGAATCAGAAGAATGTGCTTCCGGGTGGACAGAAGAAGGAAATTTCATGTTACGATTATAGACGAAACAAAAAGGGGGATATCATGTCAGAAAAAGCAATTAATATAGGATTTGGAAACATGGTTATTTCTGAACGGATTGTATCTATTGTGAGTTCAGATTCAGCACCAACAAAACGGATGATTCAGGAAGCAAGAGATAGAAAAATGCTGATTGATGTGACAAATGGCAGAAAAACAAGAAGCATTATTTTGTCAGACAGTGATCACGTAATGCTATCGGCGATTCAGCCGGAAACGGTAGCCCAGAGACTTCATGAAAATGAGTAAGGGGACATTGGTATGAACAGGCTTATGGAAGTAACAGAAGAGCTGTTACAGCAGAATGAAATGATGCTCGATTTTTATGAAGAGCGTATGGAACATGCGAAAAACAGGGATTATTTTTTTGATACGGTTAAACCTTTCGCTGATAAGGTAAAGTCACTAGCCGATGAGTGGTTTTCTCTTGCCTCAGAATGGGTAAAAAAAGAACAGCCGGTTTATCTGCATCTAAAGCAGCTCGAAGACACGCACGAGAACATGACGATCGCTTCCGTGACGTGTTTTCAGCCGGACACGAAAGAAAAAAGATTTAAAGAGATGAACCAGTCCATTCATTATGTACTCCGGAGCCTGGAGAGCGCCTGGAAAGAGAAGGAAAGCAGGGGATAAAGATGAAGCATCTTATCACAGCGGACGAACTGGAACAAAAAATTGGAACAGAAACGGTCATAGCAGACTGCCGCTTTACGCTCGGCGAGCCGGAACAGGGGCGCCGTGAGTACGAAAAGGGACACATACCCGGAGCAGTACACGCTGATCTGGAGGAAGATTTATCCGACATTACCGAAGAACACGGCGGCAGACATCCGCTGCCGGACATGGATCGGTTTGCTCAAAAAGCCGGAGAATGGGGAATCGACCTCACGACAGAAGTAGTCGTTTACGATGATCAGAACGGTGCGATGGCAGCCCGTCTCTGGTGGATGCTTCGTTACCTTGGACATGAACATGTTTATGTGTTGAACAGTCCTTATTCTTCCTGGGTAAACGAGAACCGGCCGGTCGATACGAAAGTGCCGGAGCCGGAGAAAAAATATTTACAACGGATTTGAAACCGAACATGCTTGTGCATATTGAAGAAGTAAAAGTGGCCCTTCATGATGACAAAACCAAACTGATTGATGCCAGGGACTATGAACGTTATTCCGGGCAGAAAGATGAAGTGGATCCACAGGCAGGCCACATACCAGGAGCGGATCATTACTTCTGGGGGACGTCGTGAGCAGGGAGGCCGCGTGGAAAACTCCCGATCAGCTGAAAGAACACTTTCAGGATCTCGATAAGTACGATCAGGTGATCTCCTACTGCGGATCAGGCGTTACGGCTGCTGTAAACGTCCTGGCAATGGAAGAAGCCGGATTCGATCATGTAAGGCTTTATGCAGGCAGCTGGAGCGACTGGGCTTCCTATCCGGATCTGCCAATTGAAAAAAGCTGAATATAATTAAAATCAGCCCGGTGCTTATTGCACCGGGCTTTCTTTATGAGCTTGGCAGCTGCCTGCGCGGCAGCTGCCAGTTATAATAAACGCTCAGCATGCGAAGTGAAACAATACCTGCTAAGATCAAAACATAGCCGAAAAACTGGTCAACCAGACCGCTGCCTATCAACAATCCGGCCGGTACTGTCCAGGCCACGTAAATATCCCGGCTTAACACGAGGGGACGGCGCCCCGCCAGAAGATCCCGGATGATGCCGCCGCCTGCTCCCGTTAATGCAGCAGCGGCAATGGCAGCGCTCAGCGGGAGGTTCATCTGGGCTGCAAATATTGCCCCCTGCACAGCAAAAGCTGCCAGGCCAACGGCATCAAAAAGCACGCCCCATCTTGTCCAATGGCGAAACCAGACCTGCGGGAGAAAAAAGGCGCCCGTCATCAATAAAAACGCAATAGTAAAAAGCAGCTCCTGATCCCAGAGAGCCGATACAGGAACCCCGATCAGCAGATTACGAACCGCGCCGCCTCCAAAAGCCGTAACAAAACCTAAAATATAAACCCCTATGATATCGTATCGTTCTTCCATTGCTACAATTACGCCGCTTAAAGCAAAAGCAATGGTTCCGATAATATTTAACAGCTCCCATGAAATCATCGTACCAACCCTCTTCCAACAGTTCTTTACCCCATAAAAAAGAGACCCGGCCGAAAGCCAAATCTCTGAATAGTCTATAATACAAAGCTTCATCATAATAAATGATTTGCCGTTTATTGGCAAGTCCGTTAAAAACGACCGGACCGGAAGATCGCAAATAACAGCCAGATAAACATAAAAAAGGAAATAATAAAGCCGATCTCAATAACCGGAATCTGCACAAGAAGAGAAGAGGAGGCCCCGAAAGTAGAACCAACGATCAATCCTACCATAATGATACTAAAAGCAAGCAGAATAACGCTGAAGGAAAGCCGGTTACTGATGCGATCCATTTTATTAAGAATGATCTGTATTTCCGGAATGTCCATATCCACGCCGATCTTGCCTTTAGCGACCCTTTCGAGTGAATCTCTCATATGTTTGGGCATATCCCATAAATACTCAGATTGTTTCTTTGCCTCATCCACTGCTTCATCCATATATCGCTTCGGATGAATTTTCTCTTTAAACAGCCGTCTGCCATAAGGTTCGGAAAGCTCGACAATGCTGAGCTCTGGATCGAGCTCTTCGACGACGCTTTCGATGGTAATAACGGCTTTGGCAAGCATAACGTATTCTTTATGAATTTTAATTTCATAGCGGTGGGCGGTGCCGAATATATCATTGATTGCTTTGCCGATGCTCATTTCATGAAACGGGGTTTCATAGTATTTGGATAAAAGGTATTCTATATCCTCTGTGAACAGTTCAGTATCCAGATCATCAGGGAAATCGGCCATTTCAAAAATTGCCTTTGTGACTTCTTCCGGATTCTTTTTTGTCATCGCAATCACATAGTTAACAAATTCCCAGCGCATCGACCGGCTTAAGCGGGCAACCTGGCCGAAATCAATATAAGCAGCTGTATCTTTTCCCGTAAAAATAATATTGCCGGGATGAGGATCGCTGTGAAAAAAACCATTGATCATCATTTGATGCAGAAAAGAATCGGCAAGCTGCCGGGCCAGTTTTTTCTTGTCGTATTGGATCGGGGACTCTTCGAGATGATGCAGCTTCTCCCCGTGTATAAATTCCATTGTTAGTACGCGGCGGCTGCAATATTCTTCATAAATATAAGGAATATATACAGCCGGAAATGACTCCATGTTTTTCGCCATTTTCTGCGTATTGCGCGCTTCCGTATAATAATCGGCTTCATCGCGTATAGCTTCTACATATTCTTCAACGATCGTATCAAGCCTGTAATACCGGGCCCATTGAAAACGCTGGCATAAGAGTCTCGCCAGGTCACGAAGAACATCAATGTCTTTTTCGATCATCTCTTTAATCTGCGGCCTCGATATTTTTACAGCTACTTCTTCACCCGTATGTAATACAGCGTGGTGTACCTGGCCGATAGAGGCAGCAGCAAGAGGTTCTTCTGTAAAAGATTGAAAAATTTCATCTATCGGAGCGTGAAGATCATGCTCAATCATGCGTTTTCCGAGTTCTACTGAAAAAGGAGGAACTTCATCTTGAAGTTTCTCCAGTTCCTCTACAATAGAAGGGGGGAAAATATCTTTACGCATGCTCACAAGCTGGCCGAGTTTGATGAAAGTAGGTCCGAGTTCCTCGATAACAAGCCGGAGCCTCGTACCAATCGACTGCGCGTTGAAATCATCCGATTCCGCAGATAGACGTTTAGGAAGGGAGAGTATATGAAATAGCCCTACCTCGCGAAGTATATAACCAAAGCCATGTTTGGCAAGGGTAGTCGCAATCTGCCTGTATCGGTTCGCATGCTTTAGTCCTTTCGTAATGGCCATGATTCCTGCTTCCTTTCCTCAGCCCGTATCACTCAGCCGGGTGGTTCCATCCGTCGTTGTTCGGCCTCTCAGCAAGTTTTTTTTCAATATCATGCAGTTTTTCTTCCAGGCGGAGAATGTCAGCCTCGGTGGCAAGTCCCATATCTCTGAAAGACTGCTGGGTTTTATCTTTGCGCTTTTCGCTCCACTTCGTTTCTTTATCCCGCCCCCGCTGGATTAATTCTTCTTTCCATTCCTGCGCTTCGCGGGGCGTGATTTTTCCTTTGTATACAAGGTCATCAAGATAATTCTGCATTTTTTCCCGGCTGTATGCCGCTGCTCCCAGTCCCAGAAAAAAACCTCTTTTCAGCATATCATTCATTATTGTCAGTCCTTCCCGTTTGTTTGTATTTATATTCCCTGTTTTCATCATTTTAATCGGAGAGTAAGTGAAAGCCGTGAAAAGAAAAAAGCCTCCCGGAACAGAATCACTTCGTTCCTGCAGGAAGCTTATCGTTGTGTTCTCAACCGTTATCCCGCACCATGAAAAAAATAAATGCCATAATGCTTAAGATGGAAAAAATAGTCAAGACGACGAGTAATAAAGGTTCTGCATCATTCCACGCGTTTACTGAAGCGTGGGCTGTAGCAGGCCAGACAGCCAGCACTGCCGCTGTCATTAATGCAGCCATCCACTTGTTCATCCGCTTACCCCCTGTAAAATGCTTAATTTATGTAAAACATAACACAAAACAGTTTACCTATTACATAGTATAGTGAATTTTTTGTATTTAATCAATTACGCGCCGTATTTCCTTTCCCTTTTATTTTCAAAGGTTCGCAGATGTAGTACAATGTACAGCAGTTGAACACAGAAGACAGCAGGCGCATAATGAAAATGTGCAGGATAGTTTTGTGAGGCAGAAAGGATAATGACAAATGAGCAGGATTCATATAGAAGACATCATCATCGCAAACCAGACGCTGAAGGACGTTGTTAATCATACGCCTCTGCAGAAAAACCAGGTATTGTCTGAACGTTATCAGGCAAATGTTTACTTAAAAAGGGAGGACCAGCAGGTCGTTCGTTCCTTTAAAATTAGAGGAGCCTATCACTTGATGCACAGCTTGTCCGAAGAAACAATGAAAAATGGTGTAGTATGTGCCAGTGCAGGAAATCACGCGCAGGGTGTAGCTTATTCCTGCAGTGCTTTAAAAGTAAAGGGCCGTATTTTTATGCCGACGACAACGCCGCGCCAGAAAGTGGGACAGGTTAAGCTGTTTGGCAGAGAGTATGTGGATGTTGTTTTAACAGGAGACACATTTGATGATTCATATAAAGAAGCGATGGCTTACTGCGATGAGCATCAAATGGCCTTTATCCACCCATTTAATAATGAGAAAATCATTGCCGGCCAGGGAACGGCAGGCCTTGAGATTATGAATGATATTGAAGAGCCGCTGGACTACTTGTTTTGTTCTATCGGAGGCGGAGGACTCGCTTCCGGCGTCGGTACCTATATCAAGTCTATTTCCCCGAACACGAAAATTATCGGCACGGAGCCTGCGGGCGCTGCAGGAATGAAGGCTTCGTTTGACAACGGCGGGGTTACCGAACTCCAAAAAATCGATAAATTTGTAGACGGAGCAGCTGTTAAGCGGGTTGGGGATATTACGTACGATGTATGCAAGGATATTCTCGACGAAATTAAGCTTGTTCCCGAAGGTAAAATCTGCACGACGATTCTGGAGCTGTATAATGAAAATGCGATTGTTGCTGAACCAGCAGGAGCTATGCCTATTTCGGCACTTGATTTTTACAAAGAAGAAATTAAAGGAAAAACTGTCGTCTGCATTTTAAGCGGAGGAAACAATGATATTGGGCGGATGGAGGAAATGAGGGAAAAGTCTTTGATTTATGAAGGACTGCAGCATTACTTTATTGTTGTCTTTCCTCAGCGTGCCGGAGCTCTGCGTGAATTTCTCGATGAAGTTCTCGGGCCGGATGATGATATTACCCGTTTTGAATATAATAAAAAGAACAATAAAGCAAACGGACCTGCATTGGTAGGTATTGAGTTAAAGAATCAGGCAGACTACAAGCCCCTGATCGAACGAATTAATAAAAAAGGCTTCTCCTACAAAGAAATTGATAAAGAAGAAAGTTTATTTAATTTCCTTATTTAAAAGGAGGAGGCAAGCATGATTGTACAGGAATTTTCCTCTTATTACTTTCTAATAGAACAGCATGAACATGCCCGTCTCAGTGCTGCAGCGGCAGCGCATGTCAACAATCCGCGCTGGAAAGAAGATAACAAATGGGATTCGCTTTTGTATGCTATCCGCCAACACGATAATGCCTGGATCCCTCTGGATCAGATCGTTTCCGGACCTGCTGGAGGGCAGCCTTATTCTTTTGTGGATTACCCGCTGGAGGATAAGCTGGAGGCGTATAAAAAAGGCATTGAAGCAGCAGGAAAAGAGGATTTGTACAGTGGAACTCTTTTAAGCATGCACTATGCGTCCTTTTTAAAAAATGATACGTCGGCAGCGGGCGTGTCTTTTTTTGAAGGAGAACAAAAAAGGCAGAAAGACTGGAAAAAAAGAGTAACCGGTGCCAATCGTCTCGATCATCATCTGGATATTCTCCAGTTTTTTGACGATGTATCGTTATATGCCTGCATTAATAAAGCAGGTACGCCGAAATCAGAAGAAGTGAGCTGGTTTCAAAACGGGTTTCGGCACCGCTTTTCTTTTCTTGGAAAGAAAAAGGTTTATCCGCTCTGGCAGGACAGTTCCGCCGTAAAGATGAAGCCTTCGCCTTTTTCAGAAGCCTTTGATTTTACCATCCAGGGCTGGAAGCTGCCAAAGGACGTATGGCAGAACGAACAGAAAACAATTCATACAGCTGATCTGCAGACATTGACGCAGGAAATTCGTTTCGTATGAGGAGAAGTAGGGGAAACTAGTAACAGCACAGCAAGAGAAAGGGGAAACCGAATATGAGTTTGGAAAATACACGCATCATTGCATTAGTAGAAGACGATTTTGAGGATCTGGAGCTTTGGGTGCCGGTAATGAGGCTTCGTGAAGAAGGAGCTGAAGTCGTGCTTGCAGGTAAAGAAAAGGGACGTACGTATAAAGGTAAATACGGTGTTCCCGCTGAGGCAGAGGCTGCTTTCAGCGAACTTGACGCAGCAAGGTTTGACGGCATTCTCGTTCCGGGAGGATGGGCACCGGATAAATTGCGGCGCTATGAAGAAGTACTGAACTTTGTCAAGCATATGGATGAACACAAAAAAGTGATCGGCCAGATCTGCCATGCCGGCTGGGTGCTTGCCAGTGCAGGAATCCTGCAGGGTGTTACGGTAACGAGCACGCCGGGCATTAAAGACGATATGACCAATGCAGGAGCCATATGGAAAGACGAAGCCGTTGTAACGGATGGACATATTGTTTCCAGCCGCCGTCCCCCTGATATCCCTCTTTATGGAAAAGCATTAGTTAAAGCGTTTCAAAACCTTTAAAGAAAAGAGGCAGAATCCATGAGCGAATTAAAAAGAGAACTTCAGGAGTTTTCCAGAGCGGCCAATGAGTTAAAAGCAGTCTGGAATAAGATGAGTGAACTTGACCGCAAAGAGAGTTTAAAAGATTATCCATTTGCCGAGGATTTTCCAAAAGTCGCTAATGATATTAAGAAGTGGAATGACGCCGTCCACGACTTGTAGAAAGAGGATAAGATGGAACAGATTAATAAAGAACAGCTTAAGCAGATGAAAGAAACATCGTCCGGCGCAGTGTTTTATGCTTCTCCCTTCTGCAGGACGTGTCAAATTGCCGAGCGTGTAATAGAACCGATGAGAAAATTGTACGACGTTCCTTTTTACAAAGTAAATATTAACGAAATTCCTCAGGAAGCTGTAACGGAAAAAATACAGAGCGTTCCCTGCCTGATTGTTTTTAAAAACGGGGAGCCGGTTAAAAAAATGTATACTTTCGATAATCCGCCTTATGTGCTCGAACAGCTTCACGGAGAATTTCAAAGTACGCTGAAATAAGGAGTTATGAAGAATGAACGCACCAGATTTTCAACTGCAGGATATATATAGTGAAACGACTCATCAGCTCGAAGAATGGAAGGGTACGCCGCTGATTCTTACCTTTTGGGCTTCCTGGTGTCCGGATTCTATGAAGGATCTTCATTACAAACATTTGTTTTACGAGCAGATGGACAAAGAAGTAATGGGCTTCTTAACGATTAATGTTACGGGACGAGAAGGAAAAGAAGCAGACGCTGTTCAATTTCTTGAAAAAACAGGCTACAGCTTTCCCGTATTAAAAGATAACGGCACACAGGTCTATGACGCCTATCAGTGCATGGGCGTACCGACTACCTTTCTGCTGGACGAAAACCTGGAGATTCGGCAAAGCTATTCAGATAAAGCTTCGTTTCCGGAAATTGTTCAAGGCATTCATCAGCTGATGAACAAATAAAAACAGACTGAAAAGCCCCTCACCGACGGTGGGGGGCTTTTGAAACCGATAAAAACATCTCCCGGCAAGTATACGTTATTTAGGCTTCTTTCCCGTTTTTATAATATTTTTCATCTGATCTTTGTTCGGATAATCTCCTGCATCATACTGTTCCATCACCCAGGTTTTGTCGTACTCCACCCGTTCGATAGCAGCGTCTATCTGGCCGTTTTCTATACGGATAAGTGCAAATGAAGGGCGGGGGTCCCCGTCAAACGGAAGGCCGATGCTGCCTGTATTAATAATGGTTTTAGCACCTATTTTACGGACAAAAGGTGTGTGAATATGGCCGTAAATGTATATGTCGGCCTCTTCAGCCGAAGCAAGCTTCTTCAGCATTTCTTCGTCATCCGCATCTGCGGGCACTACCTCAAAGAGACTGGATGGAACCGCATGGAAAGCGTGCATGACAATGCCGTCTTCCAGCTCGTCGAGAAAAGAGGTAGGAAGCTTTTCCAGGTAAGCCAGATCTTCTTCCGTGAGGCGTTCAAGCGCCCAATCTCTTTCCTGGTTCATCAGCCCAAGCGCTTTGTCCGGCACTTCTCCTTTTTTGATTCCTCTCGTAATCCATTCGTCCGCGTTGCCTTTTAATACTTTGGCAGGAGTAGATCGTATGGTTTCAAGGGCGTTCTTAGGTTCAGGCCCTCTAAAGCTTAAATCCCCGATAATATACATCTTGTCAATTTTTTGTTCTGCGAGTACCCGGAGTACCGATTTTAGTGCTCTTGCATTTCCATGAACATCTGATAAAACTGCTATTTTCATAATAATGACCTCCTTGAACTTCTGCCTCTAACAGCTTTACAGCTGATTTCCTTACTAGTATACCCTATCCCGGCTTTTTCATACATGCAGACCTGAATATTCCTTTGAAAGCGAATCGTGTAAATTGGCTGAGCGAAACGAGGGTATGTTACAATTTAAAAGAAAGAAAACCCGATAAGACAGGAAAGGCAGGATGATAAAATGAGAATTACTTCGATAGAACCAACACCAAGTCCTAATACGATGAAGTTGACCCTCGATGAGTCGCTGGAGGCCGGCAAAAGCCACAACTTCACGTTAAAAAATAAAGAAGAAGCCCCGGAGTCAATCCAGAAAATTTTTACCGTCGAAGGAATCAAAGGCGTATATCATGTGGCCGATTTCATGGCAATTGAACGGCACCCGAAAGCTGACTGGAAAGAGCTGCTTCCCCAGGTTAGAAATTTATTCGGTGAAAAAATGGAAGTTTCCGCCGATGGAGGAGAAGAAGGAACAGAGGCATTTGGTGAAGTAATGATTCAAAAGCAGATGTTTAAAGGAATCCCGATGCAGCTGAAAATCATGGCAGGCGAAGAGGAAAAGCGTCAGGGTCTCCCTGAACGGTTTCAGGAAGCTGCTTTTAAAGCTCAAAAAGAAGATGATAACATTGTTCTGCAAAGAAAATGGGAAGAGCACGGCATCCGTTATGGAAATGACCTTGATGCCATCGGTGCAGAAGTAGCGGAAGAAATTTCTGCTGTCTACAATCAGGAACGGCTTGACCGTCTCGTGAAAATGGCGTTATCCGAGGATGAAAACAGTGAGCAGTATGCGCAGCGTTTCAAAAAAGTAACGCTCGATATGCTGGATGTTCCGGATTGGAAAGAGCGGTATGCGCTGCTTGAGCAGATGGATCCAAAAGAGGAAGATATTCCGGTACTGGAAAAAGCGCTCAGTGATGAGAAATCATCTATCAGAAGACTCGCTGTCATGTATCTGGGAATGATTGAAGATCCAGTTATTCTGCCGTATCTGACAATGGGATTAAACGACAAGTCGGTAACCGTAAGACGTACGGCCGGAGACTGTTTTTCCGACTTAGGCGACACGGGCGGCATTCCGGCAATGATCGAAGCGCGCTCGAAGACAAAAATAAACTGGTACGCTGGCGCGCAGCTATGTTTCTTTATGAAGTAGGAGATCATTCGGCTGTGCCTGCCCTGCGGAAAACTGCAGAAGATCAGGAGTTTGAAGTGGCCCTTCAGGCGCAGATGGCACTCGAGCGTATTGAAGGCGGAGAAGAAGCAAAGGGATCTGTTTGGAAACAGATGACAGAACGGATGTCAGAAGGTAAATAATACACGGGCGGGAGGTTATTTTAATGACTAAAGACGAAGTGAAAAACAAGCTGAAAGAAAAACAGCTCAGCGAAGCACTGGAGCTGGTAGAGGATGCTGAAAAAGGCCACCTGGATGAACTGGAGCTGGTTCGTTCGCTCGGTCTGCTTGCTGATGAAGAACTAAACAGGGAAACGCTGGCCGTTTTGGAAAACGAAGGCGTTACCATCATTTATGTTGAAGAGGATGACGAATGACTTCCCGTCCTCTCCCTTCCCAGAAAATATCTAAAAAAGCATTATCTGTATGGAGAATTAAAGGAGCAATCGAAGCGCTGGTTTATTTAGCGTTTCCGGCTGCTCTGCTTATTTTTACCATCCGCCAGGACTGGCCGGTATGGATTGTAAGCATTGTTCTTCCTGTAATCGCTGTCTTTGCCATTTGGAAAGCCTGGTTTTTTCCCGCCATGACATGGAAACGCTGGCGGTATGAAGTGTATGAAAAAGAAGTGGAGCTGAGGCGCGGCGTAGTAATTACGAAGCATACGCTTATTCCAATGTCCCGTATCCAGCATGTAGATACAGCTCAGGGTCCTCTCTATAAAAAATATGGACTTTCGGCCCTTACCATTTCCACCGCTGCCGGTATTCATGAAATTCCAGCGCTCGCCGAGGAAGTGGGGCAGGATCTGAGAGACCACATTTCCAGGCTTGCAGAAGCGGAAGATAGTTTATACAGCAGGAAAGAAGCTGATGCGGATGACGAATAGCTGGAAACGGATGCACGGCGCGGCGGTAGTAGTTCTCTTCGTAACTCGTATAAAAGACTTTATTTTCCCGCTGCTTTTAACCTTTTTTGCAGGTGGAACAGGTACTTTGTTCGGCCAGGAGTGGATATTTCCTGCTCTGCTGCTTGTTTTATTTCTGCACAGTTTGTTTTCCTGGCTGTTTTTCCGGTTCCGGCTGGAAG
Organism: Sinobaca sp. H24; assembly: GCF_023845525.1. Taxonomy (NCBI): domain Bacteria; kingdom Bacillati; phylum Bacillota; class Bacilli; order Caryophanales; family Sporolactobacillaceae; genus Sinobaca; species Sinobaca sp. H24. The sequence goes on from NZ_JALBWT010000002.1 coordinate 311,644, forward strand.
AACAGGAGCTTCGTATTAAACAAGGAATATTTGTAAAAAAAAGACGGTACATACAGCGGAAAAAAGTGCAGTCTGTCGATATTTCTGCCGGCATCATTCAAAGAACGTTCGGCCTCGTCAAAATTAAAATAGAAACAGCCGGAGGCGGTATGGTTCCGGAAGTAAGCATCATTGCGCTGTCAAAGATGATGCAGAAGAGTCCGCGAATCTCTTCTTTACGGAGCAGCTGAATCTGTATCCCCGGAAGAAACCGATGCAATAGATGAGGATACTGTAGTTGAAAAGACGCGTGAGGAAGTCACGTATCAAAAAAAGATACCGGCACGCTATATTTTTTACGCAGGGATCACTTCGGGAAAGGTGGGGCTGTTCTTTTCAGCTGCCGCCGCTATTTTTTCGCAGTTTGATCAATTCATTCCGGAATCTTTTTATGAAAGCACTGTAGGGTATATTCTGGATTTAAGCCTTTGGTTTCTCGTATTATTTTTCTTTTTAATTGCAATTATCGCATGGGTCGGCTCTACAGTTGTTACAATGCTTCAATACGGGCAGTTTGAGATCAAATTAATTAATAAAGAAATGATTATCAAGCGGGGCATGCTGGAAAAAAAGCAGCTTACGCTTCGTCCTGAACGGATTACAAGCGTCCGCTACACGTGTAATCCGCTTCAGCAGATGCTCGGTTTTTGGAGAATTTACATCGACAGCGCAGGGGGCGGGTCAGAAAAAGAATCGTTTTCCACCGTCCTTCTGCCGCTTGGTTCAAAAACTATGGCAGAAGAAATCATACATCACATCCGTCCGGATCTGCAGATGGAGCCGGGTCTCGCGCGCGTGCCAAAGCGTGCAGCAAGGCGCTATATATTCCGGGCCTCCTGGATGGGGTGGCTGCTGGCAGTGGCTGCAGCTATCTGGGTGCCGTATGGAAGCGTGTTATTTGTTCTGCCGCTGCTGCTGACCTGGCTGGGCTGGACTCAGTACCGCGCCTCCGGATTGGCTGAAAATCACAATAAGCTTGTTTTGCAGAACCGGCTTATCAGCAAGCAGCATGCCGTACTTCCGAAAACGGCAATACAGTCCTACACAAAGCAGTATCATTATTTACAGAAAAGAAATCAGTTATGTTCTATTACGGTCGACATTTTGTCATCAAGCGGCGGCAGGGAGTTCAGCCTCCGCGATCTGGATAATGATAAAGGAAAAGACCTTCTCCAGTGGTTTTCAGAACCTGCAGAACAAAAAGAGGTGCCCGCAGACTAGCTGCCGGCACCTCTTTTTTTAGAGTAGGTTATTGATCTGATTTTTCATTTCTTGTGTAGGCATTATTAGTATACACATATATTTTGCGCTCTCCATTATCCGCGGTGCATTCAAATCGATCATATACATAGTCGGTTTCTTTGTTATGAATGTGCCGCACATAATGATGCTGAATCATCACCGTTAACCCATTCCGCTGATAGGAAAGAAAGTTAACGCCCTTCAGCGTAGTTTCCGGGCTGCTCTGCAGCAGCTCATATAAAAGACGATTATGACACTCAAGCAGATCGCTGTCTGTTAAAGAGAAGTGCATAAGAGCCTGCTTTAATCCCTGGCGGGACGTTTTATCCAGCTCATTTAATAAAATCGTATAAGGCTCAAACTGTTCGGGATGAATGCGGACCCAGTCGTGGTTCCGCAGAGTAAGAATATCACCGGCCTCATCGGCAAAGCGGAACCCTTTAACATGCGTAACGTTTACCCAGCCCTGCCTGGGATCGGCTGCTTCCAGTTGAAATGGACAGTTAGCCAGTTCCAGCACATCTCCCATTTTAGGTTCGGTTAAATAAATAACGTCTTTGGATTTTTCGATTTTGTAATAAATATAGTGCACATCATCCAAAGGAGGATGCAATGCTGTATCCTTCGGGGAAAGCTGACGGAGAATATCATTATACTGCTTCATTTCCAGGGAGTTCTGCCTGCTGCGCTCTGTAATCTGTGCTTTTTTATCTTCAATCGCTTCCGATAATGTAACCGAAAATGAAACCTGCTGCCGGTCCGGAGACACGGGTAGAATTTTCTGTCCACTGACATGCATTGTTTTACCAGGCTTGTCCAGCAGAGTATCAATTTTGGAGAAGACAGGCAGCGTAAAAATGCCGGTCACTGTTACTTCGCCATTCCACACCTGTTGAGGCGGTGTAATTATCGAATGTAAGGTAGCAAAAAATGTTCCTTCATTTCCAAGGTCGATCAAAACGGTACGGCCCTGCTGTTGCTTTGCATCTGCTCGATTCACAAAAAAACCTCCAATTGCATATATATAACTATTTATCGTTCGTGGAAATGTATTCATTATAAGCAATTCCTGTTCCTTTTCGCAAGAATTAGTTATTCTGCTGCTTCTTTTTAACGTAATCAAGAAGACCCATTGCGCAGACATACAAATCCAGCTGCAAAAGGTATTTGAATGGATCCCCGTCAGGCAGAGGTGGAAGTTTGTAAAAATCAAGAATGTCTTTATACAATTCTGCCCGGAGGTGTTCCAGATCATTTTCTTTACCGGCTGATTCTTCTGCTGTCTGTACAAAAACAGGAAGCCAATAACGAATCTGACTGCTGACTTCTTCTATATCCTCCGTTTTACCGAAATGGCCAAAATAAATAGCAGCAGGCTTCATAGCAGTTAGGTGATCGAGGGATGCAAGCATCTGCTCCGGCCTGAATTGGTTCGGCGAAGTAGAAGGAAGAAAAATCTGCCTGTTGTGCTGTAACGCGTCTACATATTGAATACCTGCTGTATCCCCTGTAAAGACTCCATTAGTCAAGCTGTCATGAATACTGATATGGTGATCAGCATGTCCCGGTGTGTGATAGAACGTCAGCGTTCTCCCGGCCGTAAGAGAGAGCGTCTCCCCATGTGCTGCAGACATAATACGTGCTTCCGGTACAGGGAGCACCGGGTTAAACAGCTCATCAAAATCGTCGCCATATACCGCTTTGGCTCCTTTAATAAGCTTGGAGGGATCCGCTAAATGGCGGGCTCCTTTAGGATGTACGATCAGTTCGGCATCCGGGCATTCCTGAATAAGCAGGCCTGCTCCCCCCGCATGATCAAGATGAATATGTGTCACAATTATATACCGGATGTCTTCAATCGAAAAACCGATTTTCTGCAGGTTTTCTTTTAAGCGGGGAATAGAAGGGCTAGGACCTGTTTCAATTACTGCGAGTGTTCCGCCGGTTAAAATGTAAGTGCCAGTACGTCCCGGTACTGATAAATCCATTCCATCGGATATCCACAACTCATCGTCTAATTTCATTATTTTCTCTGGCTGGTTCATAACACCACTCCTTTATGTAAAGGTTTACAAAAAAATAAAACCAAAAAGCGGCGGCAGGCTACCGCTGATCTTTTGGCGGATATCTTTTTTCATGAAGCTTGAACAAATAATCAACTCGTTCTGCCTTTAATGCATCTACTTTTCGGTGCAGGCCTTCGAGGGTGGAGCGCATCTGCCGTAAAGTAGACGTTAGCTCTTCCTGGCGTATGAGCTGATTGTCAGGCGAAAGGAGACGGTAAGCTTCGAGCAGGGAGGGAATGTCTTTTTGAAGCATGCGTTTGACAGTATACCTCTCTTCCAGGTCGAGAAGATCATAATGCTGCGTGATCTCCCTGGCCTCCTGAACGATTTCAATAAGGCAGCGTTCCGATGCGCGTGATAAACCGGAGCGTGCCAGCTTTATATGGCTTTCCGTTTTATAAATAAATTGAAACGGCTCCTCGGAGGAGTCGACAAAATGTTTGTCTTCTGTAGTCAGCGCCGAAGAAGCTGCCGGCTCCAGTGCAGGCAGGCGGCCGAGCAGCTGGTCATCGAGCTGCTCGAGCTTATAAAATACACCTTGAAAAAAACGGGACTTTCGGATGCTCCGTAAATACGTTTCCCCGTTTTTCCGATATTGAATATAGGCTTCTTTAAAACGATTTTGTTTGGAGCCGGGGTTATATGCTTTTCGGACATATTCAATCGTGACGCGCTTTTTAATGGCAGCTTCCGATTTATACGTTTCATAGCTCAGCAGCCGCATCCGCTTTTGATTAACACGGAGCCGGAAGTAAAACGTCTTTCCGGATTTTTTAAAGGTCTGGGTTGTTTTTACCTGTTTTCCAAACTCGATCAGCCGGTCCAGTGCAGCTTCTATATCCTGAATCATTACCAGACCGTGCGCATCAGAAAATATCTGGTCTTCTACCTGCCGACGGTGGTCTGGAATAAAACGGTCCACCCACGGATGGGCCATCCAATTCTTCGCCATGTCTACCACCTCTTTGCTTTCACTTAATCGAGCAGCTTTGTTTTCATTTGTTTATTTAATTCATCCAGTTCGGAAATAAATTGTTTTCCGGAATGGACAATGCGCTCGTTGGATTGTTCGGTCAACTCAATAGCTGTTTGTACATCTGCGTATGCTTTTTTGAATGTTTCCATTGCTACTGCCGGTTCTTCAAGCGTACGAAGTGTATCTTCAGTATTGGTTTTCAGCATCTGTGCATTAGTCAGTATCATATTTTCCGTCGCCTCATTGACGCTGTTCACAGCGTTTATGACGTTTCGCTGGTTGCCAAGCGCCAGTTGTATCGAAGCGGTCACCGTAATAATATTTTTGGTCATCGTAATAGCATTAAATACGGCTTCTTCAAGTTTTTCATTGTTTTCTTTAATAAGATCGACACTTGCCAGCGATTGTTGAAGAACCATCACAGCCTGGCTCATGTTTTTCACGCGGGAGATAACCTTAACCTGGCCTTTTTGAAGCTCAGCCGGATTGTCTTTCCATTCTTCTGTGGTCATTTCCTGTTCAAGCATGTCATTAAGCTGCCGTCCGGTCTCAATTTGTTTTTCCAGATCCTCAATCCGCTCCCGGGCTGTTATTTTAAGCTGATCGAGCATCAGGTTATCTTCCTGCAGCTTATCACGGCCGATAAGAAGGGCTTCCACAATATTTTCCACCTGTGCTTCCACGGTTTCGTATTTTTTGGAATATTGTTCTACCGGATTCCGCCGGAGCAGCTTGTTCCAGGTTTTCTGCAGTTTTGTTTCCTTAAGATATTCAGGTTCCAGTTCGCTGACCATGCTTTTAAGTTCATACAGCCTGTCCGGCAGGTCGTTTCCTTCCTGGTTCATCATTTCTTTTACCGGCCTTTTTAAAGAATCAAGCGAATCCCCGGCGTTTTTCTGTTCGGACTGGCCCAGGCCGCCGAGAGATGTCAGCAGGGCATCTGTATCTTTCGATTCGCGGAACCGCTGTATAAACTGTTCCGCTTCTTTCGTTGTATTTTTTTCTTTCGTTTCATTGAGGTGTTCATTTGTATCCATTCTGTATCCTCCTTTGGATTCGGTCGAAAGCATACTGGTCTATATTGAAAATATTATATCATTTTGCCGGAAACTGTGTGCAAATGACTTCCTATTTTACTCATTATTAGATACGATTAACCTCATCACTCGTTTCATTTGGAATACCAATGAGAAACAGAGAGAAAGCGGTTTGTTAAAAAAAGGAGCGTTTAACGTGTTTTCCTATTATTTTACCCTTGAAGAGGCAAATAAAACCCTGGAAGGCTTGACTGAGGAGATGGCTGGTCTCCAGGAGCTGCAGCTGGAGTACCGTGAGCTTCTTGCCTCACGCCTGCGTTTCAAGCAGGAGAGTTTCATCAGCGCCGCAGCAAAAGAAGAAGAACTGTTTGTGCTGGAAGCAGGAATTGATTTTCTGGAGTTTCAGTCCCGAATGCTTATAAAACAGCTGGAAAAACAAAGTATTTTTGTAAAAAGCATCGATCAGGGCCTGGTTGATTTCCCGGCCAGAATGGATGGCACTCCGGTTCTTTTATGCTGGAAGCAGGGTGAGACCGAGATAGCTCACTATCACGGGGTTTTTGAAACGTATCGAAAAAGAAAGAAAGTAAATTATATAGATGACTGAGCAGGGGAGAAGCACATGTGTTTATTAACAATGAGCTATAATATGAGGTCGGACTATCCATTAATTATTGCTGCCAACCGCGATGAATTTTTTGAAAGGCCGACAGAGCCTCTCCATATTTGGGAGAACTCGCCGATTATCGCAGGAAAAGATGTAAAGCTCGGCGGCACCTGGATGGGAGTGACAAAGCCGGTCGGTTTGCTCTTGTTACGAATGTAAGAAATCCATTTGAAAAACCAGGCGATCTGTCCAGAGGGTTTATCGTAAAAGAAGCTCTGGAAGCGGAGCATTTAGAAACTTATTTAGAAAAGCTTCACCAGAGCAGCGGCCGCTATTCCGGTTATAATCTGCTGGCCGGCAGTCTTGAGGGGGTTTATTATCACTCCAATCAAAGCAGCCGGAAACCAGAGCGTCTTGAGCGGGGCCTTTATGGACTCAGCAATGCAGCGCTTAACACTCCGTGGCCTAAAGTAGAAGAGTTGAAATCAGGAGTAGGTGAGGCTGCTGCCCGCAGTGAGATCAGCAAAGAAGAGTTGTTTACCTGTCTATCAAACGAACGGAAATACAAACAATCAGACCTTCCGGATACGGGAGTCGGGAAAGAACTCGAACAGAACCTTTCTTCGGTTTTTATAAAAATGAAAGAATACGGAACAAGATCTCAAACTATTTTGTTAATGGATAATAAGGGCGGAGTGGAAATTACCGAACGTCTTGTAAACAACGATGCAAATGGAGCAGAAGATCGGACGATTTCGTTTACGTCAGAAAATATCCATCAAAATTGACTGTATAATTATGTAACTCCCTTTATCACTATACACTCGTTGAATAAATGAAAGATTCTGTTAAACGCTGAAAGAAAGCGTTTTCATTACTTTTTATCGATGTGAAATAATTTGCCGAAATGTCAGAAAAATGATATGCTTTTGTATATTAAATATGAAGTAATTGAATTATATATAGTAGCAGAGGGGTGGAGAGGGCAATGACAAAGCCTGTATATTCACGGAGGGAGGGTCTTTACGACTCTCAATTTGAGCATGATAACTGTGGTATTGGTTTTCTTGCAAATATTAAAGGAAAAAGGTCGCACGATATAATAGAAAAAGCGATGCAGATCTTAAGGAATCTTGAACATAGAGGCGGCCAGGGGGATGAGCCCAATACAGGAGACGGAGCAGGTGTCCTGCTGCAGGTGCCGCACCGTTTCTTTAAAGAAGAGGCGGAATTAGGATTTTCTCTTCCGGAAGAAGGTTTCTACGGAGTGGGCATGGCCTTTTTATCCAATGATTCTTCCAGACGCCGTCAGTGTGAGCAGCAGGTGGAAGATATAATCAGCCAGGAGGGGGCAGAACTTCTGGGATGGAGAGACGTTCCATTTGATGACAGCACTCTTGGGAAAGCTGCTTTAAAAGCAATGCCGGCAATCCGCCAGGTATTTGTTAAACGACCTGACCACATTAAAAGCAGAAAAGCGTTTGAACGGGCGCTGTATATTATACGCAAACGCAGCGAAGACGAAGCTCATAATGGACTTCAGGAAAACGACGCTTTCTATTTTGCGAGCTTTTCCTCCCAGACCATTGTATATAAAGGGATGCTTACAACAGCGCAGGTAAAAGAGTTTTATCTGGATATTTCCAATCCGGCGTTTGATACGGCCGTAGCTCTTGTACACTCGCGTTTTTCAACAAATACATTCCCGAGCTGGGAAAGAGCGCATCCGAACCGTTATTTGATTCATAACGGCGAAATTAACACGATTAAAGGAAACGTCAACTGGATGCACGCGAGAGAAGCCATTTTCCGTTCGGAAGTATTTGAAAAGGATATTAATAAAATACCTGTTATTGACCAAAGCGGAAGCGACTCGGCAATGTTTGACAATGCGTTTGAATTTTTGACGCTTGCCGGCCGCAGAATGCCTCATGCAGCAATGATGATGATCCCGGAGCCGTGGCAGAATGATGCTTCAATCAGCGAAGAGAAAAAAGCGTTTTACCAGTTTCACAGCACGCTGATGGAGCCGTGGGACGGCCCAACTGCCATAGCATATACTGACGGCAGGCAGGTGGGAGCCTGTCTGGACCGGAATGGACTCCGTCCTGCCCGGTATTATGTAACAAAAGATGACCACATTTTAATGTCTTCCGAAGTTGGTGTACTCGATATCGAGCCGGAAGATGTACTTTATAAAGAAAGGCTTCATCCAGGCCAGATGCTTCTTGTTGATATGCAGGAAGGCAGAATTATTCCGGATGAGGAGATTAAGCACGAAATTGCTTCAGAAAAACCTTATAAGCAGTGGGTCGAAGAACACATGGTCGACCTGGAAGATGTGCTGGAAAGCCGTGAGGTCTACAACACGGACTTTGAACAGCTTGAAACGAAACAGCTGGCTTTTGGCTATACGTATGAAGAAATGGAAAAAATGATCAAGCCGATGGCACTGGAGGGTGCAGATCCAGTAGGTTCTATGGGTTACGATTCCCCGCTGGCGGTACTTTCTAAACGTCCGCAGCTTTTATACAATTATTTCAAACAGCTGTTCGCCCAGGTGACGAACCCGCCTATTGATGCGATACGTGAAGAACTGGTAACGGCTGTAGGCACTTCGATTGGACGTCAGGGAAATCTGCTTCATCCGGAACCGGAAAGTGCGAGACATCTTTATTTGAAGACGCCTTTTATTAATAACGAGGATTTGGCGAAGCTTCGCTCCAATAAAAGAGAAGGCTTAAAATCGGTCACACTTTCTATGGTCTTTAAAAGTAAAAAAGGATCCAGAGGTCTGAAACCGGCTTTAGACAGACTATTTCATGCCGCAGATCGTGCTGTTGAGCAGGGAGCTACCGTGCTTATATTGAGTGACAGGGATGTTGACAAAAATTATGCGCCGATTCCGGCTCTGCTTGCTTTGTCCAGCCTGCATCATCATTTGATCCGAAACGGACTGCGCACCCAGGTCAGCCTTGTGGTGGAATCAGCAGAACCGAGAGAAGTCCATCATTTTGCCGTGCTTCTTGGTTACGGAGCAGAAGCAATTAATCCTTATTTAGTTTTTGATTCACTTGACGCTATGGTTAGAGATGGTCTGATGGAAGACACATCTTATGTAGAGTCGGTGCAGACATATATTAAAGCAGTTACAAAAGGTGTAATGAAAGTACTGTCCAAAATGGGCATATCCACCATTCAAAGCTACCGCGGCGCCCAGATATTTGAAGCTGTTGGTATTGATACACAGGTAATAGATGACTACTTCACATGGACGCCTTCACGAATCGGCGGCGTCACGCTTGATATGATTGGTGAAGAAGTAATGATGCGACACCGTCGTGCCTATACAGACCTTGCAGGACAGGATAAAACGCTTGATCCCGGAGACGATCTGCAGTGGAGAAGAAACGGCGAGCCGCACCAGTACAATCCGCATACGATTCATATGCTTCAGCATGCTACGAAGCGAAAAGACTATAAATTATTCAAAAAGTATTCAGACGCTATTGATAAGCAGGAAAAAGAACAGACGACCCTGCGCGGGCTGCTTGCTTTCAAAAAGAATGGTCTTGACCCGATTTCTATTGATGAGGTAGAACCGGTCTCTAATATCGTAAAACGATTTAAAACAGGCGCTATGTCTTTTGGATCAATATCTGAAGAAGCCCATGAAGCCCTTGCTATTGCAATGAACCGAATTGGAGGAAAATCCAACACAGGTGAAGGCGGGGAAAACCCGAAGCGCTTTACAGCGGAAGAAAATGGAGACTTAAAACGAAGCGCGATCAAGCAGGTTGCCTCTGGAAGATTTGGCGTTACGAGCCATTATCTTGTTAATGCTGATGAAATCCAGATCAAGATTGCCCAGGGCGCTAAGCCCGGTGAAGGCGGCCAGCTTCCTGGTAACAAGGTGTATCCATGGGTTGCAGAGGTACGGGGAACAACGGCCGGAGTAGGTCTGATCTCTCCACCACCGCACCATGATATATATTCGATTGAAGACCTGGCAGAGCTGATACATGATTTAAAAAATGCCAATCCTGAAGCACGTGTGAGCGTAAAGCTTGTCTCAGGAACGGGAGTCGGAACGATTGCTGCAGGTGTTGCAAAAGGACGCGCCGACCACCTCGTAATCAGCGGCTATGATGGAGGAACGGGTGCGGCAGCGAGAACGAGCCTTAAGCATACCGGGCTTCCATGGGAAATCGGACTGGCTGAAACACATCAGACGCTTGTTCTTAATAACCTCCGCGACCGCATAACCGTGGAAACCGATGGAAAGCTTATGACAGGCAGAGATGTAGCGATCGCGACTCTTCTCGGTGCAGAAGAGTATGCATTTTCAACCGCTCCACTTGTTGTTCTCGGATGTATTATTATGAGAGTATGCCACCTGGATACATGTCCGGTCGGCGTAGCTACGCAGAACCCTGAGCTTCGCAAGAAGTTTATGGGTACTCCGGATGATGTAGTGAACTTTATGGAGTTTGTAGCGGAAGAAATGCGTGAAATCATGGCAGAGCTTGGTTTTAAAACCATCGATGAAATGGTAGGGCGCACGGATCTTCTGGAACAAAAACAGGAAGTAGACAACTGGAAGGCAAAAACGGTTGATTTAACCAATCTGCTGTACCGTCCAAGAAAGCTGGATCAGTCCAAGCATTTTGGAACCATTAAGCAGGATCATTCCCTCGATGTATCTCTTGACCGCACAACGCTCATGAAAGCGGCAGAACCCGCTCTTGAAAGCGGTGAGCCGGTATTTGGAGAGTTTGCTATTCAGAATACGGACCGGGTGGCCGGAACGATTGTCGGCAGTGAATTGACGAAGCGGTACGGTAGTGCTGGCCTGCCGGATGACACGATCCGCTTTACCTTTAAAGGCTCCGCAGGTCAGAGCTTTGGTGCATTTGTGCCAAAAGGAATGACGCTTAATCTAATTGGGGATGCAAATGACTATATCGGCAAAGGTCTCTCCGGTGGAAAGATAACGGTAGTACCACCTGATGAAGCAACGTTTGCTGCTGAAGAAAACATTATTATCGGAAATACGACTTTTTACGGAGCTACTTCAGGAGAAGCATATGTCCGCGGTATGGCGGGCGAACGCTTTGCTGTTAGAAACAGCGGTATAAAAGTAGTCGTTGAAGTGTGGGAGACCACGGCTGTGAGTATATGACCGGAGGAGTGGTCGTAAACCTCGGCACGTGCGGCAGAAACTTTGCAGCGGGTATGTCCGGAGGAGTGGCGTATGCCCTTGATACGGACGGCCATTTTGAAACGCACTGCAATACAGAAATGGTTCACCTCGAAAAGGTCGAAAGCGACGAAGATAAAACCGAATTAAAGCAGCTGGTGGAAAATCACCTTAAGTATACAGACAGTGCTCTTGCTGAAAGCATTCTTCAAGACTGGGACAACAAAGTAAATGCATTTGTGAAAGTGATTCCTCATGATTTCAAACAGATGCTGTCCTTTATCGCAAAAGCAAAAGACAGCGGTCTTGATGAGCAGGAAGCAATTATGCAGGCTTTTGATGAAAGCAAACTGAGCAAGGCGGAAGCAGGAAAAAACTAATAAGACAGCTGAAGGGGAAGATTGTTTTTCTTCCCTTGTCTTAACATATAGGTTTAATAGAAAAGAATGTCTGGAGTGAAGGAAATGGGGAAACCTACTGGATTTATGGAGTATAAGAGAGAGACTCCATCAAAGAGAGATCCGCTTGCTAGAGTGAAAAACTGGCAGGAGTTTACGATTATCATGCCTGAAGAAAAAGTGGAAAAGCAGGCAGCCCGCTGTATGGACTGCGCAATTCCTTTTTGCCAGACAGGTACGTCTATGCCCGGTTCCGGTGATATAGGCTGCCCGGTATACAATCTTATTCCGGAGTGGAACGATCTGGTCTACCGCGGAAAATGGAAAGAAGCCCTGATTAGACTTCATAAAACAAATAATTTTCCCGAATTCACCGGAAGAGTCTGTCCGGCCCCGTGCGAAGGTTCCTGTACGGTGGCAATCAGCGATGATCCTGTTTCCATTAAATCTATAGAGTTTCAAATTGTAGAAAAAGGTTTTAAAGAAGGATGGATTAAACCACAGCCTCCCGAGAAAAGAACTGGAAAAAAAGTAGCCGTTATTGGATCGGGTCCGGCAGGACTTTCTGCTGCAGCCCAGCTTAATAAAGCCGGACACTCAGTTACGGTTTTTGAAAAAGACGATCGGATCGGCGGTTTGCTGACATATGGTATTCCCGATGTAAAGCTTCCTTATCATGTCGTCAACCGCAGGTTAAATATTATGCGGGAAGAAGGCATTGAATTCCGTACAAGTGTAGAAATTGGTAAAGATATTTCTTCCGATCAATTAAACAATGACTATGATTCCGTAATTTTGTGCACAGGCGCTCAAGTACACCGTGATGTTCCGGCTGAAGGGAATGACCTGAAAGGAATTCATTATGCTATGGATTTTCTCCGCCAGAACACGAAATCACTGCTTGATTCCGAGTATTCAGACGAAAATTACATTAATGCAGAAAATAAGAATGTAATCGTGATTGGAGGCGGTGACACAGGAGCGGATTGTATCACTACATCGCTTCGTCACGGCTGTACTTCCCTTACCCAATTTGACATTAATGTGCAAAAAGATGAGGAAAGAAAAGAAGATAATCCGTGGCCTCTTTATCCAATTGTTCACAGCAAAGAAGATGCACATAAAGAAGCAGAAGCTGTATTTGGAGACGATCCGCGTGCGTATAAAGTTATGACAAAGAAATTTGTCGGCGATGAAAATGGAAATGTGAAAGAGCTTCACACCATTGACGTAAAAACGGAATGGAAAGACGGAGAAAAAATCCGGACAGAAATTCCCAACACTGAACGTGTCTGGAAAGCTGAACTTATACTTCTTGCCGTTGGCTTTACCGGTCCCGAGCAGGAGATCTTAAAAGACATGAAAGTAGAAACCGACAGCCGCAGCAATATTAAAGCGGAATATGGTAAATACGCAACAAGCCGCGAAGGCGTGTTTGCAGCCGGTGACAGCAGACGGGGCCAGAGCCTTGTTGTCTGGGCTATTAACGAAGGCCGCGAAGCAGCAAGAGAATGCGATAGATATTTGATGGGTGCTACTAATTTGGTATAAAAGAGAACCCCGGACTGCCCGGGGTTCCCTTTTATACTTTTTAATAATTTCACAAACCATATTAAAAGTGATTTTTCAGCTGGATTTTGTTAAGATGAATAAAACACATCAATAAACGAGGGAAGATATGAAAAAAGCATGGAAAATCCTACTTAGAATACTGGCCGTTTATGCTGCGGTGATTGTATTAATTCTTACGGCAACCATCATTACCGTTATGCTTTCGTTTGCCATTATAGTCGCAGATGATCTATTTGGATTAAGCAGTCTGCGTCCAATAGCCGACGACACGCTAACCCCATGGTCCGAGAGGCTCTGGCATTGGTTTGTGCTGATCACGCCCGGGGGTTAAAACATATAATATATTGGAGGAGTAACTATTATGGAAACAGCAATTGTCCGTGTGCCTTATAAAACAGGTGCATACATCGGAGAGAAAATAGAAGAAAAGAACGATAAATCATTAATCAAAGTGCGCGAAGTCCTTAAGCACCCGAAACAGGGGGATCTGCATAATCCAAATCAAGTGGACGTAGCGATGTTTCATGAGCGTAAGGCACTGGCAGAATTTGAAAAAGTCTGGATTCCTACCGCTATGGTTAAAGAGGCGGAACTGAGCGGCCGGAGCTATAATGAAACGTTAAAGCAGGCATATAATACCTACTTTCAGGAATTGGAAAATAAAGAGACTTCTTTTGATAAGAAGTCTCTGGAAACACTGCAGAAAGCAGCCGAAGATTATAAGTTTTAGTGAAATGAGGAATAGCCGTATGGTGTACCGGATCGAAGCATGTGGAGTCTTACGGATAGATCAATTAGAAATAGTTCATCAGAGTCATCCAGACTGCAGCCTGTAAGGTTTTCAATTTTTTTTAACCGGTACAAAAGAGACTGGCGGTGAAGGTTCAATGCCCGTGCTGTCTGGCTGACATTTCCTTTATGCTGGTTGTAGACGACAAAGGTGTGAACGAGGTCGATTCCTCTTTCTTTGGAATATTTACGTAAAGGGGCAATTGTAATTTCGGTAATTTCTTCAAGCTCCTCATTTTCGGTCATGGCAAACAAGGCCCGGTCAAAACGAGTATCAGCGAATGTGCTGATAAACCCTTTCTCTTTATGAGCATGTCCAATATCAAGCGCAGCCTTTGCTTCCTGGAAGCTGACATTAAAACAGTAGCGCCCATATGTTTTTGCTACCCCCCAGGACACTATGGCCTGGGGATTTTTTTGTTCAAGCCGGTACTGCAGCAGGTCAATAAAAGGGTAAGCCGTTTCAATGCTTTTCTCGGTAAATAATTCCACAAAAATGATTAATTCTTCTTTTTGAAACGTGCTCATCGTTTTTATATTCATCGTTCGTCCAGCGTGATACGTTTCTTCCTCCAGTATATCCCCGATGGTGCGCAGCCAGGTGGAATAGGAGTGGGAGGCATGATTACTGTGCTGATGAAGCTGGCTGTTTTCCGGCTTGGCGATCAGGCATAAATAATCTGTATCCAGATCGTAATGAAGAGACTTTGCCCGGATAATGTATCGTCCAGGGATTCAAAAGTACCTTTTGCCAGACTCCAGACAAAGTCATCCTTTAAGCGCAGCTCGGTTTCCAATGCTGTCTGGTCATGAAGAAAACAAAGTGCAGATGTTGTTGCTGCATGTTCTAAAAGAATAAGGTGGTCAAGGAGCTCTTTTTCTGCCTTTATTCCTTTACTCGGCCATTGAATTAAAATAAATCCCTGAATTTCCCGTGCTGTCTGCACCGTCAGCTGCAGGATACTGGAGTGGGGTGTGCTGATCCAGTGCATGTTGCTTGGAAGCGACCTTGTTTCCACCCCGTCTTCATACGAATAAGAAAGGGGGTCTCCCTGGTTAAGAAGGTAATCATTCCAAAGAGATTTAAGTCTTTCTGCATTTCGTGTCTGGTGTTTAAAACGTCCCCGGCGGTCGGTAACAATTACCGGCATGTCCAGCTGCTTCTGGAGATAAGACGTGATTTCTCCGAGTCCTTCCCCGCGCAGCACAATTTCAAGCAGTTCTTTACGGATACTGTCAGACCGTTTAACGGCATCGCGTTCTTCCTGGTTAAGAGCAGAAGAGATCTGCTGCGTTACTTCACTAAAACGAACATCCCAGGGCAGCTGGACGAGAGGGAATTTCTGTTCGCTGCAGTAGGATATGACAGATTCCGGCAGCTGTGGTATGTAATGTCCAATAGAGACAATCAGCGCAGCGGCACCGGCTTCTTTTACTTCCTTTACAAATGTAAGCAGTTGACTGATTTGGTCTTTGTAGCCAATGCCGGTGGTCAGCACAACTTCATTTTTCCGGACAAAATCCTCTACAGGGGCTTCAATAATAGATACCCATTCCACCTGATTTTGTTTACTTGCTTCATAAGCTGTCAGCAGGAGAGATTGATCCATTACAGGAAGAGCCATTACATCTTTTACAGTAAACATAGGCGTCACCCCCGGTCTTTTTCTACAGTACATTCTATTGTTATTATTGTAGCATATGTTTATGTGAGATAATCTATTATCCAACTTGTCCAGTGCTTATTCAAAACTTTCATACAATTTGATGAATGGAATTAATGGAATGTTTCTATACAATAGAGGTAGACAAGAAATTGTATACGAAATAAGGAGTGGTTTAAAATGACAGAATTTAAAGATAACAACGTAAAAGCCTCCACAAAATCAGTATGGGCAGGAGAAAAAGAATACCGTGCTTTTGGAGCTTCCCAGGTTCCGGTTGTACACAGCGTGGCGTACACGTATGACGACCTGGATCACTGGTATGACGTGGCAATCGGTAAAACGAAAGGCCACATTTACGGGCGTAATACTAACCCGACAGTAGAATCCTTTGAAAAAAAGGTTCAGGAGCTTGAAGGAGCAGAAGCGGCTACCAGCTTTTCTACAGGGATGGCTGCTATCAGCAACTCGCTTGCTACATTTCTGCGCCCGGGAGACCGCGTTGTTTCTGTTAAAGACACGTACGGCGGCACGAATAAAATTTTCAGCGAATTTCTGCCGCAGATGAATATAGACGTTATGCTCTGCGAAACGGGCAACGAGGCCCAGATCGAAGAAGAAGTAAACAAAGGCTGTGAAATTCTCTATTTAGAAACACCTACTAATCCAACAGTGAAAATTACAGACATCGAAAAAATGGTAAAAATCGGTCATGAGGCCGGAGCACTTGTGTTTGTAGATAATACGTTTGCTACACCTATTAACCAAAATCCTTTAGAGTACGGAGTAGATCTCGTTCTGCACAGCGCTACGAAATTTCTCGGAGGACACGCCGATGCGCTTGGAGGCGTAATCTGTGGAAGCAAAGAGCTTGTAGAGCAGGTTTATCATTACCGTGAAATCAATGGAGCGACAATGGATCCGATGGCCGCCTATTTGATGATCCGCGGCATGAAAACTCTTCACCTCCGGGTAAGGCAGCAGTGCGAGTCTGCTATGAAAATTGCAACGTTCCTTAAAAATCATGAGCAGATTGATCAGGTATTTTATCCAGGACTCGAAGATCATCCGGGCCATGATATTGCTAAAAGGCAGATGAAAGATTTTGGAGGCATGTTCAGCTTTTCGATGAAAGGCGGACTGGAAGCGGTTAAGCTGTTTCTTCCTAAATTGGAATTTGCAAATAGAGCAGCAAACCTGGGTTCAGTAGAAACAACGGTAGGACCTGCAAGAACGACAAGCCACGTGGAAAACACGCCGGAAGAAAGAGCGGCGCTTGGTATTCCGGAAAGTCTCGTACGTTACTCAGCAGGTATTGAGGACACAGATGACCTGATCAGAGATTTAACACAGGCTCTTGCTTATCTTCCGGAGCCGGTTGCAGCAAAAAGCTACTAATAGAAAGGTTGACTAGATGCATGGACTCCAGCCACCATATTTATAATCAGGCAGAAGCTTTAACAGAAAAGCTTATTTCCTGGAGAAGAGAGCTTCATCAGCATCCGGAGCTCAGTTTTCAGGAAACACACACATCCGCTTTTATTGCTGAAAAGCTGGAGGAAATAAAAGGAATGACGGTACTAAAAGGAAAAGAAAATACCGGAGTGGAAACCGGTGTAGTCGGCATCCTGAAGCGTGGGAGCGGTTCAGTAACCGCTCTGCGTGCAGATATTGATGCCCTGCCAATTACAGAGGAGAATGATCATCAATACGTTTCCCATAATGAGGGAGTTATGCACGCCTGCGGCCATGATGCCCATGCAGCGATGCTTCTGGGTGCGGCACATCTTGCTGCAGAAAATATAGAAAACGTTAATGGAACCATTAAATTCATTTTTCAGCCTGCCGAAGAAGATACGGACCGTACAGGAACGACCGGTGCTTCCTATATGCTCGAGAATGGCATCTATGAAGACGTCGAACATGCCTATGCGCTCCATATTGACCCCGAGCATCCTCTGGGCAGCGTCCGGCTTCATGAAGGTGCCAGCATGGCAAGTGTCGATACCTTTGAAGCGGTGATTGAAGGAACAGGTGGACACGGTGCTTATCCGCATCTGGGAACGGATCCGACATGGATGCTTTCTTTTCTTCTGCAGGCCGTGCAGGGGGTAAGTTCCCGGCGGATTTCCCCGCTGGAACCTGCTGTTATAAGTATTGGTGAAATTAAATCCGGATCAAGCTACAACGTGATTCCGGATAAGGTTTATATAAGAGGTACGATGCGAAGCTATTACGAAGATACACGCAGCCGGATAGAAGAGGAATTAAAACAGGCATTTGCCATTATTTATTCGCTTGGAGGAACGTACACTCTTTCCATTCACCGCGGGGAACCGGCTCTTATGAACGATCGGAAAGTGGTGGACCTTTTAACCCAAACCGTAACGGAGATGTTCCCCCGGATGACTATTCTCAAGGAACCTTACGGGCTGGGTGGAGAAGATTTTGCGCATGTGGCAAAAGAAGTACCAGCGGCCATGATGTTTATTGGAGCCGGGCTGCCGGGACGCAGCAACAGCGGGCTGCACATGCCGCTGTTTGATTTCGAAGAGGCAGTGCTTCCAGTCGGTGCAGCTATTCTAGCAGATGCAGCCCTTCGTCACAGCAGAGAAACAAATACGTAAACCGAAAAGGAGAGAGCGTATGGCACATAAGCTCGCATTTATTGGATTTGGAGGAGTGGGGCAGGGACTTGCCTCTATTCTTATCGATAAAAAAGAAAAACTTAAAGAGCAGTACGGTACCGATTTTCAGGTGGTTTCTATTTCTGATTTGTATAAAGGTTCGATCCACGATCCGGAAGGTCTCAACCTGGAACAGGTACTCGATTCTCTAAAACAGCATAAAACGCTGGAAGGCTATCCGGAAAGCAGTCGGTTAATACGGGGCTGGGACAGTATGGAAACAATAGAAAAATCAAATGCCGACACGATGATTGAGATCACCTTCACGGACGTAAATACCGGGCAGCCGGCTATTGATCATTGCAAAAAGGCATTTGAATCCGGTAAAAATGCTGTCCTCACAAATAAAGGCCCGGTGGCTCTTGCTGTGAAAGAACTGCAGAAGCTTGCCTCTGAGAAGGGCGTGGAATTTTTATTTGAAGGCACGGTCATGAGCGGTACACCGGCTATACGCATGCCGCTGACCTCCCTGGCAGGTAATGATATAAAGGAAATCAAAGGTATCTTCAACGGCACGACGAACTACATGCTGATGAGAATGGACCAGGGACTTGAATTCGAAGATGCATTAAAAGAAGCCCAGGATAAAGGCTTTGCAGAGGCAGATCCGACGAATGACATCGAAGGATATGACGTTATGTATAAAATGGTTATTATGGCTAACGTCGTAATGGGAGCTTCCATTACTAAAGAAGAAGTGGCCAGAACCGGTATAACAAGCCTCACGCCCGCTGACATGAAAGAAGCAAAAGATAATGGGGAAACTTGGAAACTAATAGGAAAAGTAGTCCAGGAAAACGGCAGTGTCAAAGCATCTGTCGGACCGGAGCGTTTAAAACTTGATGATCCGCTTGCCGGAATTAATGGTGCTCTGAACGCAGTAACGTATGAATGTGACCTATCCGGACCTGTAACGCTTATAGGTGCCGGAGCAGGTATTCCGGAAACCGGTTTTGCCCTGCTGATAGACCTGCTGAACATGAAAAAATAATCTATTCAACAGTACGAGAAAGGTGGAGAAGCAATATGGCGACAAAAACAGCTGGAAGAAAAATGCTTTTAGGCGGAGAATGGGTGGATCGTGAAGATCGTATTCCCGTATATGATCCCGAAAATGGAGAGCAGATTGATTCCGTACCGGCTGCTGCAAAGGAAGACATGGAATATGCCATCCAGGTGGCCGAAGAAGGAGCCGCTATTGCAGAATCCCTTACTGTACGGGAAAGAATGGATATTTTAAATAAAGCAGCAGCTTATATTGACGAGCGCAGGGAAGAATTCGCGGAGACGATTGCCAAAGAGGGAAGCAAAACAATCAATGAAGCACGCGGGGAAGCAAAACGGGCCGCTGAAACGTTGAGACTCGGCGCGGAAGAAGCAAGGCGGCTGACAGGAGAATCCATTAATTTTGATCAAATGCCGGGTAACGAAAACCGGATGGGTTATTATTATCATTTTCCGGTTGGAGTTATTGCCGCAATTACGCCATTTAACGATCCGCTCAACCTTGTAGCCCACAAAGTAAGTCCGGGTATTGCAGCAGGAAACGCTATGATCGTTAAGCCAGCAACAGAGACCCCGCTGAGCGCTTTAAAACTCGCAGAAGCTCTTGTGCATGCAGGACTGCCTAAAAAAGTGCTTACAGTGATTACAGGTAGAGGCAGAGACATTGGCGATACGCTTGTAGAGAGCAGTAAAGTAAACATGATCAGCTTTACCGGTGGATTGGAAACAGGAGAAGCTATTGCTAAAAAGGCGGGTCTTAAAAAGCTGTCCATGGAACTTGGCTCGAACTCTCCGGCAATCGTTATGGCCGATACAGATTTGAAAAAAGCAGCTGACTCGCTTACATCCGGAGCATTTGCCGCTTCCGGACAGAACTGCCTCGGCGTGCAGCGGATCTTTGTAGAATCGAGCGTATACGATGAATTTAAAAAGCATATGACAAAAGCAGTAAGCTCGGTTAAATTAGGCAGAAAGCTCTCGGAAGATACGGACATGGGCCCGCTGATTAATGAAAAAGAAGCCAGGCGTGTGCAGGAATGGGTAGAGGAAGCTTTGGATGCCGGAGGAAATATACTTGCCGGCGGAAAGCGCGAAGGAGCGCTTTATCATCCTACTCTACTGGAAAACGTGCCGGAAGATGCCACCATTGTAAAGAAGAAGTATTCGGTCCGGTGGTTATGATTTTTCCGGTTGATTCGCTTGATGAAGCAATTACACGATCCAATCAGGTCAACTACGGCCTGCAGGCAGGTATTTTCACGAAAAATATTGATGCGGCCATGAAGGCAGCACGCAGGCTCCATGTCGGCGGTGTTATGATAAATGACAGCAGTGATTTCCGTATTGATGCCATGCCTTTCGGCGGCGTAAAAGGCTCAGGCCTCGGCCGTGAGGGAGTAGCTTTTGCGATTGAAGAAATGTCGGAAAAGCGGATTATTTGTTTTAAGTTGGAGGATTTCTAAAAAAATCGGCTGTGAAGGAGTGGAGAAATGTTTCCTCTTGATGAATATAAAGTTCGGATGAACCATACAAAGCAAAAAATGATGGAATATGGGATAGAAGTACTGCTGGTGTCCAACCCGTCTAACATGTACTATTTAACTGGTTATAATGCCTGGTCGTTTTATGTGCACCAAATACTGGTCGTTATGATAGACGAAGAGCAGCCTATCTGGATAGGAAGGGAAATGGATGCGCACAGCGCGAAGGTGACCACCTGGCTTGATGAAAATCATATCATTCCTTATCCGGATGAGTTTGTGCAGTCTTCTATTAAGCATCCGATGGATTTTGTGGCGAATATTCTGATAGAAATTGGCCAGGGATCCAGAAAAATCGGTTTGGAAATGGATTCGTTCTACTTCACTGCCATGTGCTACGAACGTATTACGACCCAGCTCCCCGACGCTGAATTCAGAAACTACAACACACTTGTAAACTGGGTGCGTTTAATTAAATCAGATCTGGAAGTAGAATATATGAGGCGGGCCGCCAGAATTCTGGAAAATGCGATGACGGCTGCCTATGAAACGGCAGATGTCGGAGTCAGGGAAAACGATGTAGCCGCAGCCATTACCTCGGCACAGATACGCGGCACGGCCGAATACGGCGGCGACTATACGTCGATTGTTCCTATGATTCCAACGAGCGAAAACACAGCGAGCCCTCATTTAACGTGGACCGACCGACGTACGTAGAGGGAGACTATTTAACGATAGAAATAGCAGGGGGCATACAAGCGTTACCACACGCCGATGTCAAGAACGATGGCAATCGGCCATGCACCGGATAAAGTAACAGAGCTCTCCAAAGTCGTTCAGGAAGGCATAGAAACAACGCTTGATGCCATCCAGCCCGGAATGACTGCAGAAGAAGTAGAAGCGATCTGGAGCCGCACCATTGCTAAGAGAGGCTATTACAAAGAATCCAGGCTCGGTTTTCTATTGGCTTGAGCTATCCACCGGACTGGGGCGAGCATACCGTCAGTTTTCGAAAGGGCGACAAAACAATTCTTCAGCCGAACATGACATTTCATTTAATGCCGGGCATCTGGCTTGATAATTATGGTGTTGAAATCACCGAATCGATTCTTATTACAGAAAACGGATGCGAAACGTTTGCGGACTTTCCCAAGCCGCTTTACGTAAAAGAAGCGAATTCCAGTAAAACCAAACAGCCTTTCTAACAGCAGATCTAAGCAGAGCAGGCCTTCGGATTAATATATCCGGAGGCCTGAGCTTTGTGCTAGAGCGCTTTTCAAACACTGATGCAGGTGATACGATGAAAATACTGTTAAAAGAAACATAACAACGGGCGTCAGGCGGGATGGGGAAAGTCATGCAGAAAATTTCGATTATAGAGCGGTTGCTGGGATATATTACATTTCTCGCGGTTTTATTCTATTTAGCTGATGTGATTTTTGCCATGCCGGCCTCTGTTTATATATACAGCACGGCAGCGGCCATTCTGCTGGTGTTTTCGCTCTTAAATATGAATCGTTTTACTAAAAGTATTATACTGGTGCTGCTTGGGGCAGGACTCTGGATGTTTATGTACTATCAGGAAGCTTTTTCCCTCATACTGTTTAGTTTAGGCGAAAATATGAATCTGCTAGCTTTATTTATTCTCGTTCCTCTTTTCGGAGTGTTCATGAGCGAAGCCGGTTTTTTAAAAGCACTGCAGCACGCCCTCCAGAAAGAGAACAGAAACACCAATCGAGGCCGTATTTATTTGGGTATGTATTAACGGCCGGCATGGGATCTCTATTAAACCTGGGCTCCATGCCGCTCGTACATAAAATTGGTTCGGAGAGTTTCACTTCCTTTGAAAATAAACGCTTTGGTCTGCTGATTATTAGAGGATTTGGGTTTTGTATGCTCTGGTCCCCTTATTTTGTTAATGTAGCGCTGATTCTGGTATTATACGATTTATCCTGGACGGATATTGGAGGCTTTGGTTTAATTATGGGCGCCTGCTACAGCGTAATTGTAGCCCTGTTTTTCCGATCTTCTGTATTTTCCGATCCGGATGAAAGGGTGAACCGCTCAGAAAACAAAGCTCCGGCTGCCCAGCAGAAGCAGCTCAGGCTGTTTTTGTTATTTGTGGTGATTCTGCTTTTGCTGTCATTTCTGCTGGAGATGACACTGCCGTTCGGGATGTTGACAGTGGTGGTTTTATTAGGGCTGCTTTATCCACTAATATGGGCAGCTGTATTAAATATGTTCCGCAGCTACGTGGAAGAGGCCCATGAAGAGATAAGCTGGAGCTTTAAAAGATTATATAACGAACTGGGTATTTTTATTACAGCTGGTTTTTTTGGGGAAGCATTGTCCCTGAGCCCTGCTGGGAAATGCTGACCCGGCTTCTAATGAACTGGTCGGGAGGACTCGTGCCAGCTCTTTCTGCACTTTTAATGGCAGTGGCGATGGTACTGGCCTTTTAGGAATTCATCCCGTTATTATAGTGATTGGAATAGGCGGCTCACTTGACCCGGCTTTGTTTGGGGTAACGCCCTCTTTTATGGGAATGCTTATGCTGGCAGCTTGGATGCTGGCTACCCAGTTTTCTCCTTTTTCCGGCTCGGTTCTTATGGCTTCTCATCTGATGAATGTGCCTGCCTGGAAACTGGTTAAAAAAATACTCCCTTTTTATTAACGGTGTATGTTGTTTTTATCTTTCTGTTAAGCGCGCTTCACTGGTTTCAAAGCACAGGATTATAAAGGGGTCTTTTTATGAACGGTTCATCGCAGTGGATAAATTATATACTTTTATTTGGCGTAATGATTATGTGGGGGATGAACGTTACGGCAATTAAAGTGCTGGTAGAATACGTTCCCCCTGCTGCTATGCAGTCATGGAGAATTTTATTAGCGGGACTTGTACTTGCTGCTATCATTTCCGTAAAGGGAGAATGGCGGCGCATTACAAAAAAACAGACTGTTTACATTGCTTTTGCCTCTTTAACCGGGGTAACGGCTCATCATCTATTTTTAGCTTTTGGACTTGCTAATACAACAGCAGTAAACGGTTCGTTGATAGTAGCACTTGTACCTGTGTTTACTTCTATTCTAGCGCTGCTTATTTTAGGGGATCCCTTTACAAGAATTAAATTTATAGGAATTGTATCCGCGTTTACTGGAGTTTGCTTTGTTATTATCGCAGGCTCTGACAGTGGGGCAGAAAGCATAGCCTCTGGTGATATACTTATGCTGGCAGCTGTTTTTGCACAGGCCTTAAGTTTTATTTTTATACGGAAAGCAACCAGCGACCTATCTCCTCGTCTAGTAACGGGAATAATGTTTATAGTTGGCTCTATGGGCTTATTTTTGTTTAGTGCACTTCTTGAGCCGGAAGGACTGCCGCCGCTTGCGGAGATACCGGCAGGGGTGTGGATGATATTTTTGGGATCGTCTGTACTGGCTACAGCTTTAGGGCATCAGGTGTTTAATTTATCTATTCAGAAGATAGGAGCCGGGCAAACAGCCGTTTTAATAATTTTGTGCCTTTTTTTGGAATGGTAGGCTCTGTTTTATTTTTGGGAGAATCTATCTATATGCTGCAGGGGATCGGTTTTTACTAATTGTAGCCGGTGTGCTGATGAACAGGCTATCTGGAACAAAATGGATGCAGAAAAGAAAAGCTTATTAGGGCTTTTCTTTCTTTTCCGGTACATGATCGATGCCGCCCGGATGAAAAGGGTGGCATTTGCTTATTCGGACAATGGTCAGCCAGGCTCCTTTAAATGCCCCAAAACGTGAAAAAGATTCGTAGCCGTATTGGAGCAGGTCGGGTAAAAACGGCAGGTGGCGGGGTATAAGGCGAAATAAACCGCTGGTATCCCCGGATGATCCAAAGAAAAGGTGTTTCACAGCTGTATACCTCTTTTCGAAAAAAAGCAGCCTCCGCTGAAAGCGGGGCTGTTTTTTATAATGAGTATAACGTGTTATCCAACATAAAGCGATTTTTTGGTTCAACGCGGTAAAAACTAAAGCAGCTTCCTCTTCAGTCAGGCGCACCATCGGGAGTCTGACATCTCCGGAAATAACACCTGCATTTCAAGAGCGGCTTTTACCGGAACTGGATTTGGCGCAGAGAACATAGACTTCATTACCGCAGCAGTTCGCGGTGCAGCTTAGAAGCATAGGCGGGATTTCCATTTAAAAAGCTTTGTACCATGTCCTGCATTCTCGTTTCCAATAATATGAGAGGAGACAGAGACAACGCCGGTGCCTCCAACGGAAAGCATAGGAAGCGTTAAGCTGTCATCGCCGCTGAAACAAGAAAAGAATCCGGCGTGCTGGAAATAATCTGTGAAGCCCAGTCCAGGTTGCCTGTTGCTTCCTTAACACTCATAATATTTTCAACTTCTGCAAGACGGATAATCGTTTCCGGTATCATCCTGCGGCACTGCGTCCGGGATATTATAAGCATAACTGGAAGTGTAGTAGCTTCTGCTATAGCTTTGAATGCTGATACATCCCTTCCTGGGAAGGCTTGTTGTAGTAAGGAGTAACGAGCATTACCGCATCGACACCTGTTTTTTCGGCAAGCTTTGTTAATTCAATGGAGGCACGTGTGTTGTTGCAGCCTGTACCTGCGATCACCGGCACCCGGCCGTTGGCTACATAGACTACGTGTTCAAAAAGCATTAGCTTCTCTTCGCGGCTGAGCGTTGGAGATTCACCAGTAGTACCTGCTACGACAAGACTTTCGCTGCCGCTGCTGATTAGGTGGTTTACAAGTCTGGTAGAGAGCGAAATCAATCTCTCCATCTTTATCAAATGGCGTTGCCATTGCTGTACTTATTCTTCCAAAATTAATCATTACATTCACCCTTTTCTTGAGATTTATGTTTCAAAATCACAAAACGAATAGAGTGAGGGCAAGGTACTTTCCCGGAGCGTTTTTCCATACAAAAAACAGCAACAGGAGAGACCTCATTGCTGTTTAACGTTTCCGGGATTATAAGAACCGTTAAAGCGTGAGATAGCCCTCCATGCAGCCACATGGCTGCATGACAGTCCCGCATCTATTAAATACGAAACCAGCTTCTAATTCTTGAGCATAATAGAAGCTTCGGCAAATACTCCTTTCATCAGCTTTCCCGAAACTCAAGTTTCTCCGCGGATTAATGATAGCATTTGCACCTCTAACCTCACTTCTTCTAAAAGAAGTAGGATATTACATTTTGTTGTAAATTCACCATATCAAAGATTATAGTATAATGCAATAGTTTTTATTTACGCATTTTTATGAAAAAAGACACTAGCTTTATCCTATATTTATCGTAAAAGGCTTTATTATAGGAAAATATAAAAAAAAGAAAATATTATTTTCAATACAGGCATATTTGCTTTATACTGTGGGTAAGGAATAAAAATGCAGGGGGTCATTTTATTATGTCACCATTTCACCAGTAGCGTTTGAACTGAGAGAGGATCTATATTCTGAGATCAAACATTTAACGGATCAGGAAAAAGATTCATTTTTTCATGATGTACTGCTTGACCAGATTAAGAAAAGAAAATCTAGAGACATGCAGGAAAAAATGAAGCAAGGCTATTTGGAAATGGCCCAGCTTAATGCACAGGTTGCCGTGAGTTTGAAGAAGCGGAATCTGAAGCCCTAACTGTCGGAGAATTGGTTTTAGCTGCGAAATAGGCAGCTGAAACCGCCTTCTTTGGCGTTTCTTATTTCCTGAAATAAGACCAAGGAGGTGAACAGATGAGTTGAGTGAACGTAGTCATGATCACTATCCATCAAAAAAATAGTAAAACGAGGCGACGTTTTTTTTGCTGATTTGTCTCCAGTTGTAGGTTCAGAACAGGGAGGGGTAAGACCCGTTCTTATCATTCAAAATGACATTGGGAATAGATTCAGTCCACCGTTATTGTAGCCGCAATCACGGCCCAGATTAAGAAAGCCAAGCTGCCAACCCACGTAGAGATTGATGCCGAAAGCATCGTTTTGACAGGGACAGCGTATTTTACTGGAACAATTGCGTACAATTGATAAGCAGCGCCTTACAGATAAGATTACTCATCTGGATGACGAAACAATGGAGCGTGTCAAAGAAGGCCTGGAGATCAGCCTTGGCACTAAAGAAGTCTAGCTTAAACGAAACCTTACATAATTTTAGCGGAAAAAAGACGTGCAGTGCCTGCAGTCTGCATTTCTTTTTTTGCTGCCCCCAATCCAAACAAAGTAAAACACGCTGATGCAGCGTGTTTTTTTTTAGAATAACTTTCAAAAAGGAGATAAGATGATGAACCATACGATAGAAACGATTCTCGACCACCGCTCCGTCAGAAAGTTTAAAGATATCCCCCTTGAGGAAGAAACAGTAGAAATGCTCGTACGGGCCGCCCAGGCAGCTTCTACCTCAAGTTTTGTCCAGGCCTATACAATCATCGGCATAGAGGATCCGTTAAAAAAAAGAAAATTAGCTGACCTTGCCGGCGGCCAGCCTTATGTGGAAAAAAATGGTTACTTTTTTCTATTCTGCGCTGATTATCACAGGCATGAAGAATTGTTGCGAACTAGAGATACAGACATAAATGTTTCAACGGAGAGTACGGAAGGATTTATGGTGGCGGTTATTGATGCTGCTCTGGCAGCACAGAACATGGCCGTAGCGGCAGAATCTTCAGGGCTTGGAATATGTTATATAGGCGGAATACGCAATAAATTACAGGAAGTAGATACCTTAATAGAAACACCGGATTACGTTCTGCCTTTATTTGGAATGGCAGTGGGCTATCCTGAAAAAAGAGAAGGTATTAACCGAGACTTCCGCTGGAAGCAGTGTTTCATAAAAATCAATACAGTAAGGATAAGGCAGCGTTAAGCGAAGCGTATCAGGCATATGATGAGATCATTAAGGCTTATTATCAAAACAGGCCGTCGGCAAGTAAATCGATGACATGGACAGATCAAATGCAGGCCCTGCTGGAGCGTTCCAAAAGGCAGTATATGAAAACGTTTGTCCAATCTAAACAATTGGACCGTCATTGATGATCGTGTAATAAACATAATTATAAGCCATATATGTCAATAAAACGTAATATATAATGATTTAGCTTGTTCAGAAGCCCTCACCGCTGATTTGTGTTCATAAACTTGCATATACTCTATTTTATTTTTCATTGTTGTGTGATACACTACTCAATGGTCAATCAGACAATCACACAATGGGACACTAAATAGAGAATGAGTCCAAATATGAAGGGGGGCTTTCACATGTTGAAAGCATTGAGAGAGAAATACAGCCATAAAAAAACGGGCTGGTCCAACGAAACCGCGGAACGAATAGAAGCATACGCTGCATCAGAACAATCCGTTTATGAAAAACAAAAGCTGGTCGAAGAACAGCAGAACCATCTTCTTTATTCGGAAATGGAAAAATATTTATATACGATTCATCCATCCTTTTTATTGAATGCAGGAGTAGCGAGAGCGCTTCATAACCGGCTGCTTGCACGTTCGCAGGGCAAATTTTCCATTTCTTTGCATGTGACAAGTGAAATGCGCCTGGCACTGGACTTTTATAATACGGATCTTTCCATTTTATTCGGCTGCTTGAGAAAAAAGGCTACAGCATTAAAAATAGGGAAGAACAGTTTATGACAGTACTTTTAAACATGCTGAGTGAAAATAACTACCGGATGTTTCTGGACCGTTATGATGACTTTGCGGATGCAGAAGACTCATTGGAAGCTGCTATTTACGCTTATCTAGAACTCGTGGATAACCGTAATAAATTTGAAAGCGGCAGAATGGATTTCCTTAACAAGTACCTTTAAATAAAGGGCTGCTGAGCAGTTCCTATACAGAAAAAGCTGATTAAATTGATTAAAAGCTTCGAAAAAGAATTCAAGGAAGATTTTAAAATGAATAAGCTGGAAAAGCGTATGCGCGGTATCAGCTGATTAAAAAGTGCAGGTTTAAAACTCTCCGAATGGAGAGTTTTTTTAATTGTTTAGAGGCTGCAGATCCGGCCAAATGGAAGTTTCCTATCCTGTTCTGTTTACTTATCGAAACCATTTGTTATAAAATGGGGTAAAGGTTAGGGATAGGGAGTGAATAGATCGTGTCAAAAGATACAGGGAAATATTTTATTCATAAGCTCGAAGAATCCAAAGAACAATTTGAAAGAACGATCGATTGTAAGCACACCGCGTTTGACGATTTATATCCTTATATGAATGAGCAGCCGCAGTTTTTCTGGTATAAACGCTACGTAGCCTGGCAGGAACTTTTAACCACGGTAAAGCATGCAGAGGATCTGGATGTAAACTGGAAAGATGTATTTAACGATTCCCAGCAGGCATTTATCGACAAACAGGTATTAGATGCCAAAGTACTGGACGAATGGTACGGAAAAGAAAGAAAAGAAGCATAAAAAAGCATCCGGCCTTTTGCAGGCCGGATGCTTTTTTTGATGAATCAAAAGATAAAATGGGCACAAACAACAATAACGGGAAGCGTAATAATCGTACGCTCCAGAAAAATAATGACAAGATCCAAAAAGGATACCGGCAGTTTGGAGGCAAGAAGCAGTCCACCAACCTCGGACATGTATATTAACTGCGTGACTGATAAGCTGGCAATAATAAACCGGGTCATGTCACTTTCTATGCCGGCTCCTAATATAGCAGGGAGAAACATATCTGCAAATCCAATCAGCATGGATTCAGAAGCGGCGGCAGCCTCCGGAACCTGCATCAGGGTAAGCAGCGGAACGAAAGGTGCTCCCAGGATAGTAAAAAAACTGGTGAATTCGGCTACAATTACAGCCAGTGTGCCAAGTGCCATAACGATAGGCAGAACGCCGATCCACATGTCGAGGACGTTCTTAATTCCACCGCTGAAAATAGAACGGATGCCGTTTTCGCCGGATTTAGCGACCGCCTGTCGTATTCCCCATGAAAAAGGAGTAATGGAGGAAGGGCGCTCCTTTGCAGACTGATCCGGACGTGTTCTGAAATAATCGTCTTTTTTTCTGGAAAGTGGTGGAATTCGCGGCATAATAATGGCTGCTACAAATCCTGCTGCTATGATAGTGAAATAGTAAGGAAGAAAATAACCGAGCAGCTCCACATATTCTAATATAACAATACTGAATGTGATGGAGACCACGGAGAATGTAGTTCCGATAACGGCGGCCTCACGTTTGTGTAGTAGCCTTGTTCATACTGCTGATTCGTAAGCAGAACACCGATTGTGCCATCTCCCATCCAGGATGCGGCACAGTCAATCGAAGAGCGGCCGGGAAGCTTGAAAAGCGGCCGCATAATGGGCGTAAGTAAAGCGCCGGCAAATTCAAGCAGGCCGAAATTAAGCAGAAGCGGCAGGAATAAACCGGCAAATAAAAATACGGAAATAAGAACCGGAATCAAATCGTAAAGTAGCAGTCCACCGGTGACATCAGAGATAACCGGCTCGGGTCCGATACTAAATAACACCATAACGGCAAAGATAAATCCAAGAATTCTTACAATCATCCAAAATACAGAAACATTGAATAAAGTCTGCAGAAAGGGGGAAGGAATATGTACAAAGCGGGCAGCAATGGTGCCGATAACCGCAGCCAGCATAAAGGCAGCCGCAATGTATGGAAGCGCAGGCCCTATTGCTCCCTGAAACCAGCCGGCGAGAATAGCTACTACAATGGTCACTTCTCCTCCGATGGATACAGGCACCATAAATAAAAGAATACCTATAATGGATGGAATGAGAAAACGCAGCATAGAACCCCGGCTTTGCGAAGGCTTAGTTGTAGAAGAAGAATTCATGTCGACACCTCTTTATGTATATTTTTTGCATAAAACATAACAATCAGTAACTATAACCCTTAATAAGCGGAGAGAGCTTTGTATAAAATCTTATAATTCATTATAAAAATAACATTTTTTATCATAAAAAGAAAGAGCTGTCATGTTGATGGAATGTTCCGACAATTGCTATGAAGCCATTTTAGCATGAACGGCAGGCAATAAGAAGCGGTAAATATAGATAATACTATAGAAAGAAAATTTATACGAAATGCAGACGGGAGCCAGCACAATGCAGTACATTTTTGAAATAGAGAGAATTACAGAAAAACAGCCTAAAGATGAGCTTCAAACGAGGATTGCGTTTGTTAAAGCAGAAGTCATTCACGCTTCAGAAGGGACGATCCTGTATGAAATGACTATACCGGTTGAATATCACTACTACGGAGTTTATCCCGATATAAAGGCGATAGGAAAAATAGTAGAGGATCGAAAAATAAAAAGGGAAGCTTTTTTCAAACTGAGGCGGTATATAAAAAAGCTGCGGCCTTTTCTCGAATTAACAGAAGAAGACTAAATCATTCCCCGGCGGAGCTGCCGTGTTGTGATGTACTTACATATGTAAAAAAATACCGGGCAGCAGACCAGCCCGGTAAAATAAAGGCAGCGTTTGTTTCCTTATTAGGGAGGAGCTGCTTCGTTATTTATTTTTGAAAAAAGTATCAGCAGCATGGACAGTTTCCCAGAGGTCGGCTGTCTGCATAGCAGCGGGAACTTTACTGTCGGCTGGTTTGTTTTCGCGGTTAATCCATATGTTGGATATACCTGTGCGGTTGGAGCCGAGTATGTCTGTATAGAGATTATCACCAATCATCAAAGCATTCTCTTTTTCTATGCCGGACAGCGTCAGGGCATATTGGAAAATAGAAGCATCCGGCTTGCCCTTACCAAACGCACCGGAAATAATGATATGGGAAAAATAAGGAACCAGCTGGGGGGTCATCTGCAGTTTAATATGCTGCAGGGAAGGGGCGCCATTTGTCAGCAGTACAAGCTGGTAACGGGAGCTTAATTCCTCGAGAACCTCGAACGTATCCGCATAAACATAAGGCAGATGCCGGCGGTGAAATACGAACCGTTCGGCAAGGTGCCCGGCAAGGTCCTCATTTTGAATATCCTGGTCGTTTAAAGCACCTTTCCATACCGCAGTCTGATAATCCTTGATAAGAGTTCCCATTAATCGAAACCGGTGATCATGTATATCGCCAAAGCTTCCCCACAGTCCCTCAAAAGGATTGATGCCTATATCCTGGGTGAACGTATAACTTTCAAGTTCTGCGTACAGCTTTGGTGCCCATTTCCGCACAGATTGAACCAGCGCTTTTGCATCAGCCCCGTAGGCCGTACTTTCCATCGCTGCAGCCCGGATGGACTCCTCTACACTCTTTTTGTCCCACAACAGTGTATCGTCTAAATCAAATATTAGTGTGTTCATTATGTATGCCTCCTTTGTTTCTCCCGTCTATTATAATCGAACCCGTTCAAAAAGGCATCCTCTCATGTTTGAATAACCGTCCGTTCTCCCAAATTTGAATTTTTTCTTTATTTGAAACTCAATTGGTGTACAATAATGGGGTAGGATGTTATGCCGTCCATTGGGAACATTAAGTAAATAAAAAAAGTTTTATGAACAAAATAACGTGTTTCTTTCATATTTAAGAATAATGTTATGTAGACAGCTTACTTTCCCACTTTTTATATATAAGCTTTTGAGAACGCGCTTTCAACGTGTTAAAATGAAAGAGCAAAGCAGGCTTAACATTCTTTTAAAGTCCAACCATTGTTTTTTTCATCATTATTGCAAAGCACATCGCCAAAATGACGTGAAAAGATGTGATTTATGATTTAAGAAAAGTACGCCGTAAACCCATGAAAACTTATTTCGTCTTTGTATCATAATTACACAGCAGCGGAGGTATGGAACAGATGAGTAAAAATTCAGCCAAGCAAGAAGCATGGCAAGAATTTTATGGCCCCAACCTGGGGTATTTAATGGATCTTTACGACCAATTTACGGAAGATCCAGATTCTATTGATAGTGAAATGAGAGAATGGTTTGAACAATATGGGGCACCCGTTAACGGAACAGCTCCCTCTGCCGAACTAAGTGCAGAATCGAGTGCTACCGTAACGGATGTTTCTTCCATAGACGTAGACAAGATTGCCAATGCGGTAAAGCTTGCGGAAAATATCCGTATACACGGACACCTGTCAGCAGACATTAATCCTCTCGCCAAACCTGGTGAGGAAACGTCCTTTTTAAAAATTAATGAATACAATCTTTCGGAAGAAGACCTGCAGGCGCTTCCGGCTTATATTATCTGTGAAGACGCCCCGGAGAAAGTTACAAACGGCTATGAAGCCATTAATCATTTAAAAAGCATGTACACGCGCTCTATTGCTTTCGAATTCAACCACGTACATGACGTGGAGGAACATAGATGGCTGAATAAAAAAGTAGAATCCGGTGAAATATATAAAGGCCTTTCGGATGACAGACGAAGAACGCTCCTAAAGCAGCTGACGGATGTGGAGTCTTTCGAGCAGTTTCTTCACAAAACATTTGTCGGACAGAAGCGTTTCTCTATTGAAGGGGTCGACGCACTCGTACCGATGGTGGATGAATTTGTGCAGGATGCCATTCATGAAGGCGCGGAAAACGTCATGATCGGTATGTCCCACCGCGGACGCTTAAGTGTATTGTCTAATGTACTTGGCAAACCTTATGACTTAATTTTTTCCGAGTTTCAGCATTCACCAAACAAAGACCTGGTTCCTTCTGAAGGATCGATTGGTCTGAGCTATGGCTGGACCGGAGATGTAAAATATCACCTTGGGGCCAATAAAGAAATTCAAAAAGAAAGCGTGGACGCAACCATCACGCTTGCTAATAACCCAAGTCACCTTGAATTTGTTAACCCTGTGGTGGAAGGATATGCCAGAGCAGCTCAGGACAGCCGCAGCGAGCCCGGCTTCCCGCAGCAGGACACAAACAAAGCAATCGCAGTACTTATTCACGGCGACGCCGCCTTCCCTGGTGAAGGCGTAGTTACGGAAACCCTCAACATGAGCCGTCTGAAAGGTTATCAGACCGGCGGTACGCTTCACATTATTGCAAATAACCAGCTCGGTTTTACGACCGATACCCATGATTCCAGAAGTACTACGTATGCAAGTGACCCCGCTAAAGGTTATGAAATCCCAATCGTGCATGTGAATGCCGATGATGCAGATTCCTGTCTGGCAGCCATTCACTTAGCACATGAATACCGTAATAAATTCAATAAAGACTTTGTTATTGACCTGATCGGATACCGCCGTTTCGGACATAACGAAATGGATGAGCCGGCTGCAACCCAGCCGCATTTGTATGAGGTAATCAGAAGTCATCCTACAGCTCGTGAAGTTTACGCCGGCGAGCTTGTTAAAGATGAGCTGCTTTCCAAAGAGGAAGCGGAGAAATATAAAGAGGACAGCCTGCAGCATCTCCAGGAAAACTATGATCGTGTATCCGGTGATAAATCAGAGGATGCAGAAGATGTAAGTATACCTGAAGAAGTGGAAAAGCATCTGCCTCAAGTGAACACCTCGTATGATATTGACGATCTGCAGCAGCTGAACGAAGAATTGATCACGTGGCCGGAAGAGTTTAATGTCTTTCCAAAGCTGAAGAAAATTCTGGAAAGAAGAAAAGATGCACTTCAGGAAGGCGGAAAAGTAGACTGGTCCCATGCAGAAACACTTGCGTTTGCAAGCATTATCACTGATGGAACACCGGTGCGCCTTACAGGACAGGATTCCGAGCGCGGTACATTTGCGCAGCGGCATATTGTGCTGCATGACAGTGAAAATGGGGATATCTATTCGCCGCTTCACACGCTTTCTAAAGCAAAAGCTTCCTTTGCAGTTCATAACAGCCCGCTGTCCGAAGCGGCTATTGTAGGATTTGAATATGGGTATAACGTTCAGGCGCCTGAAACGCTCGTTTTATGGGAAGCGCAGTTTGGTGATTTCGCCAACGCCGCCCAGGTTATATTTGACCAGTTTTTTCAGCGGGACGCGCTAAATGGGGACAGAAGTCAGGAATGGTAATGCTGCTTCCGCACGGATATGAAGGACAGGGGCCGGAGCATTCCAGTGCAAGGCTGGAACGTTTCTTGACGCTTGCTGCCGAAAATAACTGGAACGTAGCTTACTTGTCGAGTTCAGCGCAGTATTTCCATCTCCTCCGCCGTCAGGCTTCTTTCCTGGGCAAAGAAGAGATGAGACCGCTTGTTCTGATGACCCCGAAAAGCCTGTTAAGAAACCAGAATGTAGCGTCCGGACCGGATGCATTCAGTAAAGGAATGTTCCAGTCCATCGTAGAGGATCCAAAAACAGGTAAAGAACCTAAAAAAGTAAAACGCATGCTGTTTGCTACAGGCAAAATGGCGATTGATCTTCATGAAGCTATCGAAGATGAAAAAGAAGTAACCGATACGCATATCGTTAGAATTGAAGAGCTGTATCCGTTCCCGGACGATAAGATATCAGAACTGCTTGAACAGTATCCTAATGTGAAAGAATTTAAATGGGTACAGGAAGAGCCGTCCAATATGGGGCCATGGAATTATGTGCAGCCGCTTCTCAGAAGCGTAGCTGGAAGCAAGATTACTACGGAATATATCGGACGCCGCAGGCGTTCAAGTCCGTCTGAGGGAGATCCTAAAGTCCACAAAAAAGAACAAAGCCGTATCATAAATGAAGCATTGAGAGGAAAATAACAAGGAGGATTTACTCATGGCGGAAATTAAAGTACCAGAACTTGCAGAATCAATTACAGAAGGAACGATTGCAGAGTGGCTGAAGTCACCCGGCGATTACGTGGAAAAAGGCGAAAATATCGCTGAACTTGAAACGGATAAAGTAAACGTGGAAATTCCAAGTGAAGAATCCGGTGTAATCAAAGAACTTCTTAAAGAGCCCGGCGACACAGTCGAAGTTGGAGATGTTATCGCTGTGATCGACCAGAATGGCGAAGCAGGCGGCAGTGAAGAATCGTCTGAAGAGTCTTCGTCGAAAGAAGACTCTTCAAAAGAAGAATCTGCCAAAGAAGAGCCGGAAAAAGAAGATACGAAAAAAGAAGAAGCACCGGCTGCTTCCAAAGAAGAGTCAAGTGAAGAAGAAAGCGACAGCGATTCTTCGCCTTCCGATTCTCCGGTTGCTTCCCCGTCGGCTAGAAAGCTCGCCCGCGAAAAAGGATTAAACCTTGATGATATTCCAACAAGAGATCCGCTCGGTCGTGTAAGAAAAGAAGATGTGGAGAACTACGAAAGTAATACAAAAGCTGCCGCAAAGTCGGAAGCTCCTGCTAAAGAAAGCAAACCTAAAGAAAAAGAAAGCAAAGATGAGTTTGCAGGTAAGCCGGTGGAACGTGAAAAGCTTTCCGCCGCCGCCAGACTATCGCAAACCGTCTGGTTGAAGTCCAGCAGACATCAGCCATGCTTACTACATTTAATGAAGTAGATATGACAGCTATTATGGATGTAAGAAGCAGAAGAAAGGACTCCTTCCAGGATTCCCACGATGTTCGTCTTGGCTTTATGTCATTCTTTACTAAAGCTGTTATTGCAGCCTTAAAACAATTTCCGCTTCTCAATGCTGAAATTCAGGGCAAAGAAGTAGTGAAAAAGAAATTTTATGATATCGGTATGGCCGTTTCCACAGATGATGGACTCGTCGTTCCAGTAGTGCGTAATGCAGACCGTCTTTCTTTCCCTGAAATTGAACAGGAAATTATCGGGCTGTCCAAAAAGCACGCGATAACAAGTTAACTCTGCCCGATCTACAGGGCGGCTCCTTTACTATTACAAACGGAGGAGTATTCGGTTCCCTCTTATCTACACCGATTTTAAATGGTCCGCAGGTAGGTATTCTTGGAATGCATACGATCCAGTGGAGACCAGTAGCCGTTGATAAGAGACAATGGAAAACCGTCCAATGATGTACCTTGCCCTTTCCTACGACCACCGTATTGTGGATGGAAAAGAAGCAGTCAGCTTCCTAGTAAAAGTTAAGCAGCTTCTGGAAGATCCAGAATCCCTTCTATTAGAAGGTTAATCATTCAGAAAGAGTCCTGTTTTTCAGGGCTCTTTTTTTATTATAAAAAGAGGCATAAACCATGTAATGCAAGGAATAATCCTTACCTTTTCCAATATTTTATATTAAAATAGTACATAGGCGAACATATGATTCTATCGAACGAAAGGTATTAGAAGGAGCAAGTATATGACAGTGCATTATTTTATTGGAAGAACCGGTACAGGAAAAACAGAGACGATGCATGATGACATTATCAGGCAGTCAAAGGAAGATCCGGCAGGACAGCCGATTATTTTTACTGGTGCCGGATCAAATGACGTTTATCTCGGAACAGAAGTTAATTAAAAAGCATACGGTCGGTCTGCAGAGGGCCCAGGTATACAGCTTCCCGAGACTGGCCCGGCGGATTCTGCAGGAACAGGGCGGCCTCACTCATACCTTTCTACAGAAGCAGGAATGCATGTACTGCTGCGAAAAGTAATGGAAGAACATAAAAGCGACTTTAAGCTTTTCACCAAATCATCTGATACGCCGGGATTTATTGAAAATATGGATACTATGCTTAAAGAATTCCAGCGCTATAATGTAGAACCCGGCCATATTAATGATATAAAAGAAAAAGCGGAACAAAAAACAGTTCAAACTGCAAACGACAAAATACTATCTGATAAGTTGTCGGATATACTGCTGCTGTGGGAAAAGATGGAAGCAGAAATGGAAGGACGCTTTATTGGACTCGAAGACTATCTTCCGATGCTCCGCGACAAGCTTCCTCATTCCAACATGCTTGAGGGCTGCCGGATTTATTTAGACGGATTTCATTCTTTTACTCCTCAGGAAATGGAAATTCTGTTAATGCTGGTAAACAAGGCAGAGCAGACAACGATAGCATTAACAATGGATAAAGCACATATTCAGCAGGATACGCATGCTCTGGATCTTTTTAAAGAACAGCGGATACGTTTCATCTGCTTCAGCAGATGTCAGCTGATAAAGAACAGCACGTAAGGCTATTTGAAGCAGAAGAAGATAAAGATGAGCGGCATGAAGATCTCAGACATCTGGAAGCAAACTTTGAAAAACGAACCGATTCATGTACGGAATCATTCCCCAAATGTGCAGATGTGGAGTCCGGCTAATAAACGGGTGGAGGTAGATCACACGGCTAGAACCATTCTGGAAAAAGTAAAAGAAGACGGCTACCGGTTTAAAGATATTGCGGTAATGGCACGCAGTATCGGTGATTATGATGATTTACTGCAGACATCTTTTCGGGACCACGGCATACCGCTTTCACGGACCAGACCAAAAAAATGGAGCATCATCCCGTACTGGAATTTTTGCGGTCGGTACTGGAATGGCTGACGGAAAGCTGGCGGTATGAAGCGGTATTCGGGCTGTGAAAACAGATATGCTGTTTCCGGCAGCAGAGATGACTGGGAAGCATGCAGAAAAAACATGGACCGGCTGGAAAACTATGTTCTCGCATATGGCATTAAAGAAAAACACTGGAAAAGCAAAGATAACTGTCCTTTACCCGGTTTCGGACGTCCGCCGGAGAAGATTATGAACGGTCCCGTGCAGAAGAACAAATAAACAGCTGATCAATGAACAAAAAGAGCTGTTAAAGACCGGATTCTTCCTTTGGAAAAGCAAAAAAAGGAACGACGGTAGAAGACTATACGGCTGCTTTGTATCGTTTTATGGAGGAACTCACATTCGGAAAAGCTGGAAAAACTAAGAGATATTGCGCTGGAGCATGGGGACCTTACAAAAGCAGGAGAACATGAGCAGGTCTGGAGTGAAACTGATTGAATGTTCGATCAGATCGTCGAAGTAGCGGGCGATGAAAAAATGAGCATGACCCGCTATCGTAAACTGCTTGAAGCCGGTCTGGAAAGCCTTTTGTTCCGGCTTGTTCCACCAGCTATAGATCAGGTAAGCGCCGCGGATATGGAGCGTTCTCGTCTGGAAGATGTTAAATTACTATTTGTGCTTGGCGTAAACGAAGGGGTCCTGCCATCGACAATGGACGAGGACGGCATTCTTGGAGATGAAGACCGCAGGTGGTTTGAGGAAAGCGGCGTGTCTCTTGCGCATACATCGAGCCAGAAGCTGTTAAATGAATCTTTTCTAGTGTATCGGGCTTTAAGTCTTCCCTCCAGAGAGCTGTATATTAGCTACCCGCTTGCCAATGAAAAGGGGGAAGCCCAGCAGCCGTCTATTTTAATCAGCCAGCTGAAAATATGCTGCCGGGGATCAAGGAAGAATTTATCTTTGCAGAGCCGCAGGAATTTCAATCAGAGGCGCAGGAAGCAGCATTTGTTCATTCCTCCAGGCGAACGCTGTCCCAGCTGATTTACCAGCTTCAGCGCTGGAAGTCGGGCGAACCCATATCAGATTTATGGTGGGGTGTATATAACTGGTACGTGCAGTCCCCGGAAGCGCACCCCGATTTTATCAAAGGCATGCAGAGTATTTTTTATAAAAATAAGGCGTATCCGCTGACCGAACAGATGAGTACCCAGCTATACGGGACCTCATTAAAGGCGAGCGTTTCCAGAGTAGAGCAGTTTGAAAATGTGAGTTTGCCCATTTTGCCTCTTACGGACTGAGACTAAAAGAACGGGATACGTATACGCTGGAAGCGCCTGATATCGGCCAGTTTTTTCATGCGGCTTTAAAAGATATAACAGAAGCCATTCAAAAGAAGGAAAGGAATGGAAGGATATATCAGAACAGGACTGCAGAGAAAAAGCAGCTTATGCCGTAGAACAGCTCGCGCCAAAAGTCCAGCGGGAGATTCTCTCAAGCAGTGCCAAGCATGCTTTTGTACAGAAAAAGCTGCAGGAGACGATTACGAGAGCTTCGCTTGTTATGCGCAGGCAGTCAATCCAGTCGGCATTTTCCCCGATTGCTTTAGAAGTAGCTTTCGGTGAACATCAGGATCTGCCGCCGATGACGTTCACACTGGAAAATGGCACAAAAATGGAGATTGCAGGCAGAATAGACCGCGTTGACAGGGCGGAAGGATCGGAAGGTGTGCTTCTCCGCGTAATTGACTACAAATCCAGCGTAAAGGACATCCGCCTGAGCGAAGTATATTTTGGACTGGCGCTGCAGATGCTCGTTTATCTGGATATTGTAATGACCTACGCAGAAGAATGGATCGGGGAAAAAGCAGATCCGGCCGGTATTCTCTATTTCCATATTCACGATCCGTTTGTCAGCGTAATGGATGAATCAGCAGAAGATATTGAAGAAAGATTATTTAAGGAATACAAGATGAAAGGGCTGATTGCGGATAACGAAGAATCGGTCCGCCTGATGGACACCGATCTGAAAGAAGGGCATTCTACGACTATTCCAGCCAGAATGAAAAAAACGGGGAACTTTCTAAAACCGGCTCAACGATCAGCCGGGAAAATTTCCAGGCGGTCCATCAGTTTATCCAGCAGAAGCTGCTCGATGCAGAGAGCGTATTATGCATGGCGCCGTTGAGATTAATCCATACAAAATTGGCAACGATACAGCCTGTACATTCTGCTCCTTCCGGGCTGTCTGTCAATTTGATCAGCAGTTTGAAGCCAATCATTTCAGAGTGCTGAAAGCGGATAATGAAACGATAAAAAAAGAGTTACTTGGAGAGGGGGAGCCGCCTGATGAAAAGAACAAGAAAGACTAAGCCGGAAAATGTCCGGTGGACTGACAGTCAGTGGGAAGCGATATCCGGAAGCGGAGCAGATACGCTTGTTGCTGCCGCTGCCGGAAGCGGAAAAACAGCCGTTCTGGTAGAACGTGTGATTCAAAAATTATTAACGAAGAAAACGGCATCGATATCG
This sequence comes from Sinobaca sp. H24, assembly GCF_023845525.1. NCBI lineage: Bacteria > Bacillati > Bacillota > Bacilli > Caryophanales > Sporolactobacillaceae > Sinobaca > Sinobaca sp. H24. The sequence goes on from NZ_JALBWT010000002.1 coordinate 352,182, forward strand.
ACCGCCTGCTGATTGTAACGTTTACCAATGCCGCTGCCGCTGAAATGAAAACAAGAATCGGGAAAGCACTGGAGCGGGAGATCCATGAAAAACCGGATCCTCCATTTGCGCAGGCAGCTTTCTTTTTAAATAAAGCCCAGATTTCCTCTCTGCATTCCTTTTGCATGAGCGTCATCCGCCGGCATTACTTTCAGGTTGAGCTGGATCCAAAGTTTCGGGTGCTGGATGAAACCGAAGGAGAATGGATTAAAGAAGAAATACTGGAGCAGATTCTGGAGGGAAAATACGAACAGCCGGAAAGCAGTTTTTTTATCCAGGCAGCTGATTCTTACAGCGGCAGTCGAAATGATGAAAGACTCCGTCAACTGATACGCAGGCTTTATGATTTTTCCCGGGCTCATCCGGACCCGTCCCGCTGGCTCGGGGAAATGAGTAGTCAATATGAAACGCTCACAGGCGATAATATAAATGAACACCCATGGTCCCGGGAGATTATCCAGGAAATTCATATTACGCTTGAAGGAGCCCTGCGTATGCTGTACCGGGCTGAAGAGCTGGCTCATGCACCGTCAGGGCCTTTACCCTATGCAGAAGCAATCCAGTCCGATATTGAACAGCTTTCCATCATTAAGGATTATACTACGCTGGAACAGCTCTATGCGGGCGTTCATGCGGTCTCATCCAAGGGACTTAAGCCCATTACAAAAAAACATGAGGTAGATGAATCTTTAAAGGTGGAAGCCAAGCAGCTGAGAGATAAATCAAAAGATATTTTAAAAAATATCAAAGAGCTGCTGTATCAATCCCCTGAAAAAATGCTCGAAGATATGCACTTTATGGTTCCAGCGGTAAAAGAGCTTACGACAGCGGCTAAAGAGCTGAACAGCCGTTTTACAGAAAGCAAGCGGGATAAGGGCGTGGCTGACTTCTCCGACCTGGAGCACTTAACCCTGCAGATTTTACGGGATCAATCGGGCAGTGTGCAGGCGTCTGCCTATTATCAGGAACACTTTCAGGAAGTACTCGTCGATGAGTATCAGGATACCAACTACGTGCAGGAGGCAATACTCCAGCTTGTAGCAGCTCCGGACCGCCTGTTTATGGTAGGGGACGTCAAGCAGAGCATTTATCGTTTCCGTCTGGCCGAGCCCGGCTTGTTTATTGATAAATATGAACGTTACACGACGGAGGACTCAGAAAACGGCTGGAAAATAAATCTTGATAAAAACTTCCGCAGCCGCAGAAACGTTATTGATGCTTCCAATTTTATTTTCAAACAGCTGATGGACAAAGACATCGGAGGGATTGCCTATGACCGCGAAGCTGCTCTCAAGCAGGGAAATGAAGGTTTTCAGTCAGAAAAAGACCCCTCTGCGATATTGCCGTAATTAACAGAGGCACCCCTCTGTCTGGAACGGAAGTTGACGAATCACAGGAGGACACAGAAAAAGCTGTTCTGGAAGCAAGGTATATCGCGGGGCGTATTCAACGAATGATGGACGAGGAAAAACAGGTTATAGACGGCCGAACGAGTGAACCGCGGCCGGTCCGCTACAGCGATTTTGTAATCCTGATGCGTTCAATGGCCTGGTCCACGGCAATGATGGAGGAATTCCGGGAACTGCAGATACCGGTATATGCAGAACTTCGTACAGGTTATTTTAAAGCGGTGGAAATTCATATTATTCTTTCGCTGCTGCACGTTATTGATAATCCGATTCAGGATATACCTCTGGCGAGCGTGCTTCGTTCCCCAATCGGTCAGTTTAGTGAAGAAGATATGGCTGAAATACGAATGGCTGACACAGGCGGCACCTATTATGATGCGCTTCTGGCAGCGTCAGAAACGGCGTCCTGCAGAGAAAAATCCACTCATTTTTAGTAACGCTTGAAGAGTGGCGGACCTATTCCCGACAAGAGTCGCTTCCTGAATTTATATGGCGCGTACTTCAGGAGAGTGGTTATTATGACTTTGCCGGAGGACTGCCGGGCGGCAAACAAAGGCAGGCAAACCTGCTTGCTCTCTATGATAGGGCACGTGCGTACGAGCAGACTTCTTTCCGCGGTTTGTTCCGCTTTCTTCGCTTTGTAGAAAGGCTTCAGGAAAAAGGGGACGATATGGGAACCGCCCGTACTCTTGGAGAAAAAGAAGAAGTGGTCAGGCTGATGACGATCCATAAAAGCAAGGGACTTGAATTCCCGGTTGTATTTCTTTCAGGATTAAGCAAAGATTTTAATATGCGTGATATGTACAGCGATATTCTGCTTCATCAAAACCTGGGAATCGGCACAAAATATATTAATCCTTCAAAACGAATAGTGAAAACCTCGCTTCCACAGGCTGCTATTAAAATACGGGAAAAAAAGGAACTGCTGGCAGAGGAAATGAGAGTGCTTTATGTAGGACTGACCCGGGCTAAAGAACAATTTATTCTAGTCGGCACCGTGAAAGACGCCGCTTCGGAGTTTTCTAAATGGGCGGTAACGGCAGCCCAGGCTGCGGATACGCTTTCGGCATTTGATAGACTTCAGGCCAAAACGTTTTGACTGGATTATGCCGGCTGTACTTCGTCATGCTGATCATGCAGAGTGGCAGGAATCGTCCCGGATGGATTTTCTTACTGATACATCGAGCTGGAATGTAGAAGTGGTCGAACAGCATACCCCTTACCGGGGAGAAAGAAGAACCTGAACAGGTAAACCGAAAAGAAAAAGAAGCACTCATTCATCTTGAGACGGTGCCGGGTATACACAGGAAAATGAAGAGGTGGGAGCAAGAATGAACTGGGAGTATCCTTATGCTCATACAGTAGTGCTTCGCTCCAAGCAGACGGTAAGTGAATGGAAGCAGGCAATATCTGATCCATACAGTGAACAGCCGGCTCTTCAGACCGGGTTTCGTTCAGCAGGCGCTGAGAGACCCCGATTTCTTCAGGAAAAAACGGTTACTCCCCAGGAAAGAGGAACCGCTTTTCATATAGTAATGGAACATGTATCTTTAGAAGGTCCTGTAACTACCGCAGATCTGACAGAGCTTAAAAAAACGGCTTGTGGGGGGAACTGGCTTACAGAAGAACAGGGGGAAGTGATTGATGAAAATAAAATACAGCCATTTTTCGAAAGCACACTTGGTAAGGAACTTATAGAATCAGCAGACGTCTGGCGTGAAGTAGCCTTTACCTACGGGCGGCCTGTACCTGAAGGAGACGGCGATATAACGGTCCTGCAGGGGATGGCTGACTGCGTGTTTCGAAACAGCGAAGGCAGTTTAGTGCTGATTGATTATAAGACAGACCGCCTTTCCAATGTAGAAAACAAAACACGGGAAGAACATATCGCCGGCATGAAGGAAAAATATCAGTTTCAGCTGGACGTATATAGAGAAGCTCTATCTGCCATTTGGGAAGAGCCTGTGCAGGAAGCCTATATTTATGCTTTTGATCAGGAGCTGGTCATTCCTATGAATAAAGAAGAAGCGCGCTACGAATAACCAATCTTTGAAAAAAACCGGATCGCTTAAGTATCTGTCCCTTCATAAAATAATTTATAAATAGGCAATGAAGCGGTTTTCTGGTGAAAAGAGGGCATGGTTTCTATAGAGTCTAAAAAAAAAGTGTCCAAAATAAGATTAACAGTAAAAAAAGTGGGAAAGAGAGGGAGGTAACCAAAAATAATGGAGTGATAAAAAATGAGTAACTGGAATGGTAAAACAATAATTATTACCGGTGCAAGCAGCGGTATTGGAGAAGCTACGGCAGAACGCTTCGTAAAAGAGGGAGCCAACGTAGTACTGGCTGCAAGACGAGAAGATAGATTAAAAGAACTGCAGGACAAGCTGAGCGGTGAAACCGGCAAAGCAGTATACAAAAAAACAGATGTTACTTCTGAAAAAGAAATGAAAGAGCTGGCAGAATTTGCAATTAACGAATTTGGCCAGATTGACGTATTATTCAATAACGCCGGTCTTATGCCGCTTTCATTCATGAAAAACACAAAAGTGGATGAGTGGGATAAAATGGTTGATGTAAATATTAAAGGTGTGCTTTACGGGGTAGCAGCAGTGCTTCCGCACATGATAGAGCGCAATGAAGGACACATCTTGACTACTTCTTCCGTAGCCGGACATGAAGTAATGCCAACAGGAGCCGTATACTGTGGTACTAAATTCGCAGCCCGTATAATTATGGAAGGCATGGGCAAGGAGCTTGCGGAAAGCAACATCCGCACCACTTCTATTTCTCCGGGTGTCGTTCAGACAGAACTTACCGATACCATCACAGATGAGGATGCTATGTCGTTCCTAAAAGACGGAGTCGGCCTTGGCTCTATGACTCCGCTTGCCAGTGAAGATATTGCAGAAGGCGTATTTTATGCAGTGAATCAGCCGTCTCACGTAGATGTAAATGAAATTATAATCCGCCCGACTAACCAAGGATAAAAAAAGCAGTTAAAAAACAGTAAAAAAAGAAGACGCCAGCTGGCGTCTTCTTTTTTACTGCTCTCTATCTTCCAACACATGAGAATGATCGACTTCAAATATAGGCGCTCATCGTTTTCCACGATGGCTTCTTCGTTTGTGGTGTCTTTCGTCAACTGGCGGAAAATACGGAAGCGGTGAACAAATTCGGTTAATCCTTCTACGGGACGAGGCTGCGCCTCAAAAATACGATAAGGTTTAAACTCAATGCGCGCTGTACCGTCTTCCATCAGCTCATACTCTGCGACCGCGCTGTCTCTTGTACGGGTCCAGCCCTGATCAAAAATAAAGTTACCCATAGAATACATAATTAACGTGTCATTATAAACATCAACCGATTGAAGAACGTGCGGATGATGTCCCACTATGATATCAGCGCCGGCATCAGAAATTGCTTTAGCCAGTTCCTGCTGACGGGTGGTAGGGGAACTGTCATACTCTTGTCCGGCGTGCAGATGAACGACGACGAGATCAGCATCTTCCTGAGCACTTTGTATAGCCGGGATAAACTCTTCCGGATCAGATGTCAGGACACCAGGAGAGGCAAGGCCGGGCTGCTCCATAGCGGTAGGTAATGTCATTAACGCCAAGCGTTGCCACGTCAAGGCCATTATATTCGTCCATAGAGTAAGTGGAAGTCTCCTCTGCATTTCTACCTGCGCCAACAGGTTTGATCGAAGAATTTTCAAAAGCGTCCAGCGTATTGGCAAGCCCTTCATGCCCGTAGTCAAGCATATGGTTGTTAGCAAGGGTTACGGTGGAGAAATTATATTCCTCAAGTGCCTGAATGGCCTCAGATTGAGCACTAAGGTGGATGATTTTATCCGCTTCCGGAACATCGTCCCCTTCGTCTACAATTGGGTTTTCAAAGTTGCCTGTCATGTAATCGACCTGCTTAAATAAATCACCAGTGTACTGGAACAATGACTCATAGCCGTTACGTGAAGCGACTTCCTCCACATGGCGGCCCATCATCATGTCTCCTACCATAGCAGCTGAGAATACCGATTCACTGGATACAGTGTCCGTGCTGCTTTCGGCCGGCGGTTCAGCAATTCGGATAACGGCAATCAGCACAATACACAGTATTACTGCGATAATGGCGTGCCGGAATCCTTTCTTTTTTTCTTGTTTTGTTAAAGCGAGTACGCGCTCTTTTAAACTCCATTTTTTTCTCATGTATATAACCCCTAAATCAGATAGTAGAGTGTAATAATGACAAATGTTGCCGCCGTTAATACAATCGTGCTTGCTACCGTAGGGATAACTCCCTGACGCTGCATAGCATTTGCAATGAGTCCGGGAACAATAACTCCAAGTCCTCTGAATTCATATATTTCAAAAGGCAGTATGGGGTAAAAGTAATCAAACAACAGCTTAAGTACGATTCCTGTACATAACATCGCAGCAAATTTTCTGCGTCCGTAAAGTACCATGAAGCGTGACAGTCCGTACGTTACAATCAAATACGTGAATAAGCTGACCAAAAAAATAACGAGCAGAAACACAGGCTGGTCGAATACAAGGGCTAAATAGCCCGGAACAATAAGGCCTGCCGGCATAATGCCGGTGCGCTCTGCATAAATAAGACTAAGTACGACTCCTACCACTAAGGCAATGTATAAATCTGTTCCAAACAATTAAATGGCCTCCTCGCCGACATTTCTCTCTATTACATCAGGAGATTTTCTTAATTCTTCCATGAATAGTTCGCCCATTCCATGAATGTTTCCGACTCCGTAAATAGTAGAGCCGTTGGCTTCTCTTTTTACTGTTTCTAAAATCATTTCGCGGTCTTCTGCTTCCAGGTTAATGACCCGGTTATACGGCAGAAGGCCTTTTTCCATTGCTTTTAAAGCAGGGTAGACGTTGCGTCCGATTAATACCAGCTTATTGGCCGGCAGGTAGGGAAGCACGTTTTCACAAAAATCTTTTGTACGGTCCACCCGGTCTTCCCGGCAGTTCATAATAATCATCGTATCGTCTTTCATAAATGCCGAATCTTTTAGACGATCCCAAATCGATAAAGTAGAATGGGCATCGTTGGCTGCGAATCCATTAATCATGAAAGAAGGTTCTTTTCCTGCCTGGGCAAGGGAAAGAATGCGGAGAGCCCCAGGATCCGGATTAGCGCGGAGCATGCCGCGTAGTGCCGTTTCCTTATCAATGCCTACCGCTTTAGCGACAGCCAGAGGAATAGTTATATTTTCCGGAAATACCATGTAGGAAAATCTTTGAAGAAATCCTTCTGGAATTTCATCTTCATCTGCTGTAAAAACTTCCGTATTCCGTTCTTTAGCTATTTTAGTGAAAAGATCATAGTAAGGTCCTTTTCCGACGATTAATTTTCCATTATATGGGATGGTAGAGGTGAAACCATCTGCAACATGATCAAGTGAAGGTCCCATAATATCCATATGATCCTCATACACGTTCAAAATAACACCGACATTGGCTTTCAGGAAATCCTGCTGAAGAATACGCTGATATTCCGGATTGATAGCCATACATTCCGATACAAAGGCTTCCGCTCCTTTAGAAGAAGCTTTTTGGAGCATGAATTTCTGTTCCTTAATATTTGCACCTTCGGGTTTGCGTACAATAGGTTTCTCCGACCGGTCCCAGTATATCATTCTGGCCTCGGTGCCCGTGGTTTTTCCAACGGTTTTATAATTCGCTTCCGTTAGAATACCGGTAATCAGGCGGGTTACGGTTGATTTGCCGCGTATGCCGTTTACGTTAATACGTAATGGAATTTTGTCTATTTCCTGATCGTGTTTTCGTTTTTCCAGCAGGCCTATTAATAAAAGTACCAAACAGGCCAAAATGATCAAAAGCATGTTTTTCTCCTCCTTATGATTTCAAGAAGAGCCTTATGAAAGCTTTTGCACATAAGGAAAGTGCCTCTACTATAGATTGTACAGAAGAGACACCTACGTTAGTGCAGCGAAACGATTTCAGGCTTTTACTTGTTCTTGCAGGTTTATCTTCTTACTTTAGACACGACCTCAAGCGGGAAAATTATTCCGTACCGCTGGATAAATCGCTCTCTTCTTGTTCTTCATAAAGCTCGGAGTTAATATGCTCTTGTTCCTGATTGGTTAAAACTTCATCGGATTTAAAAAAGTACATAAAGAATACCAGGGAAACTAGAAATACATAAGGAAATACTCGCATCATCAATTTTTTTGATTGTACCAACAATTTTGTGACCTTCTTTCTTTTTAATTAATATCGTATGATCCAGCGCGTCTAGCATCAGAAATGCCTTCCATTGTTTCTTCTTCGTTATTGCGGACAAGACCGGTAATATTGCCAAAGTACGTAGCAACCGTTTCTACTTCCGTCTGATAGCCGTAATTCTCGAGATCTTCAATCAGCTGGTCGTTTGCCATACGCTCTTCTATATGAATAGTGTCTATCTGCGGATGGAACCGGCCGTGATTCACTGAATCCTGAACACTCTCATCTGTATAAGCCTGTCTTAATAAAAATTCAACGATGGCACTTGGGATACGGTCGCCCCCGGGGGAACCGACACCCATCACAGAAGAGTTATTTTCACCCTGGATAATAGTAGGGGCCATAAAGCTTCGTGGGCGCTTGCCTTCTACAAGATAGTTGGGTGATTCAGGATCATCGCTGTAGTTGCCGAGCTGACTGTTCATCCAGGCTCCGTCTATATTGTTCCCGGATCCAAAGAAGTTACCGAGAGTGTTGGTGGCGGAGATTGTACGACCCTCATCATCCATGATAACAAAATGACTCGTACTTGTGTGCTCAACTCCATCATATTCGTTTAAAGCTGTGACATTGTCAAGTCTGCTTTCCTGCACAAAGTCAGCACGGTTCTCAATATAAGTGTCACCTGTGAGTAACTCTACGTCTACATCTTCAAATGCAGGGTCACCTAATCGGTTTAATCGGTTAAAATAAGCTTGTCTTGTAATTTCACTAATGAGCCTGACATATTCTGCCTCATCGCCCATAGTATCTTCCCGCATTCAAGTATTCTGCCATGCCGAGCATTTGAATAACAGTTATGCCGGAAAGAGGAGGGGCGGCTGAATAAACCGTGCTCCCTTCAAAGTCGCCGACGGCAGCTTCTGTTTCTGCGACCGTATAATTCTGCAGATCGGCAGGCTCAATGTGAGCTACGCTGTCACTGATTTGATTGGCAATTTCACCTTCATAAAAATCATCCAGGCCGTTTTCCTGAAGCGTACGGAGCGTCTGGGCAAGTTCAGGCTGTGTAAGTGTCTCACCCTCTTTAATGGATTCTCCATTGGGATAAAAACTTGGTGCAGCTGAAGTAGTGATTCTTGGTGTAGCATAGTAAAGCCTGTCTGCAAGCGTCTTATCGACTTCAAAGCCGTTTTCGGCATAATCGATTGCCGGCTGCAGTAGATCTTCCATCGGAAGTGATCCGTGCTGTTCATGAACAGTCTGCATTCCTTTTACAAATCCGGGAATGCCTATCTGGTCAGCTGGGTTAGTGCTTGAAGCCGTTTCACGGTAGTCATAGTATGTAGGAACATCTTCAGCTGAACCCATATACATCATACCGCCGCCTCCGCCGATACCGGAGCCGAAAGGTTCAGTTACCCCGAGCGTGAAGGATACTGCGACCGCTGCATCCACTGCGTTCCCGCCCTGGTCAAGTATTTCCATGCCGGTGTCAATGGCCTGCTGGTTGGAAGAACTTACGCCGTATCCCTCGTAATCTTCCAGCGAGTATTCCTGGGAGGGTTCAGATTCAGGGGTCGATTCATTATCAGCACTTTCATTTGAACTGTTAAAGCCGAAAAAGTATACAAGGATCCCAACTACAATGAGAGCTGCAAGTATATTTGTTATGTTTTTAGCATTCCACGTCATATACGTCTTCCCTTCAATAAATATTCACTATTTTATATACTAACAACTTTTCAGGCAAAATACTATTTTTTTTGATTAAACTTTATATCATTTAAAAAGGTTTTTGCATTATCAGCTGTTTTTTTGATTAATCTGAAACAATATAATGAAGAAAGGCATTCAATAAATAGAAATAATCGGATAGAATAAAGCATTAAATGTCCTTTTGTGTGTCGGTTTTGTTACGTTGTCCGAACGGTCGATTTTTCTTCATTAGAAAAAGGTAAACACCATTATGATTGAATACGCTTTCTTCGTGTTTTTGTAAAATTATCGACAATCACTTTGAGGTTGTGGTACATTAATGTAACAACATTATATTCTGAATTTTCTTTTCTAATGAAAATTCATAATGCGGTGTAGAGTAAGTTTGAAGGAGGGATTTACATGCCAGTTAAAGAAAATCAACATACGCTGGTGGTGGAAAAAGCTAAAGAGCTCTGCAGCGCCATGGAACTTAAAGGATGGGCAAGCACAAAATTTGTGTCAACGCCGCCTTACGGATTAACTCTTATAAGTACAACAGGCTGCAGAGCCTGGTTTGGTAAACGCTGGGGAATGATCTGTGATGATATGGACGATCACTTGAAAATTGTTCTTGATATCCCTAAAGGCCGAATTGATGCAGAAAAAGTAAGCAAGCGGCTCCAGCTGCCTGTAGTGAATGAAAAAGCAGAAAAAAGCAGTGTAGAAGTAATTGATAACCGTGACAGGCATACGATTATTATTTATTTATTCACCGAGGAATTAAAAGATACTGAATTCAAAAATAGTGAAGTCACGGAACTTATTAGTGATGTTCGACGCTGGTCCTGCCTGTAATAGCAGCAAATAGATAAAAGTATCAGTCCCCATCAGGGCTGATGCTTTTTTTGTTATGAAGAAGATGCGTTTCTTTCTGAATACATCCGTGCGGATACAGCAGCAATCGTCAAAGTACCTAAAATAACAGCCGGCCAGATAAACGCAGAGCCTTCAATGAAGGGAAGCAGAATAAAAGCAATAGTTAAAATGCCTGCCCCCGCAGCTGCAAAGGCTGTTGAAAGGAAGGTGTAGAAAAGCAGACCTCCGGCGGTGCTTACTGCAAAGAAAAGAAGCACAGAAGAAGCATATGGGTAAAGACGCATTTCTTCAATTGATATTACCAGTACAATCAAAGCTGCAGTAAATAGTAAAAGCATGATAAATCGGTCGCGTAAGGCCATGCAAAGACCCCCCATTCAAGACATTCATATTAGTAAGAAAATTGATGTTTCTATGATACCATAATATAACAGAAGCAGAAGCTCTAGTCGGTGAACGACCGGAAAATGAGGGGATTCGCGTGAAATTTATGTCCTGGTACCGTATCATTACCATATTAGCGATGAGCATATCCATGTTTTTAAAAGTAGTCTGGTTTAAAAAGCGTCATGCAAAAAAATGGAATGAAGCAGAATGGAGAGAACTGCTTCGCAGTCAGGCCGCTGTTTATCGAAAAAAAGCCCTTGAGCTGGAGGGATTATTAATTAAGCTTGGCCAATTTCTAAGCACACGGGCAGACATTCTTCCAAAAGAATTTATAGACGAGCTTTCCGATTTAATCGACCGTGTGCCGCCGGAAAAGTGGGAAGACTGTCTGGAAATAATTGAATCTGAATGGCAGGAAGATATGTATACCTATTTGGAGTCTATTGATACCGATCCGGTAGCAGCAGCGTCCATCGGTCAGGTATATAAAGCAGTTCTTATTGATGGCAGGCAGGCTGCAGTGAAAGTCCGGAGGCCGGGCATTGAAAAAATAATCAGGGCCGATTTTAAAGCGCTGCGCATGGTAATGGCTCTGGCTGACCGGTTTACAAAAATTGGGGATTCCACCGATATGAAACGCCTTTACAAAGAAATAGAGGATGTTATCGGAGATGAGCTGAATTTTTATAAGGAATATAAAAACGCAATGAGTTTTAGTGAACGTTATAAAGATTCCGAACAGTTTTTTATCCCTGCCTATGAAAAAGCTTTATGTACGGAAAAAGTGCTCGTTATGGAGTGGATAGACGGCGTTAAAGTGACTGATACAGCTTTTATCGAAGAACAGGGCCTTCCTAAAAATGAACTGGCTCTGCGTTTACTAACCGGATTTCTTGAACAGGCGCTTAAAGCAGGGAAGTTTCACGCCGATCCTCATCCAGGAAATATTTTTTTGAATAAAGATGGCACATTCTGGCTGATTGATTTTGGTATGGCCGGTACGATAACACCGGCTCAGGCAGGTTCCCTCCGAAAAATAGTAGCAGGTTTTGTGTTTGACCGCTATGAGGATTCCATTGATGCGATGGGGGAGCTGGGCTTTTTGCTTGAGCATGCAGATAAGGACAGATTGAAAGAGAAATTTGAAGAGCTGATGGTCCGCTATTTTCAGGAAGATATGTCCCAGTGGGATGAACGGAAAGTGGAAGCCTATCTGGAAGACATTCAGGATTTAATGGAAAAAGAACCGATTCAAATGCCAAGTGAATTTGCCTTTCTCGGCAGGGCAGTGTCCACCCTGATTGGCGTTCTTTACATTATTGACCCGGATCTTGATCTGATTGAAGCTTCAAAACCACCGGTGATGGACTGGATTATTGCCAACCAGGAAGAGACGGGCGGCGCCGGCTGGCAGAGCATCGCGAAAGATTACGCCCGTCCGCTGCTTTCCGTGCCGTCAGACGTTCAGGCCTATCTGCGAGCCCCGGACAAAAAACGCATCTCCGAGGAAAGGCAGAAGCAATTTACGTTTGAGTATTCTATGCACCTGCAGAATCGTCTGTTTCTTTTTATCAGTTTCTGGATTCTCGCAGCCGGGGGAGTTATATTGGCATCTCTCGCATTCTGGCTCCCTGCTGCTGCAGCATTTACAGCTTCCCTTTGCAGTTTAATCTGGATCTGGAGAGCAGGAACGGCCTTTCGATACCGCACCAGACAATGGAATAGATAAACGTATTAAGGAGTCTGCTATGAAAACAATAAATATGCCGCTGCGCGCCTATCGAGGGACCTACTATGACATAGGCCGGCAGCAGGGCAGAGAGTGGAAAGATACACTGATAGAAAAAGTACATTGGAAGCGCCGGGAAAAATCTACCAGACGTTACAGTATCGATTTTAATGATACAAAACAGCTTCTTAATCGATATTCCAGCGGCATCTGGGATGAGCTGGAAGGAATTTCCGAAGAGCTGAAGTGGCCATTGTATGACGTGGTCCATGAATACAGCGGCTACAGGGTGACCGGGTGCGCGCCGGCTGCAGCGCATTAATGGTGAATGGAATATATGCGAGAAATTATGATTACTTTCCTAAGACATACGAAGGACAGATGATGATGCATCAGCCGGAACATGGTTTTGCTACATTTGGCTTTTCCCAGCGCATGGTTGGCCGTACGGACGGAATGAATGAGCATGGCCTTTCCATCGGTTATCATTTCGTGCATCGTATTAAGCCGGAAGAGGGGTTTGTCTGCTCGAACATCTGCCGGATGGTGCTGGAAAACTGCCGGAATACAGACGAAGCCGTACAGTTTTTAAAGCAGGTGCCGCATCGTCATTCGTTTAACTATTCGATGTATGATGCCGGCGGCAGACGCGCAGTGGTGGAAGCTTCGCCCAGAAAGCTTGTCGTCAGGCAGGAAGATGATTTTTGGTGCACCAATCATTTTATTACGGAACAGCTTCAGGAAGAAAATCGTCATTTTTTAAAGGATTCCTACCGCCGGGAAGGGATTTTTAAATCGATGGACTTGTCCGATAAACAACAGCTCGATCTGTTTTATTTGTTTAATCATGATGGGCAGGGCATTTACACTAACGATTACCGGAACTGGTCCGGAACGATCCACACTGCAGTGTATGAACCAGCATCGCTGTCTATTTATGTAGGCATTGGAGGCAACAGGCCGCCCGTTAAAATCCCTTTCCGGGAGTTTTTAAACAGAGAGCGTATATACATTAAAACGATTAAAGGGAAAATGGATACCGATCTGGATTTCCCTTTTAACTGGTAAAGGAGAGCAGACGGAAAATGGATGAAAAACAGGCATATGAGGTGCTTCGCTCCGTATATACAAATGAATTAATGATGGAAGAAAAACGCAGGGTGCTGAAAATACTTTACCGGCACCTTGAAGAGCAGGCAGCAGAGCTGGCTGTTGCAGATGAACTTGCAGAAGGCGCGGGAAAGAGAGTAAAACGATATAAAGAATATGCGTATATGCCGGGAAATACCCTGCTGAAATCCGTCCAGTTTGTGTTTAACACGGCCAGAGGTGATCCTACTGCCGGAGAACCGGATGCCTCCATTCATGTGAAGCGCATATACAAAGCACTGTATCAGGCACCCGCAGCCAGGGCCCCGGTAATACCGGATTACTTCTGGAGAACGCCTTTGGGCGTAGCCTGTCTAACTGCAGAGCAGGGAATAGCAGCCGTGTATGACATCATAGAAGAACTCGAACAGATACACCGGACCGAATAAAAATAGTAGGAAACGCTTGTATTAAGTGTTACAATGGGGAAAATAAACTACATTGATTAATTTAGAAAGACGGGGTGTCATATGAAAGCTTATCGCCGCAAATTTTACTATGTAGGAACCAGCCAGACGACAATGGAGCCTATGAGCATGGATCGTATCAGGCAGGCTGGTTTTGATATAACCATTATAAAGGATGATCTCCCGTATTTGATAAGCTTCTGCCGGGAATGGCGTTCGCTGTTTGAAAAGAAAGCAAAATCAGTGGATCCGCTGTATCGTCCATATGTAGAAGAAGCAGCGGCTTTTTTCGATGACCAGGTAGAGCATATGACTTTATGCACAGCCTCCCACCACGACTCCAAAACGTATATTATGCCGATAACTGATCTGGTCGGAGCATTGATGCTTGCTTATGATGCATTTGACCGCGTTTTGGATGAATACAATAATATGCCTGCTCATTTTGAGACCGCCCTTAAATACTATCGTCAATTCTCCTCACGCTCGGATGCAGAGAAGTCTCAGTTTATACTTAATCATCTTCCTGATCTCCGCTTAAGCGTCGAGTAAAAAAAGCCGGACTCCTGTCATTATACTAATGGCAGGTTTTTTGTTTTTTACGATTTTCATAGTATATTTACGAATTTTTATGTGTTCCGTATACAATGTTAAGGAATATTACATAAAATTTGTACGATTCAGCAAACGACTGTTTACTTTTCGTCATTTATTTGATAAAGTATCCATGATCTTTCCTAATTTAAAGGGAAGGGAAGCGTTTTCAAAAAAAGGAGTGAGTGGCGGCCAATGAACTTTTTATGGGGTTTAATGGGTATTGTTTTATACTATTTTTAGCTTTTCTGCTTTCCACCGGAAAAAAATCAATAAAATTCCGGCCGATTTTAGGGGGACTTGCTTTTCAGGTGTTTTTTGCTTTTATCGTCCTGCAGTGGAATTTTGGACGGGCGGTCCTGGAGCAGTTTACGGTAGGGGTTCAGGAAGTTATTAACAGTGCTAACGCAGGTGTACAGTTTTTGTTTGGTGATTTTATTCTTGAAGAAGCGATTTTTGCTTTCACAGTACTGCCGGTTATCATTTTTTTCAGCTCTCTTATCGGTATTTTATATTACTTAGGTGTTATGCAGTTTGTCATCAAAATTATTGGCGGCCTTCTTTCAAAGATTCTTGGCACAAGTAAAGCTGAGTCCATGTCAGCCGCCGCAAACATATTTGTCGGACAGACAGAAGCCCCATTGGTTGTTAAGCCGTACCTTCCGAGCATGACGCGCTCCGAGCTGTTTACCGTCATGACCGGAGGACTTGCCAGTGTTGCAGGTTCTGTGCTTTTTGGATATGCAGGTCTTGGAATTCCTTTAAACTATCTGCTTGCTGCAAGCTTCATGGCAGCACCGGCGGGTTTAATTATGGCAAAAATGATGATGCCGGAAACGAATTCGGAAAACACAACAGACGATATCGTTATTGGGAAAGACACCGAGTCCCAGAACGTTATTGATGCAGCAGCCCGTGGCGCTTCTACAGGGATGACGCTTGCGCTGAACGTTGCCGCGATGCTGATTGCATTTGTTGCCCTTATTGCATTAATTAACCTGTTGCTTGGCACCGTCGGCGGATTTTTTGGAGCCGGTAACCTGACGCTTGAACTAATATTAGGTTATGTGTTTGCACCGGTTGCCTTTATGATTGGTGTTCCGTGGGAAGAAGCGATGCAGGCCGGAAGCTACATCGGTCAGAAACTGGCTATTAATGAATTTGTAGCCTATGCTTCTTTTGCACCGGAAATTGCCAACCTATCCGAGAAATCTGTCATTGTCATTACGTTCGCGCTGTGTGGATTTGCCAACTTATCTTCCATGGCTATTATTCTTGGCGGATTTGGTGCATTAGTACCGGAAAGACGCGGGGAAATTGCCCAGCTTGGTCTTCGTGCCGTAGCTGCAGGTGCACTGGCATCTCTTCTCAGTGCTTCGATTGCAGGTATGTTTGTCTAATAGAAACCGGCTTCCCTTTTAGGGGAGCTGGTTTTTTGTTATACTTTGATCAGTAAATAAGAGTGGAAAGAGGGACGTTATATGATACATAAAACGTGGGAGACCGCAGAAACAGGCAGAAAAATTAAATGCATTCACGCCAACGCTGCGAAATATAAGGTAGACAGTGTACTGACTCCAGGCAGCGTATACGAAGTGAAAAATGAAACAGAGGAATTTTACTTTATTATTGACGATAGTAAAAAAATTGCCGGATTTAAAAAAGATTATTTTGAACCGGTTTCCTCTTAAGTCATAGAAAAAGACGCGGATAGTATTTCCGCGTCTTTTTTCATATCTGCAGGATGTGTTATGCCCACTCTTTTAGGGGGTGGAGAGAATCATAAGTAACTTCCGGAGGTACATCAAGTTCTTCCTGCGGCTGACCGCTGCGGTTAATCCAGGCGGTATGAAAACCAAAAGCCTGTGCTCCGCTGATATCCCAGCCATTGCTGGATAAAAATGCAATTTCCTGTCTTTTACGTCCAGTATGATCTAGAATTAACGTATAAGAGGCCGGAGAGGGCTTGTACTGCATAACTTCATCCACCGTCAGCACTAAGTCCAGATACTGATCAATCTCTGCATAGCGCAGCAGCGGCAGCAGCATATCGTCGGATCCGTTACTAAATACAACGAGCTGTTTGCCTTCATTTTTTAAGTGCTCAAGAATTTCCCGGCTTTCCGGAAAGAGATCGAGCGTCTGATACGCCTGCATGAGCTGCTGTTCTTCAGGGGATGATAATTTTCTGCCGTGGGCTGCTGAAGCATAACGAAGAGCATCCATCGTTACTTTGGAAAAAGGTTCATAGCGTCCCATAATCTGGCGCAGAAACGTATATTGGATCTGTTTTTCCCTCCATAATCGGCTGACGCTTTCTCCTTCTCCGGGGAAAAATACCTCGCAGGAGGAAGAAATAGACTGTACGTCAAATAAAGTGCCGTACACATCAAAGGCAATTGTTTGTATAGGTGAATTCATTTGGATGAACCGCTCCTTTCTTTTCTCTGTTCCCGCTTTTGTATGCTTCTATTCATGGCCTTTTCCCAGTACCGGCTGGTCAAGGGCTGAAATGCGGTTCATAAATGAAGCGGTCTGGTCAATGATGATATGCTTATCATAATCCATCGTAGCTACGTGATAGGAATTGGGTAGGGTAATGCTGGTCTTATCCTCGGAACGGATGGATTGATAGATTTTAGTCGTATTTTCAGGAGGTACGACATGATCCACCGCTGATTTAAACAATAGGGCGGGAATGCTGATGGAGCTTAGAACCGGTTCTACCTCGCGGGTTAACCCGACCAGCTCCCTGATAGCATGTACGGGAAGATGAAGGTAGGCTATTTCCTGCTGTGAGGTATCGTGGATATCAGGCTCTCCTTCTGCAATAAAAGAAGAAGTGCTGGCTTCTGCCATTTCTGCAAGACAGGGCACCTCCATCGCAGCATTAATAAGAATCATGCCGGCTGCCTTCTCTGCAGAAGAGGCTAAGTAAGACGCAAGGGTGCCGCCCATCGACTGCCCCATAATAAATATACGCTCATGCCTGGAAGCAAGCCATTCGTAGGCTTTCTCTACATCCTGCTTCCAATCGGCTGCAGTAACATGTTCCAAATCTGTGAAATGCGTTCCGTGCCCGCTTAAAAGAGGCGCATATACAGAATAGCCATGCTCAAATAGTGCGGCAGCAACTTCCTGAACGCTCTGCGGAGTGCCGGAAAATCCGTGGCAGAGCAGAACGGCGCTGCTTCCGGCCTGATAATAAAAAGAGGCGGCGCCTGGAAGAACAGAATGCTGTTTCATGAGATAACGCCCTTTCTTAATTTGAGTATTCACATTAATTTACTAGGCTTTATTGTAGCCAGTTTTTCTCTGTTTGTCAATTGTCTGAAGAAGATGCTGGTGTTTAGACCCCAATACTTAGGAGAGAAGCGCTGATGACAAATAAGAAAAAAGACAGCATAGAAGAGCTCTACGATGAAAAATATGAGGAGCCGGAGCCTGAAGATTTTTTGGAAGAAGAAGCAGAGTCCCCTAAAAAAAGAAAAAAGAAAAAAGGAAAACGGGCAGGGGTTAGAATAGCTGCTATTGGTATTGCGATGCTGCTGGTGTTTCAATCAAGCTATCTCTTGTTTGATGGGTTTCGTCTTGATTCACTGCGGCTTCTGCAAGAATCAAATACTATTTTTCAAAATGAAGAAGTGGAGAGCTGGAAAGACTCGATTGTAACCGTGCAGGGCCAGGCGGACGGGCAGGAAAAAAGAGGAACCGGCTTTGCTCTACAAGAAGATGGTTATCTCTTAACCAACCAGCACGTAGTTGAAGGGGTAGATCAAATTGGCGTGTACAGTGAAGATGGAGAATGGCGGGAAGCTTCACTCATTGCAGCAGATCCAGAAAAAGATCTGGCACTTCTCCAAATAGAGGAAGGGTCGATTCCCGGGCTTTCTATAAAAGAATCAGCTGCCGGAGGGGGAGAGGAAATTTATGTTATTGGAAATCCGCTGCGGCTGACCTGGATTGCAAGCAGGGGAGAAATTATAACTCCCGGGAGCGGGCCGGAAGAGCGGATGATCATTTCTGCTTCTGTGTTCAACGGCAGCAGCGGAAGTCCTGTTCTTAATGAAACAGGAGATGTAGAAGGTATTGTGTTTGCGAGAGGCACAGAAGAATCCGGGGAAGCGGTTGGTATTGCCGTTGAAGCGGAAACAATTAATGAATTCCTGGAAGAAAACGGGCTGTGAATGTGCGTGTTTATTTTCTTTCATAAAAAAAGCGTTCCTTCACTAGTGAAGGGACGCTTTTTCATTTATTATTTGGAAGCTGTTTTTTTCTGGCTGTTCTGTTCTACGATGTATTCATCGTAACTCATTTCTTTATCGATAAAGCCGTTATCCGTAAATTCAATAATACGGTTGGCGATCGTCTGGATAAATTCATGGTCATGGGAAGTAAACAAAATAGAACCGTCAAAATCAATTAACGCGTTATTTAAAGAAGTGATGGACTCAAGGTCCAGGTGGTTGGTCGGCTCATCCATAATCAGCACGTTGGATTCCGCAAGCATCATCTTAGAGAGCATGCAGCGGACTTTTTCGCCACCGGAAAGAACATTTGCTGTTTTGAATACTTCTTCGCCGGAGAAAAGCATGCGGCCGAGAAAACCGCGGATAAAGGTTTCTGTCTGCTCGTTTGGTGAATACTGGCGCAGCCAGTCCACCAGGTTCAATTCTACGCCTTCGAAATAATCAGAGTTGTCGATAGGGAAATAAGAAGTAGAAGTAGTTAATCCCCACTTATACGTACCGCTGTCGGGCTCCATTTCACCTGCGAGAATTTTAAACAGGGTCGTCTTGCCAATTTCCTTGCTGCCAATAAAGGCTACCTTATCTTTACGGTTTAGACGGAAGCTTAAGTTGTCGATTACTTTTACGCCATCGATGGACTTTGTTAAATTTTCAACAACGAGCAGGTCATTTCCAAGCTCTCGCTCCGGCTTAAAGTTAACGTAAGGATAACGTCTGGAAGAAGGCTTAATATCTTCTATATTAATTTTCTCGAGCGTTTTCTTACGGGAAGTAGCCTGCTTGGATTTCGATGCGTTCGCACTGAAGCGGGCAATGAAATCTTTAAGTTCTTTCACCTGTTCTTCTTTTTTGCGGTTTGAGTCTTTGGCCATGCGCTGGGCAAGCTGACTGGATTCATACCAGAAATCGTAGTTACCAACGTAAAGCTCAATTTTTCCAAAATCCAGATCGGCAATGTGGGTACAAACCTTGTTCAGGAAGTGACGATCGTGGGAAACGACGAGTACCGTATTTTCGAACTGGATAAGAAATTCTTCCAGCCACTGTTTAGCATGAACATCGAGGTGGTTGGTCGGCTCATCCATAAGGATAACGTCCGGGGAACCAAACAATACCTGGGCAAGGAGAACTTTTACTTTCTCAGAACCTGTCAGCTCACTCATATTTTTAAAGTGAAACTCATCGGGAAGACCTAAGCCACGCAGAAGCTGGCTCGCTTCTGTTTCCGCTTCATAGCCGTTCATTTCTGCAAATTCGCCTTCGAGTTCAGCCGCTTTCATGCCGTCTTCATCAGAGAAGTCCGGTTTCATGTAGATTTCGTCTTTTTCCTTCATAACCGCATAAAGGCGTTCATGTCCCATTATAACGACGTCCATTACCTGATGGTCTTCATATGCGAAGTGATCCTGTTTCAATACGGCAAGGCGCTGGCCTTTTTCCATATGAACATGACCGGACTGGGATTCAATTTCTCCGGATAGGATTTTAAGGAACGTGGATTTTCCGGCGCCGTTTGCTCCAATTAAGCCGTAACAGTTGCCGGGAGTGAATTTAATGTTTACATCTTCAAAGAGTTTCTTGTCACCATAACGCAGGCCAATATTTTGGCAAGTAATCATTTACATACATCCTTACATTTAGTTTTTATCTTTACTATGATAACACTTATTTACGAAAACTTCGATGCCTTCACGTAAATAAGGAAAAGACGTCTTTAACTAACTCATTATAGGGGAAGGATGGGAAGAAAACAAGGAAACGAAAATAAAACGTTTATTATTATAATTTCACAAACCATAATAATAAAATATTGTTTGGCTGGTAAAATCGAAATCATGTACAATTTAGGAAAAAGAACCAGTTTAAATAGAAAAAAGGAGACTATTATATGGCAAAAGGCCTCGCAAACAAACATGTAGCTGTTGCGGCATCCAGAAAAACCGAAGAAATGATTGAAATTATCGAACGTCAGGGCGGCACAGCCGCAGTGAGATCGCTTCAGGGAACAGTGTTTCCCGCAGAAGATGCCTTAAAGCCTTCCATTGAAGAAATACTTTCTTCTAAACCCAATTGGTACATATTTACGACGGGCATCGGCGTCAAATCCCTGATGGGGGCAGCAGAGGAAATGGGACAAAAAGAAATGCTTACAAAGCATTTAAAGCAGGCAGATGTGGCGGTCAGAGGATACAAAACGTTTAATGCTATGAAAGAGCTGGGCGTTATCCCTGCCGTCCGTGATGATGATGGCACAACAAGGGGCCTGATGAGGGAGCTTTCCGGAGAGGATTTAGAGCAGAAAAATGTAATGGTGCAGCTGCATGGAGTACGTTCCCCTGTTCTTTATGATTTTTTAAAGCAAAAAGGAGCAGCACACGTTCAGGAGGTGCTCCCATACCAGCACGTAGAACCGGACAGTCAAACCGTTCAGCTTTTGTGTACAGAATTAAAAAATGGAACCTATCAGGCCGTCTGCTTTACGACGGCGATCCAGGTACATTCGCTGTTTCGTTTTGCAGAGAAACATCAATGGGCAGAGGATATCCGCGCTGTGTTTGCAGATCAGACAACCGCTGTATCTGTTGGCAAAGTTACCACAGAAGCTCTGCATGAAGAGGGTATTGATAACGTTGTAGCGCCCGAAAACGAACGAATGGGGGCTATGATTGTCGCTTTGTCCAAGTATATGGAAGAGACTACTTGATTTTTTCAAACATGGTTTGATAAGCACCATCTTCATAAATCAGGGCATTAAGCTGTTTTTTAAACCCGGCCCCTCCATCTATTCCTATTTTGTCGGATTGAAACCATATTCCGGCATCTTCATGAAAGCGCAGCGTAGGAGTATGGCCGAAAATTACTTTTTTTCCATTCGTATTGAGAATATCTGAGTAATGGAAAGCTTCTCTGATCCATAAATAATCATGAGTGGACGTATCTTTCCAATCATCTCGGCCCGGATCAATTCCGGCATGCACAGCGATATGGTCGTCGGTTTCATGATATATTGATAATTGCTGAATAAACTGATAGTGGCCGGGGTATTCATTTTTAAATAGAGAGGCCGCTTCCTCGTAAGGGAGGGAGTGGCCTTTCTGCATGTAGCTTAAAAGCGTCTCCCTGCCTCCGTTGTGCAGCCAAAGGCTTACGGCGTCCTCTGCCTCCGGATGCTGCAAAGCTTCTATCATCATGCTTTCATGGTTGCCCATTAAAAAATAAGTATGCATATCCGGATCGTTTTTCAGATCCAGCAGCAGGTCGATAACTTTTCTGGAATCAGGACCGCGATCCACGTAATCACCTACAAAAATGAGAATATCATCGGAGGTCGGCTCAAGTTTTTTTAATAAGGCGGCTAAAGCTGAATACTGACCGTGGATATCGGAAATAAATAGATATCTCATTGATAGCACTTCCTTTTTTATTTCATCTTTCCGTTCTCTGCGTATTTTAAACAATCAAGGATATAAAGGGGAGAAAGCGCTGTCTGCCTGTTATAATTATAGGAAGCAGAGTGATCCGGGACTATAGAAGGGGGAACGTGAAACTATATGGACAAAAGGCATACCGTTATACTTGAGAGCAGCCAGTGGTCTTGGATGGAAATAGACCCCGATGTACCCAATGTAAATGATACCGGAGAACTGTCCTCTTCTATTGAGAACTGGTGGAACCGGGCACAGCAGGTAGCAACAAATAACATAGAAATTATTTATAATCAGGAAATGAATGAGCCTGTTATAAATGGTATGCTTCATGACGTATCAGCCGCTGATGCAGATCAGCTGTTTTTTTCTCGGTTCGAAAAGAAGAGCTGGTAACAGCGGGGGCATGGAAAACGTTTCTGGATAATAAACAAAAAAACTCGTTAATGTCTTCGATGCCCGCGGCTTCCAATGGATTTGAAGCTTTTCTCTGTATTATTCAGGAAATGCTGGGGGATTTATTAAAAGGGATTGATGACTATGAGGAAAAGATCAGCCACTTGGAGGAGAAAGCCCACGCCGTTAATAGTAAAGCGATTCTGTCGGATATTTTTGAACGGCGTGAAGAGCTTTTGTTTTTAAAACTGGTAGCCATCCCCATCGAAGAAACTGTAGTGACCTTAAAGGAAGCTATGCTTGATGAACTGGTGAACACGACTATTTATAAACGGACAAACATACGGCTGGAGCGGGTAATGACTCTTCTTAATCATTATGATAATCAGATTGGCACGCTTCTTGATTTAAATATGAACTTATTTTCCTACCGTGCCAATGAAATTATTAATGCCCTGACCATTTTCACGGTGTTAACCACGCCTGTCGTGGTATTGGGAGCATTATGGGGAATGAATTTCGACTCGATGCCGGAATTGTCGATGCCATTTGGTTATGCTTTTGCCTGGCTAATTATTCTTTTTTTCACATTCTTTATTTATGTCTGGCTGCGCCGGAAAGGATGGCTTGGCAACAAAGCCAAACCATTAAAAACATTTAATAAAAGAAAAGGGCCGCCAGGGAAATAAAGAGTACTGACGTAATAGCAGCTTACCATCCGAAAGGTAAAATACTGTCGAGGTGATATAAGTGGCAGCACAAGAAGCTGGAGCCAGGGATTACTTTTTCGATAACGCTAAATTTCTTCTAATTGTGTTAGTTGTAATGGGTCATGCGATTGTTCCATATATAGGAGAGCACACGGGAGTCCGAACCCTCTATCTGATTATTTATTCTTTTCACATGCCGTTGTTTTTTTTGATTGCCGGATATTTTGCCAAAAAAGCAATTGACCGCAGGCAGTTTTTAAAGCCTGTGCAGACAATCCTTCTTCCTTATTTAATATTTCAGGGGATTTATGCTGTATACTACTATTTTATCGAAGACAGAGAGCTTGTTTATCCTCTGCTAGAACCATTGTGGAGCCTGTGGTTTCTGCTCAGTCTTTTTACTTTTTATGTGTTAATGATATTTTTTAAATACAGTATTTACCTGCTGATTCCAGCTGTGCTGATTAGTATGCTTGCCGGAGTGTGGGAAATAGCGCCTGTGCTGAGCATATCGAGAACACTTGTATTTTTCCCATTCTTCCTGCTCGGGTATTTTATGAAGAAAAGCTGGATGAACCAGGTGAGAACGATAATAAATCCAAAAATAAGCATCATTGTATTTGCAGGAGCCGCCGTTCTTCTTTATCCGTTCGCAGACAATATCATGTTCGAATGGTTTTATGGCAGTGAATCCTACGCTGCTCTTGGTATTGGGACAGTTGCAGGATGGCGGTCCGGCTGGATTATATATAGTTACCATTATAGTAAGCCTTTGTTTTCTCGCTCTCGTGCCGTCCCGGCCCACCGTGTTTTCTGCATTAGCGCTTAATACAATGTATGTGTATCTGCTGCACGGTTTCTGCTGCGCTATCTGCGGACAACAGATTTTTACACCGTTTTTAACGGAAACGTAGAAATAGTGCTCTACATTGCAGTGGCTGTAATTTATACGTTTGTTTTATCATCCAATACGGTAAAAAAGGTATTCTGGCCAGTTATCGAACCTAAACGTTTATGGTCATAATAGCTAAAGATAGGAGAATAATTAATGGAACAAAAAAAGTACTACTTGTAGACGGAATGGCTCTTCTTTTCAGAGGGTATTTTGCTACAGCAGTGCATGGTAATTATATGTACAATAAAGAAGGCATTCCAACCAATGGCGTTCATGGTTTTACCAAACATATGCTCAAAGCGGTAGAGTCATTTACTCCTACTCATGTGGTATGCTGCTGGGATCTGGGAAGCCGTACGTTCCGGACGGAGCTGTTTCCGGCGTATAAAGGAAACCGGTCTGCACCGGAAGAGCAGATGGTGCCGCAGTTTGCCATGGCGAGGGAAATAACAGATGGATTTGGCATTCCAAGTATCGATGCAGTAAACTATGAAGCGATGACGCCTGGGGACGCTTCCTGTGCTTACGCAGAAGAAGCAGAAGGTATATTCTTACCGGTGATCAGGACATGCTTCAGCTTGCCAACCAGAAAATTCAGATCGCCATTATGAAAAAAGGGCAGGGAAATTATCAAGTATATAATGAAGACACAGTAAAAGAATTAAAAGGCTGTCACCCGGACCAGCTGGTCGATATTAAAGCATTGATGGGCGATACAAGCGACAATTACCCGGGTGTTAAAGGAATTGGGGAAAAAACGGCGTTAAAACTGATTCAGGAATACCAGACAATTGAAGGGGTGCTTGACAATCTGGCACATCTGCCGGCAGGCCAGCGCAGAAAAATTGAAGCAGAGCTGGAGATGCTGCATTTATCAAGAACGCTGGCAGCGATCCGCTGTGATGCCCCGGTATCACTTCCGCTTGAACGAGCAGCCTGGCAGGCGGATGAGAAAACAGCCGGAGACACACTCACCCGGCTGGGGTTAAACATATCAATAGAACAACTAATGATGGGAAGTAGATAAAATGAGAGAATTAGGGTCTGTGCAGTTTTGTGATGTAATTGGAGAAGAAAACCAGGGATTTGTTCTGGAAAGAGGAAAAGATCAATTCTTTATGCCGTATGTAGATGCAGAGGAAGATACAGAAGTAGGGGAAGAAGCAGAAGTGTTTCTTTATCAAAACAAAGAAGGAAGTTATCTGGCGACGAGCTACCTGCCCCAGGTTACGGTGTCGTCCTATGGATGGAGTACCGTTGCGGACGTGATCCCGAAATTGGGCGTTTTCGTTCACATCGGTCTGAAGAAAGATATGCTCGTTTCAAAAGACAATCTTCCTGTTCTGCAGGAAGTGTGGCCAAAACGAGGAGATAAGCTGTTTGTGAAACTTCATCAGGATCCGAGAGGCCGCTTGTTTGCTGTCCCGGCGGATGAAGACATAATAATGGATTCTTCTGAAGAAGCGCCGGAAGATATTCAAAACCAATCAGTTAAAGGCCACGTGTACCGCGCTTCCAAGGTGGGATCGTTTTTATGGACCGAAGAGAGATATCGTGCTTTTCTTCATCACAGCGAAAGCGAGCGTGAGCTCCGGCTTGGTGAAAAAGCCGAATGCCGGGTGATCGGCCTGAAAGAGGATGGCACAATCAACGTCAGCCTCCGCCCTATGAAAGTAGAAGGGATGGACCGTGACGCAGAAGCGATTCTTATTTATTTAACCAGGAATGGCGGAGAAATGCCTTTTACTGATAAGAGCGGACCGGAAGACATTTATGATACATTTGGAATAAGCAAGGCGGCATTTAAAAGAGCGGTTGGCAGACTTTTAAAAAAGCAGCTGATCGTACAAACACCGGGTCAGTCCATCCGGTTTAATACAGAAAAAGAAAACTCTGCTGAATAAGCGGAGTTTTTTGTTTACATAGAAAAAAACGATGGTACAATATGAGTATATAAACATATAGGTAAGGTGGTTTTAATTATGGGGGCACATCATCATGGCCATTCCCACAGTCATTCTCATGGAACCAATGTAAACAAAAAAAGTCTTATTCTAGCCTTGATCGTGATAGGGGGCTGGATGGTCGTAGAACTAATAGGAGGATTATGGACAGGCAGTCTCGCTCTGCTCGCTGATGCGGGCCACATGTTCAGTGACTTTTTTAATTTATTTATCAGTCTCGCAGCTATGATCGCGGCTGGAAGAGCGGTATCTAAAAGAAAAACATTTGGAAATCACCGCTACGAAATATTGGCGGCCCTGTTTAATGGAGCGGCTCTGCTCGTTATTGCTGTGTTCATCGTTTCAGAGGCCGTGCAGCGGGCGGGAACAACGCAGGAGATTATGGGCGGACCGATGATTATCATTGCGGTGGTTGGTTTGATTGCCAATATTCTCTGTTTATATATATTATCCGGAGGGGAAATTAAAGAAAATTTGAATATGAAAGGTGCTTTCTTGCATGTTATAGGAGATACCCTTGGATCAGTTGGAGCTATTATTGCAGGACTGAGCATTTATTTTTTTAACTGGTATGCGATGGACCTGATTCTAAGTGCAGGCATCGCTGTATTGATCGGTATTGCCGGCTGGAATCTGTGTAAAGAAAGCATTCATATTCTGGTAGAAGGAGCTCCGGCCCACGTAGACTGCGATGAAGTAAAGGCAGAGCTTAAAAAAATTCCCGGAGTGCTCGCTGTCCATGACATGCACGTCTGGACTATCACATCCGGCCTGTACAGCTTTACCTGTCACCTCGTCGTGGAAGAACATTTTCGTTTAAAAGGCCAGGATGTGCTTGTTGAAGCAAACCGCTGGATTTATGATAACCTGGGTATTGAACACAGCACGATTCAGATTGAATATGAAGATCTCAGGCATCTGGAACATTCCACCGTATAGAAAGGAGCTTTTCAATGAAAAAAGATTCGCATCAGCTGCTTACAGAGCAGCATGCCCAGGATACGTATCATTTATTTAAAGCACTGGCTGATCCAACACGTATAAAAATTATGCATCTTCTTGCTGAAGAAGAATGCTCTGTTAATCATATTGCTGATATTCTGCAGATGAATCAGTCAGCGGTTTCCCATCAGCTCCGGACGCTTCGGCAGATGAAGCTTGTAAAATACAGGCGCAGCGGCAATTATCTGTACTACAGCTGCGATGACAGTCATGTTATTGAACTGCTGAATCAGGCACTCAGCCATAGTGAACATACGTAAACTGTCCTGCCGGTAAAATATAAACGTAAAAGCCCTGTATACCTTATTAAAAGGATACAGGGCTGTTTTTTTAATGTCCGCTTTTTTAACATGAATACTCTCCGTATAAAAACTCAAGCCTAAACAAATTATCTTCCTATATTCATATACTCGGATACAACGACAGATAAGTCTTCATTTCCAACAGGCTCAGAACGTTTAAAAGGGTGGAGTCAGCAATAGGTTCTGATTCTTCTTTAGGCACCGTTAAAGCGACCCCGTCCCGAAGAGCAGCATTTTCAGCCTGAAGGGGATATGCTTTTTTATAAAGGGCTGCAGGATCAAGCTCGTTGTTGATACACCATTGGGCAAATACAAGAATCATCATTCGTTCATCCTGCTGATATTGTTCAATAACCCGTTTTCTACTTCGTTATACTTTTTCTTCACTCATAAACAGGCACTCCTTTTTTAGTCCTATTCAGTATATCGTAAAAAAACCGCAGTTCAAATAAGAAAGCTGTAAAGTGGTAAAAAAAAGGCGGTAGACGCATGTTTCGTTCGATTTGTATTTATCTGCTGAAGGTAGAAAAGTATGTCATTCAGGAAGAAATTAAGGTAAGTGGCAATCTTTATTAATTCCTCTGCTAATGTATGGTAAAATAACTTACTGGAACAGCAGGACATGGCATTTTGTTTGAATCTAACAGGAAAGGGTATATGAAGCAGGCTGTACATAGCAAAAAAAAATCGAACATATGAGGTGAAGAAGTGAAGAATGCAACGTTAGTATTTTGGTTTGCGATCTCAATCTGCCTCATTATGGTAGTTTGGGGAAGTATTGCGCCGACACAGCTGGAGACTGTCACGACTACAATGACGACTACATTCTCTACGGCTTTCGGCTGGTATTATCTTATTATTGTCGTGTTAATGCTCGTATTTTGTGTGTATCTAATATTTTCCAGAATCGGACGTATCCGGTTAGGAAAGGATAATGAAAAACCGGAATTTGGTTTACTCAGCTGGTTTGCTATGCTGTTTTCCGCCGGTATGGGAATGGGGCTTGTATTCTGGACAACATCCGAGCCGATCTCCCACGCTTTCATTAATACACCGGGAGCTGAGCTTGGATCAAACCAGGCAATAGAAGAAGCGCTCCAGTATTCTTTTTTTCATTGGGGTATTCATGCCTGGGCGGTTTACGGCGTCGTGGCGTTAGTGCTTGCCTACTTTAAGTTTCACAAAGGATATCCAGGACTTGTGAGTGCTACGCTGGAGCCGCTGTTTGGCGAAAAGGCAATGCGCGGCCTGCCAGGAACGCTTATTGACACACTCGCTGTATTTGCAACGGTGGTAGGTGTCGCCTCCACGCTTGGATTCGGTTCTGCACAGATGAATGAAGGTATCTCCTTTTTGTTTGGAACGCCGAACACCTTTGCTACGCAGATGGTAATTCTAACGGTAGCAACAGCTTTATTTATTTTATCTGCCTGGACAGGCATCAGCAAAGGTATCAAGTATTTAAGTAATTTTAATATGATTTTAGCTTTTATACTCCTGCTGATGCTTCTTATTGTAGGACCGACTTTATACATTTTTAATATGTTTACGAATACGATGGGTGGATATATTTCCAACTTCTTTGATATGAGCTTTCATTTAGAGCCATTAAATGAAGATAACCGTTCGTGGATTAATGCCTGGACGATTTTCTACTGGGCATGGTGGATTTCCTGGTCGCCTTTTGTAGGCATCTTTATTGCTCGTATATCAAGAGGACGTACCATCAAAGAATTTATGCTCGGTGTCCTGTTTGTTCCAGCGATTGTCTGCTTTATTTTCTTCGCTGTTTTTGGAGTTTCAGCTATCAATATTGAACAGCTTGGAATAGCTACGATATCGGATTATTCGCTTGAAACGGCCACATTTGCCGTTTTACAGGAATACCCGCTCGGCTTTTTAATGTCGATAATTACTATTGTAGTTATTGCTGTTTTCTTTATCACCTCTGCGGACTCAGCTACCTTTGTACTGGGGATGCTGACGGTAGGAGGCTCTATTAATCCACCTAACGCGGTAAAAGTAATGTGGGGGCTTACTATGTCTGCAGTAGCAGCTGTAGTAGTTTACTTCGGAGGGACGCAGGGGCTGCAGAATATACTCATTATTGCTGCTCTGCCTTTCTCGGTTGTCATATTATTAATGGGGGTTTCTTTTTATAAAACGGTACGAAAAGATCCATCTCTTCCAAAAAGAAGATAATGAAGCAGTAAGATTAACCCGGTCCCTCCTATTATAATAGGAGGGGCTTTTTTTATGCATATTATTATATTTGGCATATTGTAACTACATTTACCACTATTTACAATAAATTAGGGTTGTTCTTCCTTTTTTATTATCCTTTAGCAGCAGATTGAAAACATCAGGAGTCTATATCACTATTAGAAAAGAGGAAAATAATGACCAAACAATTAACGCTTGCATTATTTCTTATCGGCGCAGGGCTGAGCGGATGCCAGGAACAAACATCAGAACAGGGCCAAAACGAACCGGAAGAACAGCAGGAACAGAGCGAAACGAAAGATGAAAACACACAGAAATGGACGTATGGAGAAGATGCCGGACCGGAAAATTGGGGAAGCCTGGATCCCGCTTTTCAAACATGTGCAGACGGTACGGAACAATCTCCGATTAACTTAGAGTTTTCCGAGGTCACTGAATCTTCCGCCCGGGAGAAGGTGGAACTGAACTATCAGGGGGAAATTCAGTCTTGCAAATGATGGCCATACTCTTATGGCGCATGCAGCAAAGCCTGATAACGTTTTATCTATAGAAGACAATAACTATAAGCTGGTACAGTTTCATTTTCATACTCCGAGCGAACATCAGTTTAACGGGGAACATTATGAGATGGAACTTCATCTTGTTCATCAAATAAGGAAGGGAGCTTGCTGTGGCCGCATAATGATAAAAGAAGGTGCCGAAAATGAAACGCTGATGCCGGTATGGAACAAGTTCCCTAAAGAAGAAACAGATAGTAATATACCTGTAGAGAATTTAATTAATGTCCAGGAGCTTCTGCCTGAAGATGCCGATTCATTTCATTACAATGGTTCTTTGACCACGCCGCCCTGCTCCGAGCAGGTAAAATGGATGATTTATGAAAAACCAATCTCCATGTCCTCCGAACAGATTAAACAATTTCAAAATATTTGGAGAAAATCACCGTCCGGTCCAGCCTCTTAATGATAGAGAAGTAGAACTCTCTTCAAGTAACGAATAAAGTATCGTATGATAGGGAGAAGGATGAAAAGCGACAGCGCTGGTTTCCATGTTGATGTATAGACTTTGAACATAAAGGAGGGATCTAAATGGCTGAATCAAACAAAACAGGGATCCAGCCTTTTCTGCGCAATGATCAGTATAATTTTCTAAAGCGCCAGGTAAAAATTATTGTGCAGGCACATGGAGCCACCCAGGACAAGGGAGTGCTGGACGCAACCCGGATAAATGCGGTTGAGAAAGTTCTAGAAATGCTTCCCCCACTGACGGATGAACAAAAGCAGTATATTTTAAAAGCAGCTTCTATGAGGGAATCCCTGCAGGCAGAGCTGTACCTTGCAAAAGGCAGAGACTTTGTTATTCCTTTTCCGGAAATAACAAACAGTGAAATCAGGACTCTTTTTCCTAAAGCAAAAAAAATAAAAATACCTGAGCTGGGAAGATCAGATGCAAAGCGAATGACCTATATGAGCTGGAATGATATCCGTTCAGAACGAAAATATTATATTTCCGCATCGGCGGGGGATGACCGGCTGGAGCGGTTCATTTAAACCGATGACACGTAAAGGAATTTGCGCAGTGTGTCATGGACACACAAATATCGGCCTGTTTATGGCAGTTGTCAAAAGCGGAAAGGAAACGTATACGAGCAGGGGGAATTATATCTGCCAATCCAGTGAAACGTGTAATGATACGATCAGCTCGCTGCAGCATATTAATGATTTTATAGAAACATTAAATAAATTTTAATACACTCAAAAAAATTCCTGGAATCAACTGCTTAAAAGCAAGTATATGTTAAAATAAACATGCTGTTGGTTATTATCGATGTATAATAAATGGTATGTGGCGCTGCCAGCATTTATTGTGGCCGTCACTGTATATCTCTCGGGCTTTTCCTTTTAACAGGCGGCAGCCCGCTGAGGAGAAGCAGGACAGCGGTCGTTTATTCTTTACGTACGCGGGATAACCTGATTTAATAACGTTTTAAAGCAGGGAAAAGAGGGGAAGGATTGATAATCAGCATTGTGGCTATAAATGGTACTTATCCCAATAGAATACTTTCCTTCGTTTATAGGCATTTTCTGGTTCTAACTATAGTAAAGGGGGAAAAGAAATGGATAAGAAAGAACAAAAGTGGCGCTTTAACAGTGTGTTTTGGATCTCATTTATTATTGTAGTGGCGTTTGCCATCTGGGGATTCCTGGCACCAGATCAGCTTGCATCACAGGCTACGGTTACATATAATTTCATTTCCAGCACGTTCGGATGGTTTTATCTTGTCTTTGTATTATTTTTGATTATATTTAATTTTTATTTAGCATTTAGTAAATACGGTAAGATTCGACTGGGCGGGGACGACGTCAGGCCCAAATATTCCTTGTTTACATGGATCGCCATGCTCTTCAGCTGTGGATTCGGTGTAAGTATTGTATTCTGGGGTGTAGCAGAGCCGATGACCCACTTCGGCACGGTTCCTCCCGGCACCGATGCAGAACCTCGTACGGCTGACGCAGCCAGAGAAGCTATGTGGAACACCTTTTTTAATAACGGTATTCACCAGTGGGCTGCCTTTACCTTTGTCGGTTTATCTATCTCCTATTTTCTTTACCGCCAAAAAGAAAGAAGTCTTATCAGCGACACGATGAACTCTGTTATTGGCGAAACCGGGAAAAAGCCGCTTCGTAATACGGTCGACATTATTGCTGTTATCGCAACGGTCCTCGGTGTGGCTACTACACTCGGCCTGAGCGTTCTTCAGATCAGCGGGGGACTTAACAACGTATTTGATATTCCAGCCGGAACGACGACACAGATATTAATCGTTGTAGCCATGTTTGTCTTTTTTATGGTATCAACGGTCTCCGGACTCGACCGGGGTATTAAATACCTGAGTAACGTCAACCTCGGTCTAGCTTTAATTTTAATGGTGTCGGTATTGTTAATTGGGCCGACCGGCTTCATATTAAATACCATTACTACAGGAGTCGGAGATTATATTCAGAATTTCTTCCAGGCGAGCCTTCGTCTTGATCATTACAATGAAGGAACCTGGGTACAGGAGTGGCCGGTTTACTACTGGGCCTGGGTAATTGCGTGGTCGCCATTTGTTGGTATGTTTGTCGCCCGTGTATCTAAAGGACGCACGGTACGCGAATTCGTATTTGGTGTAATGGTAGCACCGCCGGCAATTGGTATTCTCTGGATCGGAATTTTTGGCGGAACAGCCATAAATATGGATTTATTCCAGGGGACGGACATTACTACAGCGGTGGAAAATGACGTAACGAACGCATTATTCGCCATGCTGGAAAACCTGCCTCTCGGCACGGTTTTATCTGTTCTATCCATCGGTTTATTATTTACCTTCCTTGTAACATCTGCTGACTCAGCCACATTTGTTCTTGGAATGATGACATCTAAAGGAGACACCAACCCTTCTATCGTCTTAAAAGTAGTATGGGGTACGCTGATTGCCGCAGTGGCAACTATACTAATTATAAGTGCTGGTCTGGAAGGTCTGCAGACTGCCTCTCTTATTGGGGCACTGCCATTCTCGATTGTGCTTCTGGTCGCAAGTATAGCGCTCCTGAAGTCGATCAGGCTGGATTATAAAGAAACCAGGCTTCGGGAAGAAGAAGAAAAACAGGAAAAGCTCCGCCAGGAAATGAAAAACTGGTAGCTTTGAAATAGGAAACAGCAAAACATCCCTCCCGGCCGGGGGGATGTTTTTGTCTATTTAAAAGGTAGAAATAAAAGTTTGTTTTAGAACAGAGAAATGATAAATATATAGAATATTCAAAATTATTTTATTTTTCCTATTTGTTTGATTTATGTAAGCGGTTAATTGTACTATAAACATATGTTATTTTTTGCATCTATTATACAACACGAAGGGAAGTCAGAAGAATGCAGACTAATAAAAACAGATGGCTTATCGCTTTATCAGCAATTGCAATTCATCTTTCCATAGGCGCTGCCTACGCATACAGCGTTTATACGAACCCTATTAGAGATACGATGGGATGGTCGACAACTGAAATAACACTGGCTTTTACATTAATGATGGCACTAGCGGGTATTGCCGCAGCCTTTTTCGACCTTTTGTAGAAAAAAACGGCCCGAGAAGATCCGCAATACTCGCAGCTGTATTATTTGGAGCCGGCCAGGCGGGCGCCGGTCTTCTCCGTTGCTGTTGACCAGCCGGTTATGTTTATTCTCACATACGGCCTAATGAGCGGTCTGGGAATGGGCATAGGCTACATTGCTCCTGTATCTACTTTGATCAAATGGTTTCCCGACCGCAGAGGAATGGCTACCGGGATGGCTGTGATGGGATTTGTGCCGGTGCACTTATTACGGCCCAGTAGCAGCAAGCCTTATGAATTCGGTAGGCGTGCAGATGACATTTTATATTCTGGGCATCAGCTACTTTGTTCTAATGATGGCAGGCGCTTCCTATATTGCACCGCCGCCGAAGGACTGGATGCCTGCAAAAATGAAAAAAGATATTGCTACCGGTAAAAAGTAGTCAAGCGCGACCTGGAACAGCTTAGTGCCAGAGAAGCCGTTAGAACAAGACGCTTTTGGATGCTTTGGACTATGATGCTGATTAATACAACCGCGGGTATTATGATTATTTCCGTTGCTTCTCCAATGTCCCAGGAAGTGGTAGGGCTGTCTGCAGCAGCCGCCGCAACGATGGTCGGAATTATGGGCATATTTAACGGAGGAGGCAGGCTTGTATGGGCCGCTGCGTCTGATTATCTGGGAAGGCCGAACGTATTTTTGATTTTCTTTGTACTTCAGGTAACAGCGTTCATCTTGTTTCCAAACATAACAAACATTCTTTTGTTTCAGGCCTTCATTTTCTTAGTAGTCAGCTGTTATGGCGGAGGATTTTCCAATCTTCCTGCTTTTATCGGCGACTTATTTGGAACAAAACAACTTGGTCAGATTCACGGCTACCTTCTGACAACCTGGTCTATGGGAGGTATCCTCGGGCCGCAGATTGTCAATCAAATCAGAGAACAGTCCGGAAGCTATATTCCAGTATTTTATCTTTTTGCCGGGCTGATGGTTTTAGCTCTTGTAATGGCAGTTCTGATACAGCTGGATATTAAAAAAGTAGCCAGCCGTGCAAAAAAGCAGCAGGAGGAAATTGCATAGAAGCTTCAGCAAAAAGGATTCCCTGCATGTAAATGCCGGGAATTCTTTTTTAACGTTTTCTGCTTCGTTTAACATTAATAAACTTGTGTTTGGATTGCCCGTATGTAGTGAATAGGATGATAAGATAAATGTATAGAATAGTTAGAAAATTTGTACATGGGAGGCTTTTATGAAAAAAACACCAATTACTGTAGCCCGGGGTGATGGAATCGGTCCGGAGATCATGGATGCTGTGCTTCATATTCTTGAAAAGGCAGAAGCTGCTGTGGAACCGGAGTTTATTGAAATTGGAAAAGATGCCTATTTGGAAGGCTGGTCTACCGGAGTACCCGACAGCGCCTGGGAATCCCTGCTTCGCACGAAAGTATTTTTAAAAGCACCCATTACGACACCGCAGGGCGGAGGGTACAAAAGCTTGAACGTAACGATTCGTTCTTCATTAGGTTTATATGCCAACATCCGGCCGACCTTATCATATGCGCCGCACGTTAAAAAAATCATCCCGATATGGATCTGGTCATTATCCGGGAAAATGAAGAGGATTTATATACAGGCATTGAGTATCAGCAGACGCCGGAAGTAGTTCAAAGCTTGAAAATAATTACCCGGCCCGGATCCGAGAGGCTGATTCGTCATGCATTCGAGTATGCCAAAGAGCACAACCGAAGCAAAGTGACCTGTGTAACGAAAGATAATATAATGAAGCGGACCGATGGCTTATTTCATCAAGTATTTAATGAAATAGCCGAAGAATACAAAGATATGGAAACTGATCATTGGATTGTTGATATCGGGCTTGCGAAAATTGCCGATTCACCGGAGCAGTTTGATGTAGTGGTTATGCCTAATTTATATGGGGATATTGGTTCTGATATTGCCTCTCAGATTTCAGGAAGCGTTGGATTGGGAGGCTCTGCAAATATTGGCGATGAAAATGCTATGTTTGAAGCGATTCATGGCAGTGCCCCGATATTGCAGGACAGGGAATTGCAAACCCCTCAGGTCTTCTGCACGGCGCCATTCAAATGCTCGTGCATATTAATCAGCCGGAAACCGCTTCTCTTATCCATAACGCCTGGTTTAAGACGTTAGAAGACGGCGTTTATACCGGGGATATTGCAAAAGGCTCCGCTTCTGTAAGTACGAACGAATTCGCGGAAGCTGTGGTGGAGCGCCTGGGCCAAAAGCCGGCTACATTCGAACCAATGATTTACGAAACAGGCAGCCGCAAAAAAACAAACACGTCGACTGTTGCGTTAAATGCGGAAGAAAGAGCTTCTTCTGTAGAAAGGCGTCTGGAAGGAACAGATGTATTTTTGTTTGAAAACAGCCGCTCTGTAGATCAAATTGCGGAAATTCTGGAAAAGTTGGACGGTGAATTAAGGCTATCCGTTATTACAAACCGGGGAGCAAACGTTTATCCTAAAGGGGCAGCAGAAATATTTACTACAGATCACTGGAGATGCCGCTTTATGCCGGAAGCAGATCAGACAGTTTCACATGAAAGCATACAGGAGCTGTTGGGGAAAATTAAAGAAGCCGGCCTGGAATGGATCCAGGTAGAAAATTTATACAGTTTTGACGGGGAACCGGGTTACTCTGAAGCAAAAAAATAAAGGTATTCATGTAAAAAAGAAAGCCTGGCCTGGCTTTCTTTTTTTATACACGGGTACTTAAACAAAACTCAAGGCGGTAAAGCGTGCTATACTTATGATATACATAGTTAACATGTAAAAGGAGCGTGACCATGAAAATAGAACATGCAGCTGTATGGGTAAAAGATCTGGAAATAATGAGGGATTTCTATGAAACATACTTCGGAGGAGCGGCTAACGATAAGTATGAGAACCATGAAAAACAATTCGAATCCTATTTTTTGAAGTTTGATGAAGGAGCACGTCTGGAACTGATGAGAAAAACCGGTATCGGTGAACGTCCTAAAGAAAACAGCATTGGATGGGCTCATGTTGCCTTTCACTTGGCTCAAAACAAGCCGTTGACGCTGTTACCGCAAAACTCGGTAAAGACGGATATGCTGTCGTAAGCGGTCCGCGCACGACGGGGGACGGTTATTACGAAAGTGTCGTCGAAGATCCTGAAAAAAATCTTCTCGAACTCACGGAATAAAAAGCATTCAAAAAATATATACTAAACAGTCTGCAGGGGTTCCGCTGAAAAGCGGAACCCCTTTTTGTGCTATCCTTATGCACCATATTGATTTAAAGTGGAAAGGCAGAGGCGTATAATAGAAATAAATATAACTAATCCGCCCTCATGCAGTGATACAAAAAGAAAGGATGAATCCTATGCAGGAATATAAAAATAAAACAGGATGGAAGCTGGAACACAGTTATGCGGAGCTGCCGTCTTTATTTCATACTACTTTTAAAGTAAACGAAGTCCCTTCTCCGAGGCTGGTTATTTTAAATGAAAAGCTGGCTGTTTCACTCGGCCTGGATGTAAATGCTTTAAAGGAAGAAGAAGGAGTGGCTGTTCTGGCCGGAAACAAAGTGCCGGAAGGGGGATCTCCGCTGGCGCAGGCCTATGCCGGGCATCAGTTTGGAAACTTTACCATGCTTGGAGACGGGCGTGCCTTATTGTACGGCGAACAAATAACGCCGGATGGAAAAAGAGTGGACATTCAGCTGAAAGGCTCAGGAAAGACGAAATATTCAAGGGGAGGCGATGGACGAGCGGCACTTGGACCGATGCTTCGTGAATTTATTATCAGTGAAGCGATGCACGGGTTGGGAATCGAAACGACAAGAAGCCTCGCCGTTACTACGACAGGAGAAAGAGTTCTGCGTGAAGGAGTATTAACGGGTTCTGTGATGACCCGCACTGCTTCTAGTCATATCCGGGTCGGTACATTCGAGTATGCCGCACGCTGGGGAACAAAAGAAGACCTTCAGGCGCTGGCGGATTATACTATTGAGCGCCATTATCCGGAGTTGAACAACACCGGGATAAGTACCTCTCCTTTCTGCAGAAAGTTATCAAACGGCAGGCAGCATTAATTGCCAAGTGGCAGCTTGCAGGCTTTATTCACGGCGTCATGAACACGGATAACATGAGCATCAGCGGGGAAACAATCGATTACGGGCCCTGCGCATTTATGGATTCGTATGATCCGAAAACGGTATTCAGTTCTATTGATATGCAGGGGCGGTACAGTTACCAGAATCAGCCCGCGGCAGGGGGATGGAACCTGGCCCGTTTTGCAGAAGCGCTGCTTCCGCTGCTTGACGACGATCAAAAGAAAGCAGTTGAAACTGCACAGGAGGAAATTTCCCGCTATATTGCTTTATTCCAGCAGGAATGGATGAATGGCATGAGAGCAAAGCTGGGCTTAAGCAATGAAGAGGCAGAAGACGAGAAGCTTGCTCAGGACCTGCTGGAGCTTATGCAGGCTCATCATGCCGATTTTACAAATACGTTCCGTGCTCTTACGCTTGAGCATTTCGAAGGAATGGAATTATTTGCAGCTCCTGCTTTTAAAGAATGGCATCAGCGCTGGCAGGAAAGACTTGACCGCCAGGAAGACTCTAAAGAAAGTGTTCAACAGCGTATGATGAAAAATAATCCTGCTGTTATTCCCCGTAACCATAGAGTAGAAGAAGCATTAACGGCAGCTGAAAAACAAGGAGACTATTCAGTAATGGGAAGACTGCTGCATGTTCTTTCCAACCCATATGCATATTCCGAGGCACAGGAAGCATATAAAGAGCCGGGAAAAGCAGATTCACAGCCGTACCGCACGTACTGCGGGACATAACAAAGGAATGACCGCTATATATAACCTCGTATTCCTATAAAAAGGGATACGAGGTTATTTGTTTATTTCTTTATTCTTCTGGTAAAAGTGCGGATAGAAACGATATGTTTTTCGGGAGGTTCTTTGACTACATAATAAATAAAGCACTGATAAGAAAAATAAGTAAAATACCGATACCGCCGCCAGCAGCGATAAGCGATTTCTGTAAAGGTGTGTCGTTTTTTTTTCGTTTCAACCGTTGTTAAGGTGCCGGGAGCACGGGATCCAAAAAGACCCGGACGGGGAACCTGGTTTTTCATTAATGCTTTAATAATAAGCGGCAGACACAACAGAACGCTTAATGCGAGCAGAATCAGCAGTGCGGCTTCATTGGAAAAATAGGAAGCGGCGGAAAAGAAGACAATAAGCGAAAGACCGACGCCGCCGATGCTTCCGTACAACAAATATTTCATTAACATTCTCCTAACGTAATTGAAATCAACAACCTGTATAAAGGCGGGTGTAATCATAATATAACGTATGTGGTGGAGAAAAAGATACAAAATTTATAATTTCAATTACCATAATAATCACAAAAAAAATTAGTAGTAAAATCAATTTATCAAAAATGTTACCCTTATTATATTACGTAAAAAATTGGGGACTGTCATGGGTATTATTGAATTACTTGGTATGTATCTTCTTATCTTTATATTATCAGCCATCCCATTTTTCGAAGCATACGGGGTCATACCTATCGCTGTTATTGCGGGCATTCCTGCTGTACCTGCTTTTCTTATTGGATGGATTGGTAACGTTATAACTGTTCTGCTTCTGCTTATTTTTATCAAAAGGGTGCAGGAGTGGGTCGCAGCACGCAGAAAAAAGAAACACACAGATAAAGAAGTAGGGAAAAGATCCCAGCGCGCGCAGCGATTATGGGAAAAGTACGGCCTGCCTGGTTTATCGATAATCGGACCGCTGTTTGTCGGAAGCCATCTGACAGCATTTATGGGAATGTCGCTTGGAGGTTCAAAAAAGCAGACTTTTTACTGGGGTTTCCGCAAGTATCGCCCTTTGGAGTATTGTTTTTTCCATTTTAGCTTATGCAGGAATCGGCCTGCTTGGACAGGGGGAAGAAACGTATATTGAGCGCTTTTTTGAATAGCACATAGGGAAAAAGACCGGTACATCAATTGGTCTTTTTGCTTATTTTATGAAAAGCAGAGGAGGGCAGAAGAAAATATTGGAATAAAGAGTGCTTTTGATTCTTTTTCATGTTAATATTTTCACATAGCACGATGGTCTTTGTGTAGGAAGCATACAACAACGTTATATGCTTTTTTTATTGTAAAAAATGAAGGGTGGAATGGAATAATGAGCACCAAACCAAAAATAGTCGTTCTTGGAGCCGGCCACGCTGGACTTACGACTGCAAAAAAACTAATTCAGAAATTGTCTCCTGAACAGGCGGAAGTAGTCCTGGTCAATAAGCATAACTACCATTATGAAGCAACATGGCTTCACGAAGTGGCGGCAGGAACTATTTCCCCAAATGACGCCCGCGTTATGATAAGCGATGTTATCAGCCCGAATAAAGCCACGCTTGTGTATGATACCGTATTGGAAATCAAAAAAGACGAAAAACGCGTCGTTCTCGAAAATGGCGATATTACGTATGACTACCTAGTTGTAGCGCTTGGCTGGAAATCAAATGATTTCGGCATCAAGGGCATGGGTGAAAATGCATTTGCTATTGAAGACATTGATTCCAGCCGTCTGATCAGTGAGCATATTGAATACCAGTTTGCCAAGTTTAACAATGAAGAAAATGCAGACCCGGACAGCTTGAATATTCTCGTCGGCGGTGCAGGTTTCACAGGTATAGAATTTGTAGGAGAGCTTGCTGATAAAGTACCGCAGCTCTGCAGAAAATATGATATTGACCGCAGCAAGGTGAAAATCATCAATATTGAAGCAGCTCCTTCTATTCTTCCAATGTTTGAGCAGGATTTGTCCACTTATGCCAGAGAGGCGCTTGAAGAGCGCGGAGTTGAAATAAGAATGGCGGCACCGATTAAAGAATGTACTCCGGAAGGATTTATTATCGGAGAGGAAAAAGAACTGGTTAAAGCAGGTACTATCGTTTGGACAGGCGGCGTAAAAGGAAGTCCTATCCTTGAAAAATCAGGCTTTGACATGGTTAAAGGAAAAGTGAACGTAAATCCGGACCTTCGCATGCCGGATGAAGAAGATCTATTTGTTATCGGAGACTGTTCATGGGTATGGGACAACGAAGGCGACCGTCCATATGCTCCTACCGCACAGCTTGCTATGCAGGAAGCTGATTATGTAGCGGATAACATTATCGCTCTAATGAAAAAAGAACCTCTGAAAAACTTTGTTTTTGATAACAAAGGAACGGTTGCTTCCCTTGGCCATTCAGATGGAATCGGCAGCATTTTCTCCGGCTATAAACTAACCGGCAAGAAAGCAGCTGCGATGAAGAAAGTAATCGACAACCGCTCTCTTTATCTTGTCGGCGGAGCAAAACTCGTATTGAAAAAAGGAAAAGTACGCCCCTTTTAAATAAATGAATCGGATTTTAACTGTGAAGGAGGGACGCTTGTATGAAAAACTGCACAATAATTAGTATTCTTCTTGTTATAGCTTCTCTAGTAGGGTATAGGCTTATTAGTGAAAGCATCGACGATACAAAAGATTTCCGCTGATCAAAAAATACAAAGATACTCCCCTTCCGGCAGAGACGATACTCCTTTCTGCCGGAAGGGGAGTTTTTTTTATGTCATTAATAGATGGAACGTATACTTTTGATACAGACTATAAAATCAATGGGAATGTACCGATATAGACAGTGATACTATGCCAGGGGGGAAAGACATGACTAAATCATGCGATATCTGTGTTATAAAGCAAAAAGGTTATACAGCCATATTTGAAGAAGGACAAAATATAGAAGCTCTTTCATCTTATTTTCTGGACTACCCGGAAGAGGAATGGGCAATATTAAATAGAAGAGCTTTTTGGACCCGGGAGCATATTCTATTTGACTTACTTGATTATTTGGAAGCCCATTATCCAGCGGAGTCTGTCTATTTTGTACATAAAAACGAAGCAGAGCTGCCGGATGACCAGGAGCAAAAAATGAATATATCAGAACTTCGTTCCGAACAGCAGACCGCCTGGATCGATAAAGTGATTGAAAAAAAAGCGATCCGAACACATTTTCAGCCTATTGTAGAAATAAAAAATAAAAAAGCTTCTGTCATAGGGCATGAACTGCTGTCACGGGGAGTGAATACGCAAGGAGAAATTATTCCTCCATTTCAGCTGTTCGAAGCAGCGCGGTCCAGAAATCGTTTATTTGCATTAGACAGAGCCTGCCGGATGGAAGCTGTGAAAAATGCAGCTGCTGTAAAAATGAACCAGCTTATTTTTATTAATTTTATCCCAACGGCTATTTATGTGCCGGAACACTGTCTTGCCACAACCTTTGAACTGATTAAGCAGATTGGCGTCAGGCCGGAGCAGGTAGTATTTGAAGTAGTGGAAAGCGATGAAGTGAAGGATATTAATCATTTGAAAAATATATTGAATTTTTACCGGAAACACGGCTTCAAATATGCTCTGGATGATGTAGGCACCGGAGCAAACGACCTAAAAAAGCTCGCCAGTCTGGAACCCCATTTTGTTAAATTGGCCAGGGAATTTGCGGACGGTGTCAGCAGTGATCCTGCAAAACAAAATGTGGCGCTCTCCGTTATTCACATTGCACACCATCTAAAGGCAACACCGCTTGCTGAGGGAGTTGAGCGTATTGAAGATATTGAGTACCTTGCCAATATGGGATACGAGCTTTTTCAGGGATACTATTTTGCCAGGCCAAATGAAATTCCAGTAGTTCAACTGGATGGTGCCTACCATGTTGAAGCTTAACAGGCTGGCACCAGGGGCGCTGTACAGCATCAAGCTGTTTCAAAAAAAAGGATACATTAGATCGCTTTACGGTATGTATATGCTGTTTGCCCTGCTGCTTATTTGGGACAGCATTTATCTTATTGCTTTTCCACCGGCTGTTATGGCAGCCTGGACTATTTTTGTCTGTGCAGGCGTTTTTGTAATTAAGCATACAATTGATAATCATAGCACCGGAATGTTAAGCCTATATCTGATCCTCGCATTTATCTGGTGGAGCGCCACTATTTTTGGAACCGGCGGGTGGGAAAGTCCAATATTTTATTTTGCGGGTATTCCGCTGATTTTGTATGCCCTGTCCGGTTCGCTGCTATTAAATACAGCCGGGGCCCTGATTTATGGAAATACCGTGCTGTTCAGCGGGATTTTTATGTTTCCGGAATCCAGCGATTTTATTCTCCCGCTTAGTATTATTGGAGTCAACGTTTTAACAATTGCGGGAGGGTTTCTTATTTCCTATGCGCTTCATCATTATGAAAAAACATTCAGCAATCTGAAGGAGAAAGTTTACACGGATTATTTAACAGGCCTGTATAATCGCGAAGGATTTTTAAAGGCATGGGGCAACAGACGTCCGAAAAGAGGTATTTTTGCCGTAATGGATTTGAATCAATTTAAGCAGATAAATGACAACCTGGGGCATCATACGGGTGATAAAGTTCTGCAGCAGGTGGGAAGCGGATTAAAAAGAGAACTGCCGGATTCAGCGATTGTAGGACGGATCGGCGGGGATGAGTTTATTTTATATCTGCCCCATGCAGTAAATCTGGAAGCGGAACAGCAAAAGGTGGAAACGATTGTGGCGCAGGCAGGGGAAACGATAGGCATATCTTTAACTACGTCAGTAGGTATGCTTTTTGTATCTCCAAAAAGCGGCAGTTTTAGGGAGCTGTATAAAACTGCAGATGAAAATATGTATCATCATAAAAAAGCATCCCGGCCGGCTATAAAAGATATGGTATAAAAAAAGAGAGTGCCAAGGACCGGGCGCTCTCTTCTTTTTACAGAATGTTGGAGACCTTTTTATACCACATATCATTGCTCGTTATTCATTAGACACTGCGTTATGGGATTCATGCGGGATAGAGAAGGTGCCCCCGGAAACATCCTTTACGTTATGAACAACAATAAACGCATTAGGATCAATTTCTTTAATAGCTCGTTTGAAACGAAGCAGACGGTGCGTTGGTATGA
Source organism: Sinobaca sp. H24 (assembly GCF_023845525.1). Classification (NCBI taxonomy): domain Bacteria; kingdom Bacillati; phylum Bacillota; class Bacilli; order Caryophanales; family Sporolactobacillaceae; genus Sinobaca; species Sinobaca sp. H24. The sequence goes on from NZ_JALBWT010000002.1 coordinate 395,965, forward strand.
TCACATAAAGCGCTCTGCGCTGTTCTTTGGAATATTCACCGTAAGCATCAAAAACAGTGGCGCTTGCGGCAAGCTCTGTTGTAATACGTTGGGATATTTCTTCTGAATAGGGAGAAATGATATTAATAGCTTTTTTGGAATCAAAACCGCCGAGTACATAGTCGGTTACTACTTTTCCGATATAAAGTGTAATCAGCGTATACATAGTAAATACAGGGCCGATAATAAAAATGCCGATAATAACAACGGCGGCATCGAGTACCAATGTGGTACCTGTTAAATCCCAGCCGCGCTGGTGATGAAGAACCCGGGCGATAATAGAAGTTCCTCCTACCGAGCTTCCTGCCTGGAAAATGAAGCCGAAGCCAATTCCCGTAATAATTCCCGCAAAAATAGCAGCAAGAAGCGTGTCTTCCATCGGTACGGCATACACTCCTTCAAGCAGCCAAATGAAAAATGACAATAAAAACACATTAAAAATCGTTTTTATAGACCATGTGGCGGGGCAGGTACCTGAAGCTGACACCGAGAAGCAGAAGGAATATAACGGGGTCGAGATACTTGGCGTTAAGCCGGTAGCAAAAAAATTAATAATGCCGCCCCGATAATGCCGCCTTCTGCAATGGAGTTTGGCATAGCAAGCTGTGTGACCGAAACCGCAAACAGCAGCGTACCGATAATATAAACAATATATTTTTCATGAGCGGAGGCTCCTTTCTTGTCCCAATTTGACACAGAAGATTAGTATAACAAAAAATTCACACTGAAGGAAAAGAAGCCTGATATTTTTTCGATGTTTCATTAAAATAATTTATACGAAATGTGCGGATATATTGTATAGTAGAAATTATAAATAGTTCAATAGAACTACGTGACCGCCTGGAGGACGACTAATGAAAATAAATAAAAAAAGAATGCCTTATTCATCATGTTATGGGTCATTGGCTTAGCTCTGTGGGTACTCTTATATAAAGAATCCAACAATATAGAAGCGGTCGGTACCAGCCTTTTTGCTGTCGGAGGGGCTGTGTGGGCTTTTATTCAGATAAGCAGGACAATTAATAATTCCTCCGGCCACCGCCGTATGTTTTGGAAATGGTTAAACAGAGGAATAGCAGCTAATGGAGCAGCTAATAGTATCTGGCTGGCTGCTGCATTATTAGGAATATCTGCATTCCCTCCTTCGTTGTCAGATGTTTTGTGGCTTGTGTCTTACTTTTTATTTCTTTGCGCGCTTTTATATCAGCTTTTTATTGCAAGCCGGGAACCGGTAATATCTATTCATGTGTTTAACGTGAGCGTTTTTATGATTGTAACGACAGCGATAATAGGACATTTTTTTACAGCACTCGCTTTAGAGCTGTTCGATTATTCCATTGTAAACAGTGTAATGAATCTTTCTTTTTTATTAATTAATATTACTCTGCTGTTTGCTGCGGGCTATCTTGTTTATTTATTAAAAGCAACACGTGATATCGTGGTAGTATGTATACTCATTGCCGCGTTCGGTTTTCAAAGTATAGGTGATTTTCACGCTGCTTACCTTGAAATAGTGGGGGTAACAGTGAGTCCGGGCAATTTTAATGATGTATTTTGGCTGGCAGCTATTATTTTAATAGGCGTGGCAGCTGCATACGAGAAAATAGAAATTTGGGAAACCAACTGGATGATCCGGAAAGATTTAAAGCAGCCATTTATCTTTTTTCCAGCTGCAGGAAGTACTCTGTTAATTCTATTTACCATGAACAGCTATGACTGGCGTATAAATATACTCAGTGCATCTATCGGGATCATATTATTATTATTTGTCGGCAGAAATTATATTATGAACAAAAAGAATTCAAACCTTATACAAGAATACAGGCATCTGGCGTATTATGATTCTCTTACAGGGATTTATAACCGTACGAGTTTTAAAATAAATGTAGATAAGGCGGTTGCACTTGCCAGAAAAGAACAGACCGAGCTGTCACTGCTATTGTTTGATATTGATCGGTTTAAAGCAATTAATGATTCGCTCGGTCATCATGTAGGTGATGAGGTACTGATGGAAAGTGCTTACCGCCTGAAAAATGATCTACCCTATGATATTTATCGTTTAGGGGGGATGAGTTTGTCATCATGGTGGAAGATGCCCGTGAAAACAAAGCTCTGGAAGCTGCAGCCCTGGTAAAAAGAGCGTTCAGCAAACCGTATTTAATAGCAGGACAGCGAATATCGATCACACCAAGTATTGGTATCAGCTGCTATCCGTCTACGAGTAAGGACAGTGACTCCCTGTTAAAAAGTGCCGATGCCGCTATGTATGCGGCAAAAGAGAATGGAAGAAATGCTTTTGTATTTTATGATGAAAAACTTCACAAGAAGCTAAGCCGTAAAATGATCATTGAAAGCGAGCTGCGGCAGGGGTTGACAAGACACGAATTCACACTGCATTATCAACCTAAAATAAATGTCCAGACGCTGGAAGTCTGCGGGATGGAAGCATTACTGCGCTGGAATAATCGAAAACTGGGCAGCGTCTCCCCTTATGAATTTATTCCGATAGCAGAAGAATCAGGTTTTATTAAGTTATTAGGAAGCTGGGTAATGAATGAAGCCTGCCGTCAGGCGCAGACGTGGAAGCGCAATGGGATATTTCAAGGGACAATGGCTGTTAATGTTTCGGTTCATCAGATAAAATATGGGGATGTTTTGACGATGATAAGAGAAGCACTGGAAAAATCAAAACTGGCTCCCGAGCAGCTGGAAATTGAAATTACCGAATCGATCATGCAGGATGTGGACGCAACTTCTGTTATATTTGATGCTCTGCGTGCCTACGGTGTCCGGGTAGCGCTGGATGATTTTGGAACAGGTTATTCTTCGTTTCATGTATTGAAAACTCTTCCTATTGATACAATTAAAATCGATAAATCCTTTATTGATGATTTAAGCGGAGTAAAAGAACAATCCCTGGTTAAAGCAATTATAGATATTGGACGCCACCTTCAGCTCGAAGTCGTAGCAGAAGGGGTGGAAGAAGAAGTGCAGCTGGATGCTCTTGCGGCCTATGAATGCGATACCGCTCAGGGTTACTTATTTTCAAAGCCGTTAACTGTGCTGGAAATAGAGCAGTTTTTAAGCCAGCATGATAGTAAAGCTTTATAGAAGCAAAAAGCCCTTTTTTCCTGATATGGAAAAAAGGGCTTTTTTTTAGTTCTGTTTGTGTTCACTGATTAATGTTTTCATAATACCGATGCACATTAAAATAATAATGATCGAGAGGGGCAGAGCACTGACGACAATGGAAGTCTGAAATGCATTCAGCCCTCCTACAACCAATAGAACTGCTGTGACGGTCACAAAGAACACGCCCCACATAATTTTAATAGAGGTCGGCGGGTTCAGGCTGCCTCCTGTAGTCTGCATGCCTAGAACAAATGTAGCTGAATCGGCAGTAGTTACAAAAAAGATGGTAATAACGAATATCGCAAGCACGGAGATAAGTCCGCTCATGGGATATGCTTCAATAACATAAAACAACGCACCCTCCAGTGACTGCGAAGAAACATCGCGTCCGTCGTACAGTTCCATGAAAATAGCAGAACCACCCAGCGTACTGAACCAGAAAAACGATACGATGGAAGGCAGAAGAAGTACGCCTGCTATAAATTCACGGATGGTTCGCCCTCTGGAGATCCGGGCGACAAACATTCCGACAAATGGTGTCCAGGAAATCCACCATGCCCAGTAAAAGACGGTCCAGGCCTGCGTCCAGTCTGCTTCCTGTGCGTCAACCGGACTCATGCGCAGTCCCCAGCCAATAAAGTTCTGCATATAATCTGATAATCCGGAAGCGAACATATTCAAAAGAAACAAAGTCGGCCCGGCAATAAACATAAATAGAAGAAACAATCCGGTTATTGATAAGTTGATATTGCTTAAGTATTTAATACCGCGGTGAATACCGGTACTCGCTGATGTTACAAAAATGATAGTGATAATAGCCATAATAATAAACTGGACCCCAAGATTATACGGTACTCCGAATACAGCCTGCAGGCCGGAGTTAATCTGCTGGGAACCGAGGCCAAGAGAGGCTGCTACTCCAAACAGCGTAGCGAATACCGCAATGATATCTACAATCGTTGCTGCTGGTCCGTACGCATGTTTTCCGAGTACAGGGCGAAGCGTTGTGCTCATTAAGCCGGGCGCTTCGTAGCGGAACTGCTGCAGGGCAAGAGCTAGAGCTACCAGTGCATAGATAGCCCAGGCGTGAAGACCCCAGTGCAGCCATGTTGACGATACACCTGTTACTGCATCTGATGCTTCTCCTCCATCTCCGATAGGCGGGCTCGCGAAATGACTGATTGGTTCGCTGACCCCATAAAACAGCAGGCCGATGCCAATACCGGCGGAAAACAGCATCGTAAACCAGGTAAGCCTGCTGAATTCCGGTTTTTCATCCGGTTTCCCCAATCGTATTTTTCCATATTTACTAAAGCCCAGATAAACGGCAAAAATCAGCAGGCCCGTTACTAATATTTGAAAGTACCAGCCAAAGTGATTAAACAAAAAACTCTGAGTTACTGTAATGCCGGATTCGAGCTGTTCAGTGAAGAGGACCCCGAATAATAGAAAAGAAATAATAAGTACAATAGAAACTTTTAATACCGTCGTGAATCTTGACATATGCAAAATTCCTCCTTCATTAGACTTGCGCTGCTACTCTTTTAATAGCCTCGCTTAAGTATATGGAAGTAGGATGAAAAAAGAAAAACGCGTATAACAGCGTATACTCTATAAAATCTATGCAATTTTTATTGTACAAAGTTTACAGCGTTTTATCTTACCAATACTCGGTTTATCGCGTAGATAAGATAGGAGAGCCGCTTTTTACTTTTTTTAGAAAGATGATACAGTAACAACTATGAGCAGAAACTACTAGATAGGTAGATGAGGGAGAGTAAAGACTATGACTGTAGAAAAAGAAGCGGAACTGCTCTCACAGCTAAGCGAAACAGAGCGTCAGATCGGAGACAGAATTTCCGATAATATGAGTACATTCGGCGTATCTTCTACTATAGGAAGGCTTCTCGGTATCATTTATATGAACCGAGAACCGATGACACTTGATGATCTGGCAGAGGCAACGGGAATGAGCAAAACCAGGATGAGCCAGGTAATGCGTGAAATGATCGCCCTGAACATTGCAGAAAAAGAACATATTAAGGGAAGCAGAAAAGAGCATTATAATGTGGAAAATGATTATGTACAGACATTTATCTCCCTTTTTACGACAAACTGGCGGGAAGTAATCAGTAAAAACCGCATGTTCGCCAAAAAACTGCAGCAGGAAATAAATGAAATAGAAAAAGCGAATAGCGGTTCTTACGAAGTGAAAGCCAAGGTGGAAGAGCTACGCAAAGAATTAAGCAAATGGGTAGCCTATTACAATTGGATAAACAACCTGGTGGAATTCTTTGAAAGTGGAGCTATCTTTGAATCAGTTCCTGTAGAAACGCCATTAGAAAACGAAGGAGAAGATAAATAATGGGAAAAAAAACAATTATCTCATGTGCAGTAACCGGGGCAGGTAACACATTCCAGAAAAGCCCCCATGTACCAATTACGCCAAAGGAGATAGCAGAAGCTTCCATTGAAGCAGCAAAAGCCGGAGCGGCAGTTGCTCATATTCATGTAAGAGATCCTAAAACAGGGGAGTACAGCTTTGATCCTGCCCTTTTTCAGGAAGTGGTGGAACGGGTTCGTGAGAAAGAAACAGATGTGATTTTAAACATAACAGCCGGTGGCGGCGGAGATTTTGTTCCGGATCGTGCCAATCCTGAAACAGGAGGGGAAGGAACGTTTATTCAAACGCCGGAAGAGCGCCACCTGCCGGTCGGTAAACTGCTTCCGGAAATATGTACATTGGACTGCGGCAGCTTGAATTTTGGGGACCAGCTTTATATGGCACCTGTAGAATGGCTTCGTGAACAGGCGGCACTTATTAAAAACAGCGGCGTCAAAGCAGAAATGGAGTGCTTTGATACCGGCCATCTGCGATTTGCCAATCAGCTTGTTCAGGAAGGACTTATTGATGGAGATCCTTTGTATCAATTCTGCCTGGGTATTCCCTGGGGAGCGGAAGCAGATGCTGAAACGATGCTTCATATGATTCATCATCTTCCGGACCGTGCCAATTGGTCAGCGTTTGGCATTGGACGTCACCAAATTCCAACGGCAGTACAGGCGGCTTTATTAGGCGGGAATGTACGTGTCGGCCTGGAAGATAATTTGTATCTCGAAAAAGGAGTGCTCGCAACAAACGCCCAGCTTGTAGATAAAACGACAAATATTCTTCAAGCATTGGATATAGAGCCTATGACGCCGGAAGAAGCACGGAACAGCCTGGGATTAACAAAACAATTACCGCAGAGAGGATAAAATAATGACAAATCAAACGATTGCAGTTATTGGAACAGGCGTCATCGGAAATGGATGGATCGCCCGCTTTTTAGCAAAAGGATTCGACGTGATCGCCTGTGATCCGGCTCCCGAAGCCGAACAGAAAACACGAACGACAGTAGAAAAGCTTTGGCCTTCGCTGAAAGAGCATGGCATGCACGAAACGGCATCTTTAAACCGCCTCTCTTTTACAGATGATATAAAAACGGCTGTTTATGAAGCAGTGCTTATTCAGGAAAACGTTCCGGAGCGTGAGGATTTGAAAAAAAGCGTGCTGGCTCAAATAGATAAGCATGCACCAGCCGAAAGTATTATCGCTTCGAGTACTTCCGGCTATAAGCCGACTACGCTTCAGGAACAATGTGTTATTCATCCGGAGAGAGTGATGGTCGCACATCCTTTTAATCCAGTGTATCTTCTGCCGCTGGTGGAAATTTCAGGGGGAGCAGCTACGAGTCCGGAAGCATTGGAACGGGCACGGAATGTATATGAATCTGCAGGCATGAAGCCCTTAGTCATGAAGGGAGAAGTAGATGGACATATCGCAGACCGCCTGATGGAAGCGCTCTGGAGAGAAGCACTTCATATTGTAAATGACGGACATGCAACGACTGAAGAAGTAGATAAAGCAATTGTATACGGTGCAGGACTGCGCTGGGCATTAATGGGACCGTTTTTAACTTTCCATTTAGCCGGTGGAGAGAAAGGAATGGCTCATATGCTTGAACAATTCGGTCCTGCATTAAAAGCACCGTGGACTAAGCTGGAAGCACCGGAGCTGACCCCTGAACTGAGTGAAAAAGTGATAAACGGAACAAAAGAGCAGTCCGGAACACAAAGCGTAGCCGAACTAGAAGAAAGACGTGATCAGTTTCTTCTAAAATTGATGCGCCTGCTTCAGGAAGAAAACTACTGGCCGGCAGAGAAAGTGGAAAGCAATGTCTGATAGTCAGTTAATTTGGGAAGGGCGCGTAAAGGCAGAGTGGGTCGATTACAACAACCATATGAATGATGCGGCATATGCCATCGTTTTCAGTACGGCTCTTGATAGTATGCTGGATAAAATAGGGCTTGATGAAGCGTTCCGAGAAGAAAATCACTATACGGCTTATACGCTTGAAACCCACGTTCTATATAGGACAGAAGCAGTGCTGGATGAAAAATTGGATGTGTTTGTTCAAATATTGGATAAAGACGAAAAAAGACTTCATCTATGGATGGAAATGAAAAATGAAAGTAGTGAACTAGTAGCAGCAAGCGAGCAGATGATCATGGGAATGGATCAAGCAGCCGGGCGTCCGGCACCTTTTCCTCCCGCACTTGTAAAAGGAATAGAAGCGCTGCCTCATACAGAAGCTAAATTCCGTCCGTCTATGGCCGGACGCGCGATAGGCATCAAAAAGAAGTAAAGAAACAGCATTCTCAACTAAGAGAATGCTGTTTTCAGGTTGTTGAGAAATGAAAGAAACAAGGTTGTTTTTTCCCGTGGATCGTTCGATCCACGTTTTTTTCACTTCTTTCGCAAAAAATCGTCCTCTAAGCCGACCGTTTGGCGAGATAGAGGGCGATTTTTTTCATGTTTTGACAGGCAGCGGTGAGATGGGCCTGCGCTTGGACAGACGGGTGCCCGCGATACCGCGTGTACCGAAAACCGTGGAGCTCTTTGGCATCGCCAAAGCTCCGTTCGATGGTCTGGCTGCGTAAATGGTACAAGGCTTTTCCTGTCTTCGTTCGTTTTCTTGCTCGCGCCCGGTCTTTCCCATCCTCCCATATATGTCGGCTAATTAACCGGGAGGAAGCGGCAGGCGAAAAACAAGTCTCCCGCATCGGACAGCCCTGACAGTCCTGCGGGCGGGAACGATACTGACGATATCCTTCCCGATCGGTAAGGCGGTAGGTCAACATACAGCCCATCGGGCATACATAGGCTTTTTTGGACGCGATGTATCGAAACTTCCGTTTCGGCAGGTACCGGCGGCTTTTTCCGTAGCGACGGTATCCCATCACCGCATAAATTCCCTGCTCTTCGAGCTTTTTGCACAAATAGCCTGTAAAATAGCCGGCGTCGAGCGCCACCGCCTCTACCGGGAAATCAAACGTAGCCCGCTGCACCTCCAGTCGGTCCAGATACGGATCCGCATCGTGGACGTTACCGGGCGTGATATAGGTATCGGTAATGATATTATATTTGGCGTCCACCGTCCGGTGGTCGAGGTAGAAAAATCCCTGCGGTTTGCCATCTCGCATCATGAATCCACTATCCGGATCAGTCCGACTGATTCGGGTCATCGCTGGGTCGGCGGGCTTCCTCTCCTTCCGGGGTCCGAGCGCTTTTTTCCTTCTTTTTCCCGATCGGCTTGCACTTCGGCTTCCAGTTCTGCTAGATAGGCAGGAACTTTGGGGGATTTGGCTTTACGTAGAAATTTGTTTTTATTGGCATTCGCTTTGACATGGGTGGAGTCACTCACTAAAATCCGACCGTCCACCAATCCATGGCCCTCTGCTTGATGAACAATGGCATTAAAAATATCTTCAAATACGGTGGTATCCAGAAACCGGGTCTGACGGTTCCAGCTGATCGTGGAATGATCTGGAATGCGATCCGTCAGAGAAAGACCAAGAAACCAACGATAGGCGACGTTGGTCTGAAGCTCTTTTTCCAATTGCCGTTCCGAACGAATGCCATAAAAATAGCCGATAAACATCATTTTAAACAACGTGATCGGTGGAATGGAGGGCCGACCGATGGTCGGCGAATAATAGGCAGCCAGTTTTTTCAATAAACTGAAAATCAATCATCGTATCAATGGTGCGGAGAAAGTGATCAGCGGGCACCAGTTCTTCTACAGAAACAGTCACTTGATCGCGTCGATGGTTTTTGGCTTTGCCAAGCATCTTAGGATCGCCCCTTTTCTTTTCAGTATACGACCATTCCAGCTGCTTGCCCACAAAAAAACTGCCGAGAAAGAAAACTTTCTCGACAGCCTGGAAACAGCATTCTCAACTAAGAGAATGCTGTTTTATTTTCAATAAAGTACTATAATAAAGGAAAGAAAAGCGTATGTAAGGCATACTAAAAACAGTAAACGGGAGGAGTTAAAGTGGGAGCAGATCTGCAGGAGGGACGCTTTACAACAAAAAATGATGAAGAGATCGTCGTGTTTGTGATTGGGATGCGCATTAATCGTTTCCGTTCTATTCGTAAATGGCTGCCCGTTCTTCTTGCCATGCCCCCTATGATAAAAGAGCTGTCCATTCGTAAAGAGCTGGGCTGTTTACATTTACACAGCTACTTGCAGCTGCCTGCGACAATGATGATTCAATACTGGGAGTCTGAAGAAAAACTGCTTGCTTATGCGAAAGGGGAAAAGCATTCCAAAGCATGGAAAACGTTCAATAAAAGGGCGAAGGGAAATCACGCGGTAGGAATCTATCACGAAACGTATAAGGTTCCCAAAGAGTCCTACGAATCCATTTATGTGAACATGCCTGCCTTTGGTTTAGGTAAGGCTCTGGGTACAGAACCAGTAAGTGCGTCTACCAATACAGCTAAAGAAAGGCTGAGACGAACAAAAGAAGATAAGAATTAAATATATGAAGCGGCGTGCCTGAACCGGCACGTTATTTTTTATGAAAAAAATTTTTTTTTAAAATCTGCCGATGCATTAGATCGGAGAAATCCACCGTCATTCCGCACTATGACTATACAACAGAAAGTGTTTCATAATGTAAATCACAACGTTGTACATGAAATGTTCGTTCGTTTGGGATGAAAACGTATACATTTTCATAGGAACCGATGCTACACTTACTATTGAAAGGAGGAGCAGTTGTTCATGGATGACCGAAGCAAGCAGATTCTCGATGAGCTCATGCACAATCCAAATGTGGCAAGTGTTGTGTTGGAGAAAAAATATAACTTAACACGCCGGCAGTTTGGATACAGCATGAATAAGATCAACGAATGGCTGATGGCAAAACATCTACCTGTCATAGAACGTACCAGGCAGGGCCATTTTATTATTGATCAATCGGTATTTACTGACCTGACAAGCCAGGAAAATGACTTGGCAGCTGTCTCCATCCTCTCAGAAAAGCAGCGGACATATATGATCATGCTGATGCTTCTTGGAACGAAAGAGGAATTGTCCCTGTATCATTTTACCGCAGAGCTGGAAGTAAGCAAAAACACAGTGCTGCATGATTTAAAACAGGTGCAGGTATATTTGGAAAAATATGAACTGTCCATTCGTTACTCAAGAAAGTCAGGATATCTTCTGGAGGGGAAAGAATTTCAGGTCCGTAAATTACTCATTCATGTAACATACCGGATTTTTCAGATGGCAGACGGCGAACAGAAAATTAAAAAAGCCGCTCATGTAGATGAAAAAGAAATTGAAGAGTTCCGCTCCAGGATTGAAAAAGTAGAAAATAAGCTGCATTTAAAATTTACAGATGAGAAATTAGCAATGATGCCGTATATTCTGTTATTTATTTACGCAGAGTGCAGAAGGGCAGAAACATCAAAGAATCCTCCATTCCATACGAGGAGCTGTCGGATACAAAAGAATACCAGGCAACGGAAGAAATCTTCCGGGAGACCGAAGACATTCCAAGGGAAGAACGATTATTTATTACTCTTCATTTGCTGACAACAAACGTATACCGGTCAGATTTTACCATTGAAGAAGATGCGATTCCCGATCTTCTGCCGGAAGTAGACAACATGCTCCGGCTGTTTGAAAAAAGTGCCTGCATTTATCTGCAGGAACGGGATAAACTGCTCGAGCACCTGATTCAGCACATTAAGCCGGCCTACTATCGTATTAAATTTAATCTGACGGAGACGGTATTTCTGCAGCAGGATGTGAGTAAAGAATTTAAAGAAATCCATCATCTTGTTAAGCAGTCGATGGGTCCCCTTGAAGAATTGATCGGCCATCCTGTTCCTGATAATGAATCAACTTTCATCACAATGCTTGTCAGCGGCTGGATGGTAAAACAGGGAGAAAGCATCGACAAAAAGGTAAAAGCGATTGTTGTCTGTCCGCAGGGCGTCTCTATTTCCAGGTTGATGTTTCATGATTTAAAAGAACTTTTCCCGGAATTTGTATTTCTGGATTCCTTGTCGATCAGAGACTTTCTCCACTACAGCCTTGATTATGATGTGGTGTTCTCCACTTCATCCCTTGCCACCGACAAAAAACTTTTTTTATCGAAAGCATTCTTAAGTCAGGAAGAAAAGCAGCGGTTCCGTAAGCAGGTAATGATGGATATGCACGGATTTGTACCAAACGAAATTGACATAGACCATCTTATGGATATTATTAAAACCCATGTACCGCTGCCGGATGAGGAAGCACTTAAGAAAGATCTCAGCCGCTACATGTCAAAAGACAAAGACGAGGCCGTTAAAACATATGCGGCCAACAGAAATCTTCCTTTAAGCGAATTGATAGTACCTGAGCATATCACTTTGAAAAAATCGGTTGATTCCTGGGAAGATGCCGTTCGAATTGCAGCCGGGCCCTTAGTAAAAAGCGGGAAAATTGAACAGCGCTATATCGAGGCAATGGTTCAGCAGAGCGATAAAGATCCATATATTGTTATCGGTCCGAACATTGCTATCCCGCACGCCGCGCCGGAAGAAGGAGTAAATGAAGTAGGAATGAGCCTTCTGCGGATTGAAGATGGGGTGGAGTTTACTGAAGGATATCGAATTCATTTAATTGTAATAATCGCTGCAGTGGACAAAAAGAAGCATATCCATGCTTTGATGCAGCTGATGCGATTTGCACACGCGGAGACAGATCGAAACCAGACGATAGCTGCAAAAACAATTACCGATATCCGCCGGCTGATCGACTTATATTCACATGAGTAGAAACCATGCGTTCAAACCAACATAGTAATGGGGTAGGAAAAAGTGACAAAACTATTTTTTGACGAATCAGTCATCTTAATGGAAGTAAATGGAGAGACAAAAGAAGCTGTCCTTGAGGAAATGGGAAACAACCTGATCCAAAAAGGGCTGGTCAAGGACAGCTTTGTGGAGGCCGTGATTGCAAGAGAAAAAGAGTTCGCAACAGGTCTTCCGACAGCCGGTGTGGCAGTAGCTATACCGCATACCGATGTGGAACATGTTAATACAAAAACAATTAGTGTGGGTATCCTGAAAAAGCCAGTGGCTTTCGGCATTATGGGAGAAGAGGAAGAAACGGTGAATGTGGAACTTGTATTCATGCTTGCCATGAACGAGACTCATTCCCAGCTTGCTCTGCTGCAGAAGCTGATGGAAATTTTTCAGAATGAAGAGACGCTGAAGTATTTGATGAAAGAAACAGATGCAACTCGAATCAAAGAAACAATTGAACAGCAAATCGATTTTACTACATTATAAGGAGATGGAAAAGATGGAACAAACAAAAAAGAAGCAGGTATTAGTAGCATGTGGAGCAGGAGTAGCAACGTCAACGGTGGTTAATGGAGCAATTGAGGAAATGGCAAAAGAACATAAAATCAAGGTGGATCTGGTTCAGATTAAAATTTCAGAAGTCGGTTCATACGTAGATACGGCTGATCTATTGGTTACTACAGCAATGACAAAGAAAGAATATCCGTTTCCAGTTATCAATGCAAGAGCTTTTCTAACAGGAATCGGCAAAGAGGATACGAAGCAGCAGATTCTTGATGAATTGAAAAAATAAGTAAACAAAGAAGAGTGTACTGTCTCGATTTCGAAATAAAAGAAATCGGGAAGGCTCTTTTTCACACATAGAGGAGGAATCACGATGCAGGGGTTTGTGGATTTTGTACAGGGGTTTTTAGATTTAGGGGCTACCGTAATTTTACCAGTAGCTATATTTTTTCTAGGGTTGTTTTTGGACAAAAGATTGGAAAGGCATTTAGATCCGCTCTTACATTAGGGTAGCATTTGTTGGTATCTTTCTCGTCATTGATCTGCTCGTATTAAATTTAGGACCGGCTGCGCAGGGTATGGTGGAACGCCTGGGCGTTGAGCTTACCGTAATTGACGTCGGCTGGCCGGCATCATCTTCTATTGCATGGGCATCATCTATTGCCGCATTTATTATTCCGCTAGGCCTGTTAGTAAACGTATTAATGCTTGTAACAAAAACAACTAAAACAATGAACGTGGATATTTGGAATTTCTGGCATTATACATTTATGGCCGCAATGGTTTATGCTGTTTCCGGCAGCATTATCCAGAGTTTAATCGCAGCCGTAATATTCCAGATTGTCTGCTTAAAAGTAGCAGACTGGACAGCACCAATGGTTAATGATTTCTACGAAATGCCCGGCGTTTCCGTAGCGACTGGAAGTACCATTTCCTATGCACCTGGTATCTTCCTTGTAAAAGGACTGCAGAAAATCCCCGGTGTTAAAAACTTAAACGCAGATCCGGAGTCTATTCAAAACAGATTTGGAATTTTCGGTGAATCGATCTTTATCGGTCTGGCACTTTGGTTCCATTATTGGTATCCTCGCAGGATACGGCGTTGGGGACGTCATTGAAATTGGTATGGCGATGGCAGCAGTAATGGTATTAATGCCTAGAATGGTTAAGATTTTGATGGAAGGCCTTATGCCTGTATCAGAATCAGCGCGCGAATGGCTGAACAAGCGTTTCGGCGACAGAGATATTCTTATCGGACTGGATGCAGCCGTTCTTCTCGGTCACCCATCTGTTATTGCAACTGCATTAATATTGGTACCAGTAACTGTACTTCTAGCTGTCATTCTTCCTGGTAACGCACTGCTGCCATTCGGTGACTTGGCAACTATTCCTTTCATTGTAGCTTTCATTGTGGGAGCAGCTAAAGGAAATATTGTTCACTCGGTTATGGTAGGAAGCGTTATGATCGCCATTTCCTTGTATCTTGCGACAGATGTAGCTTCTACATTTACAATGATGGCAGAAAATGCTGATTTCAACATGCCTGAAGGCACAACACAGATTTCAAGTATTGACCAGGGCGGAAACGTTATTAACTGGATCATTTATCGTTTCTTCGGTCTATTTAACTAATTAAAAAAGATAGAAGGAGTGGAGAATAACTATGAAATCACTAGTGAAAACAGAGCTTGGCTTCGGCAACCTTGAGATTCAGGATAGAGAAGAACCTCAGGCCGGACCCGGCGAAGTAAAAATAAAAGTAAATTATGCGGGTGTCTGCGGTTCGGACATCCACACGTACGAAGGTCATTATAAAGTAGCTGTGCCCGTTACCCTCGGGCACGAATTTTCCGGCGAAGTCGTTGATGTTGGAGAAGGCGTTACGGAATTTTCAGCAGGCGACCGGGTTACGTCAGAAACAACTTTCTACATCTGCGGCGAGTGTGAGTACTGCCAGTCGGGTGATTATAATCTCTGCAATCACCGCAAAGGGCTAGGCACCCAGCAGGACGGCGGGTTTGCTAAATACCTGGTAGCTCGTAAAGACAGCGTCCATCACATTCCGGACGGAGTAGACGATAAATCAGCAGCCATGACAGAACCACTTGCCTGCACGCACCACGCCGTAGCGAAAACGGAGATTAATCAGGGAGATGTCGTCGTTGTTATCGGTCCGGGCCCAATTGGTCTTTTCACAGCCCAGGTGGCGAAAAGCCGCGGAGCTACCGTACTCATTACAGGACTTACTAATGATAAAGTACGTTTGGATAAAGCGGAAGAGCTCGGCATAGATTACGCTGTAGACACGCAGAAGCAGGATATTAAGAAGCTGGTTAATGATTTAACCAATGGTTACGGGGCACACGTAGTATTTGAATGTTCCGGTGCTGCACCGGCAGCCAAGCAGGGTCTTGATCTGCTCCGCAAAAAAGGCCAGTACGGCCAGGTAGGTATCTTCGCAAATTCTGAAGTATCCTTTGACCTGGAGAAAATTATCCAAAAAGAAATACGGGTAGTCGGCAGCAGAAGCCAAAAGCCGGAAGACTGGGAGCCGTCACTTGAATTAATGAACAACGGAAGCGTAGATGCCAAATCAATGGTTACGCATGAATATCCAATTACGCAGTGGAATGAAGCCTACGATGCAATAAAAAGCGGGGAAGCAATTAAAGTACTGCTTACTCCCATAAACGAGTAACACGAAAAAAGAAAGGAAGATAAAATATGGCCGATACATTTCTTGAATTTATGTTGGGATCCTTTAGAGGCATCAGCGAATTCTATTTTGAATACCAGATCATTTTTAATACTATCATCGTATTATTTGTCCTATATCAGCTTTTTTCCAATAAAAAACAGGATCAATCTACAAGCTGAAAAGGAGGAAAAAAAACAATGAAGGCGTTAAATCTGTATGGCATCCAGGATATTCGCTGTGAAGAAACCAGTGAGCCCGTCATTACGGCTCCGGATGATGTAATTATTAAAGTTAAGGCTGCCGGGATCTGCGGCTCTGATATCTCAAGATTCAATAAACTTGGGCCATATATAGAAGGTATGACGTTTGGGCATGAATTTGCAGGCGAGGTTGTAGAAGTCGGAGCCGATGTAAAGCGGGTAAGAAAAGGCGATAAAGTAGCCGGATGCCCTGCCTTCTACTGCGGCGTGTGCCTGAGCTGTCAAAAAGGCGAATTCTCCCAGTGTGAAAAGCTGACCGTTATAGGAGCCAGGCATCCTGGTTCCTACGCGGAAAAAGTAAAACTGCCGGAAGAAAATGTGATTGAACTTCCCGAAGGGGTGGATTTTGATACAGCAGCATTGTTGGAGCCGGCGGCTGTGGTCGCTCACGGATTTTATAAAACAAACGTGAAGCCGGGCGATACGGTAGCTGTCATGGGATGCGGAAGCATCGGCCTTCTGGCCGTACAGTGGGCCCGTATTTTTGGAGCAAAAACAATATTTGCCATCGATATTGATGAAGCAAAACTAGAAGCTGCAAAAGAGCTGGGCGCCGATGTACTTGTTAATTCGCTGGAAGGCCCTCCTCATGAAAAAATCCTGGAGCACACGAATGACGTGGGAGTCAACCTCGCTGTAGAGTCGGCAGGATCGCCAATTACATCAGCACAGATATTCGCTCTTCCTAAAAAAGGCGGCGAAGTTGTTTTTCTAGGCATACCTTACGCCGATATTACGATTGAACGTTTCTACTTCGAAAAAATCGTGCGAAACGAGCTGAGTGTTTTCGGTTCCTGGAATGGAGTATCCTCTCCTTTCCCAGGACGGGAGTGGGATGCGGCGATGTACTATATGGGGACCGGACAGATTCAAAGCGGCCCGATGATTCACCACCGCTATTCGCTGGACGAAGGACCGAAGGTTTTCGATGACCTGTTCCATCGCAGAGGCGGCCATATTAAAGTGTTATTCTATCCGGAAACATAAAAGTTAAGCACTTCTCTACATTGGAGAGGTGCTTTTATTATTTAAGAATAAGAACCAGTAGAAATTTTTTTGACAAAGGAAGTTTAATAACATAAAATAATAATAAATCGTAACTATTCTTAAAATATGCACTTTACATACTGATTTATGATCTAAAACGCGATAAAGGACGAAAAGAAAGGACTAGCAAATGGGAGACAATATAGTTAAACATTTCATGGTGAATGTACCGCGTCAGGACACAAAAGAGGGCAGGCTACCCGTACAGTCGAAATAGAACAGGAATGGCTTGATGTGATGCATGAACTGATCGAAGACGGCATGACAAAAGAGATGTTCCAGCGGTTTATTTCCGACTTTAAAAAAAAAAATAAGCACAACATCTCTCCTGTTTTATTCAGGAGAGATGTTTTAGGTTATTCTTGGATTTGACCGGATAACTATTATCTTAATTGAAAAGGAGACTGGCCGTGAGTATCAAATTAGTTCCGTTTCAACCAATGCATTTTCAGCAGCTGATGGAGGCCGTTACAAGTGCGGATTTTTTAATGCAGTGGGCGGGCCCTACATTTGATTATCCATTAACGTACGAGCAGCTTGAGAACTATAGAACGATGGCTGAAGAGCCGAATGCTTCAGCGCGGATATATACAGCTGTAGATATAAAAAGCGGCAGCCCTGCCGGCCATATTGCACTTGGACAAATAGATTTAAAAAATCGATCCGCGAGAATAGGTAAAGTGCTTATACATGAACATTGGAGAGGCAGAGGAGCAGCCGGAATCATGATAAACGAAATACTTGCCATAGCATTTCAGGAACTTCGCCTGCATCGGGTCAGCCTGGGAGTATTTGATTTTAACACCCCGGCAATTGCTGTGTATGAAAAAGCCGGTTTTCAAAAAGAAGGTCTGCTCAGGGATATAAGAAAAGCAGGGGAATCCTATTGGAGCCTGTGGGAAATGAGCATTTTGGAAGAAGAATGGATAAAATAGGAGAATCAATCCAAATAAATTCAATTTCTGACACAGTCTCAACATAAACAAATGTCACACTCCGTGGGAGACTGAATAGAAAAGGGGTTTTTCAAATGAGTAAAAAATGGATACTTACGGCATTTACAGCCGTTTCCTTATCGGTAATTACAGCCTGCGGCGGTGAATCGGAAGAAGAAGCAGGCAGCGCAGATGAAAGTGGTCAGGAAGCACAGCAGGAAGAACAGGCGTCCGAAGGCGAAGAGGCGGCTCAATCCGAGCAGGCAGAACAACCGGAGCAGCCTGAACCTAACCTGGACGATGTGCCGGACGTTGTGGCAGACGTAAATGGAGAAGAAGTTACAAAAGATGAATTTGAAGTAGCCTATACTTCAGCGCTTTCTATGTACTCCATGCAGGGCATGAATTTAGAAGAACAAGATGAGAATGGAGAAATGGAAGCCGAATTAAAACAGGCGGCCGCCGATCAGCTGGTAGGGCAGGAACTGCTCATCCAGGAAGCCGACGAGCGTGAATACAGCACAGATGAACAGGAAGTTGATGATTTAATTGCTGAGCAGAAAGAACAGTTTGAATCAGACGACCAGTACCAGCAGGCGCTGGAAGATCAAGGATACACGGAGGATGAATTCCGTGCAGAAGTGGAACAGTCCATTAAAGTAGAACAGTTAATTGAAGAAGAGTCCCAGGACCTCGAGGTATCGGAGGAAGAAATAGATGAAGCTGTTGCACAGACGGAAGAGCAGCAGGCAGCTATGGCAGAACAGTCCGGAGAAGAAGCTCCTGAAATGCCGGAACCAGATCGCGAACAGATCGAAGAGCAGTTAATTTCACAGAAACAGGCAGAAAGTGCCCAGGAACTAATTGACGAGCTGCGGGAAGATGGCGATGTAACGGTTCACATTTAATTCTCATTAAATCAAAAAAGGAAAAAGCAGATTGCTGCTTTTTCCTTTTTTGTGGTTATGCTTGATTTTTTCTTCGGATAAACAAAGCGGCTGTTCCTCCGGCAAGAGCTGTTATACTAGCCCAGAAAGCCGTCATCCAGCTGTCATTACCGGTTCCACCCATTCCTGTCTGGGGCATCTCCTCGGGCATCATGGCCGCATCCTGTGCATCCTCATCAAGCTGGCCGCGCAGTTCGCCGTCCGGATAGTCTTCGGTGTGTACATCTGTGTAAATTTCACCGGCGACCAGGCCCATTGATACTTCCTCCCACGTCATTTCTCCAATAAGGTCATCTTCAGTCAGCGTACCGGATGCTACGTCTCCGTCGTAATCCATCGGTTCATCATTTTCAAATAGGACCAGCTCCGCAGGCGGACCATCTTCTCCTTTAGCTCCGCTGTGAAGGTGTCCGGCTACAGCCCCATCGAGATTTTCTGCATGTAGAGAGTATTCAATTGAATCACCATCTTCACTGACTTCGAAGTGACCCTGTCCCATGGCGTCAGTTTCTACTTCGCTTGTTACTTCATCTGGAGTTAATTCAACTAAAAACTCACGGCCCTCATGATCAGCGGCGGCGGTTCCTGCAAAAGCGGTAAAGGCGAAGACGGACGTTAATGGCAGTACAACTCTTTTTTTCATTTGTACATTCCCCTTTCGAATTTGAAATAATAAACATGTTGATCCGAGCGGCGATCCTCCTTTATTGAATGCATGAATAAGGAAAAAAACATCCAATTATAGAGGGAACGAATAAATGAAGGTATCGGATCATAAATAAACAGAATTTTTAAAATTAATAAACAAAATGTAATGCCTCAGCCTTTTTTCGACCTTTATCGAAACAGTTGTTCTTCGTATTTCTATAGAAAACAGCCCTTCTTTAAAAGATATTAAAGAAGGGCTGTTTCAACTGCCTTTTAAGTTGGGAATATGAGGAAAGTAACTATGTAGAGGAGGCTGATTATGACAGATAATAAAAACCGCACCTTTCGGCTCGAACAGGCCGGGAGTATAGAGCATTTAAAAATGAACGAAGAAAGCATTCCCGAAATAGGACGTAATGAAGTATTGGTCCGGGTTAAAGCTACCTCATTAAACTACCGTGATCTTGCCCTGGCCGAAGGAAATTATCCTGGTAAATTAAACGAAAATACGGTTCAGCTGTCTGATGGAGCAGGGGAGATTGTGGAAGCAGGCTCCGATGTACGCCGTTTTCAAGTTGGTGACCGGGTAGCCGGCAATTTTACAAAAGAATGGTTCAGCGGCAGAAGAATGCCTGGTTACCTAGAGCCTTATGGTTCTCACAGCGATGGCTGGCTGATGGATTATAAAGCGATTCATCCGGAAGAACTTGTAAAGCTGCCTGATCATTTAACGTATGAGCAGGGAGCGGCGCTTCCATGTGCTGCAGTAACTGCCTGGAACGCCCTTCACGGTCCGTCTCCACTGGAAGCCGGTGATTCGGTATTAACGCTTGGCACCGGCGGTGTTTCTGTTTTTGCTGTGCAGTTTGCAAAGGCACTGGGACTGCATGTTATTTCCACTACATCGAGCGGCTGGAAAGCAGAAAAGCTTCAAGAGATGGGATCGGATCAGATTATTAACTATACCGATACGCCTGAATGGGGAAAAAAAGTAAAAGAACTTCTTCCCGGCGGAGTAAACCGTGTTGTCGAAGTAGTGGGACCTGCCAGCTTTCCACAGTCGATCCAGGCGGTGGCTCCAGGAGAAGAGCTGGCGCTGATAGGGGTTCTTACCAGAACAGGCGAAGCGAT
Source organism: Sinobaca sp. H24 (assembly GCF_023845525.1). Taxonomy (NCBI): domain Bacteria; kingdom Bacillati; phylum Bacillota; class Bacilli; order Caryophanales; family Sporolactobacillaceae; genus Sinobaca; species Sinobaca sp. H24. Next base: position 416,499 of record NZ_JALBWT010000002.1, read on the forward strand.
TAATTACTATGATTTATTCGGCAAAGCAAGCACAAGAACGATTATGGTAGGAAACCGCGATATGTTTGAAACCATGAATAAAGCGATAACCGCCCATAAATTGACTCCTATTGTAGATACAGTATATCCATTCGAAAAAGCAAGAGACGCGTATGAACATTTAAAAAGCCAGAATTTCTTTGGGAAAATTGTTATTTCCCACGAAAAATAAGAAACAAATCCAAGGAGAGATATGATGGAATATATTACATTAGGAAATTCAGGTCTGCGTATGGCGAAGTATATACTAGGGACCGTTCCTTTCAGCGGTACAAATGGTTTTGAAGCTACCGGAAATATTAAAGAAGAAGAAGCTAGACGAATGGTGGATATTGCTCTGGAAGCAGGGATCAATGCGTTCGATACTGCAAACCTTTATTCTCAAGGAGATGCGGAAAGAGTGCTCGGCGCTGCAATTAAAGGACGCCGGGAAAAAGTGCTACTCACTTCAAAAACGGGCTTTCCTTTTGAAGGCAACCCAAATGCCCGCGGTGCATCAAGAATAAATCTGGAAATGTCAATTGATCAATCACTGGAGCGGCTCGGCACGGATTATCTGGATCTTTATTTTGTCCATTCTCTGGGACGGTCAGACACCTGTTGAAGAGACGGTTCAGGCGATGACGGATCTGGTGAAGTCCGGAAAAATCAGATACTGGGGTGTATCCAATTACAGCGGCTGGGCTTTAGCCAAAACGGTAACTTATGCCGAACAGGCAGGATTGGTTCCGCCGATATGCCAGCAGATTTACTACAGCCCGGAAGCACGGGAAGCTGAGTATGAACTGCTTCCGGCCGGCAGTGAGCTGGGTGTGGGGTCGATGATCTGGAGTCCGCTGGGTGAAGGCCTTCTTAACGGAAAAATCAGCCGCCATAAGCAGGCTCCTAAAGACACAAGACAGGGTGAAGGCTGGCCGGAGCCATGGGTCATGGATAAAGAGCGGCTGTATGATGTGATTGATACCCTTCAGGAAGCAGCCGACAACCACGGCGTCAGCGTTCCTCAGGCTGCGCTTTCCTGGGTAAAGGATCGGCCGAATGTCGGCCCGGTGGTTATAGCTGCGCGAAATGAAAAACAGCTGCGTGAAAATATCGCTTCATTTGATATTGTTCTTACTAAAGAAGAAACAGAAAAAATAGAGGCAGCAGCCCGGCCGGCACCGATATATCCATTATGGCACCGCGCAATGAGTGGATTTGAGCAGGCGTCACCATCTGAAAAAACGTATCTGGAAGGATACAAAAAAACCCTGGGAATTGAATAAACGTATAACGAAAAGCCTTGAAGGGAAACTTCAAGGCTTTCTTTATGCTGAATGCTGAGAAAATGTGTGGGTACTGTGAGACATATCACATTGTGAAATCAGTATTCTTATTATAATAGATGGAACAAATACGACTAAAGCTGGTGTTATGGATGGAAAGATATAAACGTATTTTAGTCGCAACAGATGGTTCGGAGCATGCGGAGCTTGCATTAAAACGTGGAATTTATCTAGCCTTACAGCACAGCAGCCGTTTGTTCATTTGTCACGTAGTGGAAAGCAGAGAGTACAGCAGGGTGCCGGTATACCGTGATGAAATTAAACAGGCCGCTGTAGAAAACGGGCTGAATATTTTAAAAGAAAGTAAAAAGCAGGCAGAACAAGCGGGTCTTACCCATGTGGAAACAATTATAAAACGAGATCCTTTCCCCCAGAAGAAAATGGCGGAGGACGTTCTTCCACTCTACAGTATTGATTTAGTTATAACCGGCTCATCGGGACTTGGCCCGATAGAGCGGTACGTCCTAGGAAGCGTATCTTCCGGTATGGCACACCACGCAGAATGTGATGTGCTGGTAGTGCGGAACAGGAATCCTTTGGAGAACTATCAGCGGATTCTTATATGTATTGATGAATCATCTATGGCTGTGAATGCATTTACGGCCGTCTGGATCTGGCTGAATCACAAAAAGCCGATGTTACAGCTGTACACGTACTCCATACGCCATTAGTTCATTCTCTTGAACAGCTTCAAGAGGATATTCAGGATGTATATTTAAAAATGGAGAACTGCTGCTCGAGAAGTATAGAGAACTGGCTGCCGAAAAAGGAAACAGCGATATGACGATTACACTCGAATACGGCTCTCCCAAGCATACGATTCCAAAAGAAACAGCCGTGCGCTTTCAGTCGGATCTTATTATAGCAGGAGCTGTAGGAGCTGGTAGAGAAAAGGGACTGCGGCTGGGAAGTTGTCTCTGAAGGCATCGTACGCAGAGCCGATTGTGATGTTCTGGTGGCCCGGCCCAGGTTTTTAATGCCTATTGAGGATTAAATGAACGTGTGTCATGAAACATTTACAATCTTTTTCCTTTCTTTTTCATAAAGGTGTGGTATATTTAATCTACTTTATGAAAAGGCAGGGATTGGCTGACATGTAACATACCATCGAATAACACTGTGTTCGAAAAGTGTGTGTTTTCTCTTTTTCCATAAAAAGAGGCTGGCTCCTGCATCGGAGATAAACAGATTCATCACATCGGGACGGAACCGATGGAAAAAATACGGAGGTGAATCCCTTTTAAAGGGACTATTTGGATATTATATTGATTACGAATTTATTATTGGTTGTTGTATTGATAGGGTTAACTGCGTTTTTTGTAGGATCGGAATTCGCCGTTGTTAAAGTACGTATGTCACGTCTGGATCAGCTGATTGCTGAAGGGAATAAAAAAGCGGACAAGGCAAAGAAAGTGGCTGAAAAGCTGGACTATTATTTATCTGCCTGCCAGCTTGGCATTACCGTGACGGCACTCGGACTCGGGTGGCTTGGAAAGCCGACTGTAGAACGCCTGCTTTATCCTTTATTTGACAGCTTAGGAACGGCCCAGGCTCTTGCTACCATTATTTCCTTTGTTATCGCCTTTTCGGTCGTGACTTTTCTGCACGTGGTAATTGGTGAATTAGCGCCCAAAACTCTGGCTATTCAATATGCAGAGAAAATGACCCTGCTTCTTGCTCCGCCGCTGTACTGGTTCGGTAAACTGATGTTTCCATTTATCTGGACATTGAATGGATCAGCACGTCTGTTTCTGCGCATGTTTGGTGTAGAACCAGCCGGACACGAACAGGCACACTCGGAGGAAGAACTGAAGATTATTATGACCCAGAGCTTCCAGAGTGGTGAAATTAATAAAACGGAACTGCAGTATATGGAAAATATTTTTGCGTTTGATGAACGGGCCGCCCGGGATATCATGATTCCCCGAACAGATATGAATACACTTCGGGTTGATATGAATCAGGAAGAGATGCTGGAAGTTTTTCATGAACACGAGCATACTCGTTATCCGGTCACAGAAGACGGCGACAAAGATAACGTAATTGGTTTTGTAAACGTAAAGAAAATACTAATCGACTATGTGGCAGGCCGTCGTATTGTATTAAGAGACTACATGCAGAGCCTTCCAGTAATGCCGGAGCATGCCGCCATTCAGGATGTGCTTGTTCATATGAAAAAAGAAAGGGTGCACATGGCCCTGCTTCTTGATGAGTATGGAGGGACAGCCGGTCTGGTTACTATGGAAGATATATTGGAAGAAATTGTCGGCGAAATACGAGACGAATTTGATACGGAAGAAGTTTCTGATATTCAAAAAGTAGAAGAAGGTCTGTATCACATTAACGGCCGGACTCTGCTCGATGATATTGAGAAACAACTGAGTATTACCTTTTCAAATGAAGAGGAGATCGACACTATTGGAGGCTGGCTCCAAATGAAATGTACCGCTGGAGCCGATAAAGTGGTGGAACAAGATGGAAAACGGTGGGAAATACTGGACACGGATCACCATCAAATCAAGCAGGTCTCCCTTCAATTTATCAATACGCAGCAGATTATATAAAACAAAAAACCGCTATGCATGGGCATAGCGGGATTTTTTTGTTTTCAAATTAGTATATTTACCTATTTTATTTCAAATTATTAGAAATATTATGATATATTAATCATATAAATGATGGTTTTTAAGGAGGATGCAATGCGTGCCGTTACTATAGGGTATATGAGTATTGTTATTTTGCTTACAGGCTGTGTGACTGAAGAAGTACAAAACGAGCAGCAGACAGGAAATGATCAAGAAGAAAACGTACAGACAGAAACTGAAGACACGTCGATAACGATTGGAGCAGCAGGAGATGTTCTGCTTCATGGCAGGGTTTATAAAAGAATGGAAGAAAATGGCGAATATGATTTTGCACCAGCGCTAGAAAACGTAACTCCGCTGCTGGAGGAACCGGATTTTACCATAGTAAATCAGGAATCCATTCCTGGTGGAGAAGATCTTGGCTTATCGGCATATCCTTCCTTTAACAGTCCCTTTGCCATTGTTGATGCGCTGCAGGATGCCGGAGTAGATATGGTTTCTGGTGCCAACAATCATACGTTGGACCGGGGAATGGAAGCGATACATAACGCAGTCAGCTATTACGAAGAAATCGGAATGGACTATGTGGGTGTGTATAAAGACGAGGAAGACGCAGCGTCACCGAGAATTGTATCGATAGATGAAATTGACGTAGGCATGCTTTCTTATACTTATGGATTGAACGGTTATACCATACCGACGGCCATGAATATGCCGTACAGGTGATTGATCAGGAGGTGATACAAGAAGAGGTCAGGGATTTAAAAGACAAAGTGGATGTTCTGATGGTAAATATGCATTGGGGGACCGAATACGAAAGGCTGCCCAATGAGGAACAGAAGGAAATGGCTGCTTTTCTAGCCGATGAAGAGGTAGATGTAGTGATCGGTCATCATCCCCATGTGCTGCAGCCGATAGAATCGGTAAAAGGAAAAAAAGGAAATCAGACACTTGTTTATTATTCTCTCGGTAACTTTTATACAGGTCAGGATCAGAAATATACAGATACGGGAGGGGTGGCCACTTTCGAAGTAGAAAAAGCAGGAGATGAAATGATCATATCCGAGCCGAATATTGATTTCACGCAGGTAGTGCCTGGACCGGAAAACGAGTATATCGTCAAGCCTATGGCAGACGCAGAGCATCCCCCTAATGGAGGAGAAACCGAGCAGGAACTGAGGACCACATCTACCAGTGGATAGATAGATAAAGAATATTTCCTTATGTGATTGGCTGCATATTAAGAAAGGAGAACTGCTATACTTAAAGAAATATGTTTTTAAAGGTGATGAGAAGTTGTTAAAAATAGTAGTCACGTTTTTGATTTTTCTTTCGGTATCAACGCTTTGGGTTTCTTCTGCCTATGCGTTTGGTCCGGAAGAATGGACGCAGTACCGAATGAATGAAACGAACAATCCGTTTTTTAATGATGCCAATGGTGAGCCGCTGGATATGACTTCCTTCCTTACTGATAATGAAGTAAGAGCCACACCGGTCGTTGTCGGGAACGGTTATTTGTCGGAAATCATGAATCTGGCGAGCTGTTGGCCTTTGATATAACAAGCGGAGAGCGGATATGGGAAGCGCAGGCGCCTAATTGGGTTCATTCCGAAATGATTTTTCATGAAAACGTGCTGTATGTTGGTTTTGGTAATCGTTTTTTTCAGGAGCCGGAGCTTAGAGGCCGGGGTGATAATGGAGTGCTCGCTCTAAATGCAGACACAGGGGAGACTTTGTGGGAATATAAAACGCCGGGCCAGGTTATGCCAACTCCGGCTTACTTTAAAGGCCATGTATATGCAGCGACGGAGACCAGTATTTATATAAGCTTGATGCGGAGACCGGAAATGCCGTTCATCAGGAAAAGATAGGGCATATTGTAAGTATGTCCTCTCCTGTTATTTCAGGGGAGCAGCTTTTTGTTGGCGGCGGCGCTCCACAGCCTTATACTTTTACCGCATACGATCTGGCTGATGATTCAATATCCTGGCAGACAGAATTTGATACGGTTTATGCCGGATTGGATGATGCGCCTCCTGTTACAGCAGACGGCCTGGTAGTAACCAGTGCAGTCTCTAATTCGAGGGAAGTGCCATACTATGAAGTTTACGGGAACAAGGACTGTGGCAGGCGTATCTGAAGAAATTTCAGGCTGTCATTTCAGGGAATCTTTTTACTGTAAACGCAGGCGGACCTCACCATGTTCTTTACGCGATGGACACCGATACAGGAGACATAGTATGGGAAACGAGTATCGGCCCAGGAGATACGGTGAAAAATAATAAATCGGGGGCGCCCATGATTTATGAAGACCGTGTTTTCGTGGGAAGCCCTTTTACTGAAAGTTTTTATGCGTTTGATCTAAAGTCCGGAGAAAAAGAATGGGAGTTCAACAATGCTGCTATTAAAGCACCTCCTGTAGCTAAAGATGGGATCGTTTATTTTACAAATGCGGCTGGATTTGTGCATGCATTGGATACGGAAAACGGTACGGAACTGGCAGCAAAAGAACTTGGCGGCACGCTTGCACCTTCAGGTCCAGTTCTTATAAACGACACGCTGCTGACAGGGAGCCAGGACAACAACGTTTATGCGTTACCGACAGCAGATTTATTAGAATTGCCTCCTCTTCAAGAAGAGCCTGAAGAAGAACCAGCGCCTCATTTAGCAGCCGAGTTTTTTCTATTATATATCGTTCCATTTTAGCTTTGGTATCTCTTATTTTACTGGTATTACTGATAATTCAAAGAAAAAAAAGAAAATCTGTTTACAGCTGACATAAGAAACTGAATGGCCGGTAAACCATCCTCTTTAAAATAGAAGATGCTCAAGGAAACCCGGTAGTGAAGAAGAGAAATGTATCAGCACAATAACTATGTTTATCAGCTATACATATCTCCGATAAAAGATACGTATTAACCAGCCTGATTCTAAAGCACATATTTAGTGTTTTAGAATTTTTTTGGATTTATATTGTAAAATATGGTAATTTGTAAGAAGTGCAGAGAAGAAAGAATTTTCGATATTATAGGTATTGGATCCAGTGAAAAAGTACAATATGGAGGTGAAAGTGCAGCGGTAGACAGTCCAGACATCATAAATACATAAGCTTTAAAGCGCTCTTGAAGAAGCAGCGTGGATGAGCAATTTAAATTATTCAAAGGAGCAGGCATATGAACAGCTATTCGATAAATGAATTTATAAACAAAACAGGACCTAAAGCGAGGCCGCGGGAGGTTTTCGGACTGCAGTCGGAACGAATACTGGAGGTGGATCTGGCAGGTGAGGTCTGGGCTAAAATTGGAGCAATGGCCGGGTATACCGGAAATATAGCATTTGAGCGGGAACGGGCGCTGGAGCATGGGATGGAGCGGGCTTTCAAAAAGACATTTACGGCGGAAGGCCAGGATCTCATGAAGGCCTCCGGCCGGGGCCGCTTATTTTTAGCGGATCATGGAAAGCGTATTACCATTCTTGATTTAGACGGCCAGCGGCTGACCGTAAAAGGGGAAGACCTTCTCGCTTTTGAACCGTCTGTAGAATGGAATATTGAAATGATGAAAAAAGCAGCGGGCGTGATGTCTGGTGGACTGTTTAATATAACCCTTCACGGCCAGGGAAAAGTGGTAATTACTACATACTTCGAGCCGCTGACGCTGCCGGTTTATGCAGGTGAGCCGGTATTTACCGATCCCGCGGCTACGGTCGCCTGGTCCGGTGATGTGAAGCCTGAATTTCATACAGACATAAACTATCGTACCTTTCTTGGAAGAGGCAGCGGTGAATCCATTCAGATGAAATTTGAAGGAAGAGGATTTGTTATTATACAGCCGGGGGCAGTAAGTGATACGAAACATTTTAGTGTATCTACTTTTTTTACCATAGTATACGTTATAATCAGCCAATTTCTATAATAGAACGCCGGCCTTTAGAAGACTGATTCTAAAGGCTTTTTTCTATATTTTATGGCTTTGGAGATTTGAAAAAAAACCGACGTTTTTAACTTTTTCAAAAAGTAATTGTTTACATATCCAAATTCCTGGTATACACTTTGGAATGTAAATAAGAACAATTACGATTTGAGGAGGGCGTCATGAGAAAATCATTAGTTACATTAACAAGCATTGCTGCTGTCAGCGCTATGCTGGCTGCATGCGGATCAGAAGAATCCGGAGAAGTACAGAATCAGGGCTCCGGTGAGGAAGAGGCAGCAGAACAAGAGGAACAGAGCAGTGAAGAGGGAGAAGATCAAAACGAAGAAGAACATAATGGAGAAATTGATGCGCCGGAGGATGTAGCAGTCCAAGGTCTGGCAGATCATTATCATACAGGGGATGAAGTTACCTTAACGGCTGAACTGGAGGAGGATATCGATTCAGATCATTGGCACTGGTATGAAAAAGCTGCGGACAGCGAAGAGTGGGAGCCGATTGCCGGTCAGGAAAGTGCTGAATACACTGGGGAAGCAGAGAACAACGGCCAGGAAGTAAAAGCTGTTATTTATGATGAGGATCATGAACCGCATGCCCAATCAGCTCCTGTCGAAATTGTAATCGACGATCACGAAGGCGAAGAAGGCCATAATCATGATTTAAGTGAAGATGAACAAAGAATATACGATGGTTATTTTGAAGATGAAGAAGTAGAAGATCGTGAATTGACCGATTGGGAAGGAGACTGGCAGTCTGTATATCCTTATCTTCAGGATGGAGATCTGGACGAGGTGTTTGAACATAAAGCAGAAGAAGACGATGAAATGACTGCAGAAGAATATAAAGAGTATTATGAGGAAGGCTATGAAACCAATGTAGAACGTATTATCTTTGACGGCAGTCAGGCCACTTTTTTTGAAAATGGAGAAGAACATACGGGAACTTACGTATCCGACGGGTATGAAATTCTGGAATATGAAGCCGGTAATAGAGGTGTGCGCTACGTGTATAAATTAGATGGAGAAGCTGAGGGATGCCGCAGTATATCCAGTTCAGTGATCACGATGTGATTCCTACTGATGCTCATCATTTCCATCTCTACTGGGGAGATGACCGCGAGGCACTGCTGGATGAAGTAGAAAACTGGCCTACGTACTACCCTTCTAACATGAATGAAGACGAAATTGCTCATGAAATGACTGCCCACTAAAATGTACGTCGCACCATAAAGCGATACGATTCTGTATCGCTTTTTTTATCTGACTAATCACCGGATTATTATAAATGAACCAAACGAAAGGTGTTTATAACATGAGAAAAAAAATACTTTTTTCTACTGCGCTCTCTACATTGTTAATTGCGGGTGCCTGCGGAAATGAAACAGAAAATGAAGGGGCTTCTGATGAAGATCAGCCGCTGCAGGTATACACGACGTTGTTTGCCTGGGAGTCACTGGCATCTGAAATAGGGGGCGAATACGTAGAAGTGGAAAATATTGTTCCTCCGGGCTCTGATGCCCACAGCTATGAACCTACGCTACGCGCAGACAATGATCGATATCTCAGATTCTGATGCTTTTATTTATAACGGTGCAGGAATTGACGGATTTGCGGACTCGGTGGAAGAAACAGCCGACGGCGTGGAAATGATTGAAGTAAGTGAAGATATGACCATGCAGGGAGGGTCCCAAGCTTCCAGCTCCAATGCCGCAGAGGAGGGAGAAGCTGTAGACGCTTCTTACGATGTACCTGAAGAGGTGAACATGGAAGGCACCGCCGATCATTACCATACAGGTGACGACGTCATTTTAACCGCCGAATCGGAAGAAGAAGGTCATTGGCATTGGTATACAAGAAATTATGAAGATGATGAATGGCGTACTGTACCGGACAGTGAAGGGAATGATTACACTGGTGAAGCGGCCGTGAATGGTCAGCAGATAAAGGCCGTTCTATTTGATGATAACGAAGAGCCTTTGGTTCAATCAGCCTCTGTAGAGATTGTAATTGACGACCATGGGGACGTGGACCCGCATGTCTGGCTGGATCCGCTGCTTGCGCTGGAAGGGGCGGAGAAAATAACAGAAGAATTCTCCGCATTGATGCCGGAGCACGAAGAAGCGTTCGCGGCTAACCTGGAGGAGGTCACTAATAAATTGGAAGACCTGGATAAACAATTTACTACGTTGAGTGAAGAAGCGACAAGCGTCAATTTCTAGTATCCCACTCCGGCTATGGATACTGGAATCAACGGTATGGCATCGAGCAGATTGGGATTACGGGCATTTCTCCTAATCAAGAGCCGTCCAGCGTCAGCTGCAGTATATAATAAAACTCGCAGAAGACAACGACCTGAACCATGTGATGCTCGAGCAGAACATTTCCACGAAAGTGGCAGAAGTAGTACAGGATGAAACAAATGCTGAGGCTCTAACCATTCATAATATGGAATCAGTAATGGAAGACGAGCAGGATGAAGACTATTTCAGTATAATGCAGGAAAATATAACAAACTTAGAAACAGCATTAAATGAATAAACAACACAAGAGCCGTCACAATGACGGCTCCTTCTATTTACTTGAATATTAGTTTAAATTGGAAATAGTTTTTTGAATAAATTCTTATAAGGATTTATTGGTTTTCCCATTCGATTGGTGTTGATCTTATTTTTTCCTCATCAATTTTAATATCTTCCCCATGGTTTAACTGGATATTCCTGTGGGAGGTAAGAGCAGGTGGAAGATTATGGTGCTCTAAATAGACAGCCGGGTCAAATACCAGCTCAATACTCAGCGGCACATTGTGATCGTAAACGAATGTCCCTGCCTTTTCCGCTTCTTCTTTTTATCATCTGTATTCAGCTCTTCAATAATCTTTCCGGTTGTTCTGGCAGTTATGGCTGCAGTGATAAATACTGTCACTTCATTATCTTTTTCTTCAATGTTATTAATCGCAAACTGATCGGTCATTGTGTCATACATAAATGCATCAACGGTAGATTCTTTATGCGTATTAACGAGTACACTGTTTGTTCACTCTTCAGAGAGTCATCCGGAAAAAATTTCTTTTAAATACCTTTCCAGTAAATTAGCTGTTTTACTTCCCCTTCATAATTGCTGATGTATTTGGATAATGCCGTCTGGGACATAAAAAAACTCCTTTTTAGTTGATGAATGGTTTATTTTTAATACATGAACCCATGTAAAAATGAAAAACGTCATTTCACTGCTATAAGTACTATTGACCTTTTTCTACCCGCGTAAACATTATACCTGCCTGGTTAAGGAAATAGAGTACCTCATGCAGGACGAAAAAAAAGGAGAGATACCATGACAGAGTACTGGACATCGATTAAATCCTATATAAAATCTCCATATTTCACTCCTAAGATCGACCGCTATCTCGGTGCAGTTTCTGGTCTGGTAGGAGCTTTTGCCGGTGCTTTTATGTCTCATTTTATTTCTATTTGGGAGGAATTCTATATCTTGCTGCCATTTTTATCGTAGTGGACCCTGCTGTTAAATTTACGGGGAAAAAATGGAGAGAGAAAAAAGGACTTCATCAAAAAAGATCTTAAACCATCCATAAAAGCAGAGCGTATTGTATCTAATATAGCCATCGGCTTTTCCATTCTCTTTTTTACTATTTAACATAACAGCGATCGTGTTAGTGGATGCCCTGCCCTGGCCATTCATAGGAATTTCTATTTTTCTGATACTCTGGTGCTTTCTCTGGCGCTATATCAACATAAAACGCATCAAAAAAAAGCTTGGTTCTTCCCATAATTAACCCTTTATGTAACCACAAACATGCCTCATGAAATAAATGTAAATCATAAAGTACATAGGATGGGATATCACGTGCACAATAATGCATAGAAATAAACCCTTCAATCCAGAAATACCATTTGGGTTGAAGGGTTTATATTTTTAGTGATAAATAATTATTTATTAAGTCGATACACTTTATAGGTGTAACCTATATACGGAAATGTACTAAAACAGTTGGAAAAGTCCAAATAAGAAGAAGACATGTAGTTGATACGGTGAGAGTAGTTAAATCAGGATAGAGAGTATTCCACTGCCCAAAGGGATGCAGCCAGAACAGCAAAGATAATAAGGCAGAAAACCGAATAGGTTTTAAACTTTTTCTGCTCTTCTCTGTAAACGTCCTGTTTGTCCGCTTTCTACTGTAGATTTTTGCGGTGCCTTCCGGTGCTCTGAAAATATGCATGGCTCCGCCGGAACAGATATGTTTCCAGCCGGCGTCCTGGAAGAGTTGAAAGTAATCAGCATCCGGCTGTTAGTTATAGTCAAGCTCATACTCAACAGCCATAGGCTCATTGCGTTCCAAGGTGTAGCCTAGAAAGCCAATTTTTGAAGGTGCCAGCCTTTCGCTGATTTCTTTGCCAGTCTTTTCATGTCATAGCCTTCACTAAATGCTAAGCCGCTGCTTGTCATATACTTCGTTCTTTTCAAGAGAGTTCCTCTCCTTTCATGTGTAACGCGTTTTCTCCGTGTTCTACATCTTTTTTCTGCGTTTGAGTTCCTTTTGAAAAATATCTATGCCCTGATTAGTAATAACATAGCTTTTTCTTTGTTCCGCCGCTTGTTCACTTGGCTTAATATACCCGGCTTTTAATAATTTTGAATCATTGTGTAGACAGATCCAGGGCCATTACTACGTGTCCCTCTGTCAGATCTTCCACCTTCTGCATCACAGCGTAGCCGTGCATAGGTGTCATTAGTGACAGCAGAATATAATAATGCGTGTCCGTTAAATCACCGGAAGAAATGCTGTCTTTTCTACCCAAAAATACACCTCCTATATCATTAAATGATATGTTATTAAATATTATATCATTTAATGATATAAAAAACAACTATTATTTATAAATGAGAAAGATCGTATCAGCTCTATTATTAGGAGCAGCTCTGATACGAACCTGTTTGACTATATGGGCAGGATTTAACGATAGTGGAGAATATATTATCCCTGTCGCAATTGCGTTTACGTTTGCGGGCGTAATTTTATTACATTGGAACGCAGCAAATATTTCTCAGCGGTAATGTTATCCTTTCAAATATGATAAGTTAGCAGGGGAGAAAGAAATATAGGAGGAATACAATGACGATTATCAGCCATCCACTTCGTTTCGTTTATTTAAAAAGCTATAAAACCGGGGGAACTTCGACGGAAATTGCTTTAATAAAAAACGCGCACGAGCAGATGACAGCCTATGCAACAGCAAAAGATATCCGCAAGTATGGTTTTCAGAACGTAAAAAGGGTCATTTTTTTACAAAATGGGGGCGTCATATTGATATAGGAAGCACGCAGAAGCTTGTAGATACAGGAGCGAAAATGTTTCTTCGGAAAACTGGAAGCGGAGGCCTCTGCTGCAGCATCAGCCCGCCGGAGAAGTGAAGCAGCTGATTGGGGAAAAGCAATGGCAGGAATCCTATAAAGCAGTAAAACATACGGAACCCGTGGGATCTGGTAGCTTCTGACTACCGCTGGATCATGAGCGGCCGGGCCGGAAGGTCGGAAAAACGGGATATTCGTTTTCTTATTTTGTAAAGATGATTACCGAAGAAGATTCACTGCCGACCGGGTTTAAAAGAATGGAACATCTTCTACACCCATTTGTTTACATAAATCAGGAAAAGGCATGTGATTTTTATATACGATTCGAGCACATGGAAGAGGATCTTTCACATGCAGGTAGAAAGCTTGGTCTTTCTGCCATTGACCTGCCAAGGGAAAAAACATCCAACAGCCAAAAAGTGAATTACAGGGAGTACTACGACAAAAAAACCGAACAGATAGTGCAGGATCAATTTCAGGATATTATCCGTGATTTTGAATATTCTTTTTAAATAAAAAAAAGCAAAAGCCGGTTCCTCGAGCACACAGGAAGAACCGGCTTTATTTTTTGATAGGAGGTTAAGCACAACATAAAATAATTCTTTATCACAAGCTGCAGAAGCATTCAAAAAGCATCCAATCTTTTAAAAATGAAAGAAAGCTTTAATTGTTTTTCGGAGCAGTGCTATAACATGTAGAGTGATTTCAGCAATAGGCCAGGAAAAATCTACATCATCTTTTTTTGTTTTTTCATCTGCCTTCCTCACTTTACTCCCCCTGCCTTTATCGTTATACTAGCAAATAATACAATAAATTCCAAATTTGATAGAACAGCTTTTATAAAATAAAGGAGAATATTCCATGGAAAATTTTATTATGAGTGTTTATTTTTGTAGTAATGTACTTATTAACTCGTATAAATAGGTTAGAGAAGCGTATAAAGCAGATGCAGATTGTACTAGATAGAGGGGATGGAACGCCAGAGAATTCTGAAGCCCTAATTGAGAATGAACTGCGCAGTATGATTGATCAAGGGGAAGAGATTAAAGCGATCAAAATGGCTAGAGATAAATTAGGCTTGTCTTTATTAGAGGGGAAAAACTATATTGATAGATTAAAATAATTATGTCCGATTTTAAATAAGTATTTAAAAAGATAGGAGAGTTGATGTATGAAAGGGGCGTCTATTTTCTTTGAGGATAATGGTCATTCAGAGAAAGAAAACGCAAGAGGGAGAAAAGCGGTGGATATTGTCGTCTTGTATCTATTTGCTGCCTTGTTATTTGATGCTATATATAAAATAGTCACCACCGAAATAATATATTCTTCTTCGTTTCTCATTTTAGCGATAGGATATATTATTTACTTTTTCTCTCACTTTATCCTGAGGAAAGTGCATTCTAAATAATATATATAATAAAAATGTTAATAGCATGTTGACTTAACTAATTGTAAGCGCTATCATTAATGTACTTATTAAAACAATTTTAAGAATAGGTGGAAGCCGTGACGATAACTAACGCAAATATGATGAAAACAGCGAATCGAATTAGAATTTTTGAACTGCTGCATCAAAATGAAATGCCGATGACACAGCAGGAAATGGCAAAAGAAACAGGTCTGACGGTTGCTTCAATAGGAAATATTTTAATCGACCTTGAAAAAGCCCGGCTTTTGCAGGAGGCCGGGCAGGCCGTTTCCAATGGAGGGCGTAAGCCTACACTGTATACATTGGATGACGAATGGCATTATTTAGTTGGTGTAAGTATATCCGTTGAGGAAGTAATTTTCGTCATTACTACGTTAAAGGGGAGATAGTATACCAGGGAGAAAATACGTTTTCATTGTCTGAAGAAGCTGACACTGTTTTAGAAAGAGTCATTAAACAGATTAAAAAGGTGATTGAAGCTCCAGATTTTTCATTTTCTAATATGATTGGACTTGGAATAAGCTCACCGGGACCAATCAATGCAGAAGAAGGTATTATTCTTTCACCGCCGCACCTTCCCTTATGGACAAATGTAAATGTAGTATCTATTTTTGAGGAGCAATTTCAAACGACTGTAAGCTTGGAAAGGATGCAAACTGCATGCTTTTAGGGGAGTGGCATTATGGAAGAGCGAGAAAATCGACTATGTACTTTATTTCATGATTGATTTTGGAATTGGAAGCAGCTATATGATAAACGGTCGTCTTATTCGCGGTTCAACGCATTTAGCAGGAGAAGTAGGATTCAACGGTCAACGGTCATGGCAGAAAGATAATATATCAGGAAAGCCTTTATATTCTATACTGCCTATCATAGAAGAGACAAAAGCAAAAATACATCAAGGGTTGGAAACATCACTGCCCAAAGATATAGAAACGATCGAAGATCTCCTGCAGGAATATGGTAAAGGTGATGCATTAGCAGTACGAATTATAAATGAAAGCATTGAAGATGTCGGTCAGGCTGTTGCAGACAAAGTAAATTTCCTAAATCCAGAGCTTGTAGTAATTGGAGGGAGGTTAATTTCTGCATTACCGGACTTTTCCACGAAAGCACAGGAAGTAATTAAAGGTTGTATATATGCTGAAATGGCTGACGCTGTAACGTTCATTCCTTCTTCATTTGAACGGGAAGCAGAAGCAGTGGGAGCGTCTGCTTTAATGATAAAACGGGTTCTGCATTGAGTAAATAAGTGCAGACCTTCCTTTTTGGAAACATATTAAAATCATTTTAAAAAGTAAGGATGATGCAATATGTTAAGTGGGAGGCGGAACACATGAAAAAAAACAATGCCTTTAGGACTTTCTTTTTTTCTATTAGTAGGAGTAGCCGGCTGCAGCATTGGTAATTCTGATGCAGAAGAACAAAGTACATTGACCTGGTCTACAACGGCCGGTTATTCACCGGAAGCACCATCTGCAGCAACCGGAGAATATATTTCCGGTCAGATAGAAGAGTTTAATAATACGCATCCAGATATGGACATACAAATTAGTCTTCAATCAAGTAATACGGATGAAGCGATGGCCAGGCTCCTCGAACAGGCGAACACGGGACGGGCACCGCATATGGCCGCTATTGATGGTTATATGCTTGAGCGCTATATGGATTATCTTCAGCCGTTGGATGACATGATGGAGGAACGTGGGATAGATCCAGACGACTTCCTGCGTTTGCTGAGGAAGTTATTCGTGGTGACGACGGCAAGATTTATGGTTTATATATGAGCACAGATACAAGAATGCTTTATTATGATGCAGAAGTTATTGAGGAGCCCCTGCCACATGGGAGGAAGTAATCGAAGTATCTAATGATATTCAGACGCAGGGGTACCAGGGCCTTGTACTTCCGGTTGGTATTGGGGAAGGAACATCTGTTACTTCGTTATGGCCCATTTTTTGGGCCCAGGGTGGAGAGCTGGTGGATGATGACGGCAGACCTGTTTTTGGAGAAGGGAAAAACAGAGAAGCGATGATTCGTACATTCGAGACGCTTGATCAGGCGCAGAAAGAAGGTGCTGTAGCAAAACGTATGGCAAGCGCCGGTGTTGAAAATGATGCAAATGGAGAAGTGGCAGCCGGGAACACAGCAATGTTTTTGGGAGGCAGCTGGCAGGCCTACTATACAAGAAATTTTAGGAGATGATTTTGACAATTGGAAGTATCTTCCCTGCCTGTTTTAAATGAAGGAGATGATCCTGTATCAAGCGCAGGCGGATGGACCTGGGGAATATTTGCAGAGGACCCGGAAAAACAGGAAGCGGCTTTTGATTTTCTGGTGGATTCGTTCATCAGCGAAGAAGGCATGGGAGAATTCACGTCCATACAAGGTTCCCTGCCGGCAAGAGAATCTGTATATGATTCTGAATACTACGAGGCAGGTCCATTCAGCGATGAATTTTTAGCCTCATTGGAAACAGAAGCGGAAGTGCGTCCCGGAGCTGCGAGATACAATGAAATAATCCGTCCAGCTCCAAACTGCCATTTCCCAGGTGATTTCAGGAAGCAAAGAGCCGGATCAGGCGGTAGATGATGCATGGGAAATTGTAACGTTTGGAGAGGAGAGGACTGAAGAATGAGTGTGAACGAAGAAACGTTAAACCGTCAACAAACGAAAAAATGGTAACGCGTAAGCAAAAGTTTTTGATACTCCTTATCCATGGCTGATTCCTTTGTTAATTGTTCTGATTGCCGTCTTCGTATACCCAATTTTTCAAATTATTCATTTAAGTTTTACGAACACAAATATGATTCAGCTCGGATATAACTACACGTTAGAGTCTTACCTTCGCCTATTTACATTGCCTGGTTTTCTGCCGATGATTGGGACTACTGCTTTTTTTGTTTTCTTCAGTGTTACCTTTCAATTGGTGGCGGGGTTTTATTGTTGCGCTGCTGATTGTACAGGGAGAAAGATGAAAATAAGGGGCACTGTTATTGTCCGCACATCTGTACTGGTGGCATGGGCCATTCCCGGCGTTGTCATTGGAGTTATTTGGGGAATGCTTTATAACGAAACTGATGCCGGTATCATAAATTATGCTTTAAGCACTATAGGACTTGGTCCTATCTCCTTTTTATCCGATCCTACCATGGCTCTCTTATCTGTTACGCTTGCCAACATCTGGAGGGGAACGGCGTTCAGTATGATTTTAATGTATGCGGGATTGAAAACGGTTTCAAAAGATATACTGGAAGCAGCCATTATAGACGGGGCTAACGCCTGGCAGCGGATGAAGAGTGTTATTCTGCCGGCCATTGCTCCAATTATTCTGGTGAACCTCATTATTATATCAATTGATACATTTAATACGTTTGATATGGTAATGGCGTTAACCGGAGGAGGCCCCGGTAACAGCACGGAAGTTATTGCATTAAGTATTTACACCGCAATTTTTAGAGAGTTCAATTTAGGAGAAGGCGCAGCTACAGCTGTTGTACTTCTTGTCATCAATGTAGGAATGACCATGGTTTATTTAAAAGTACTCGGAAAAAGGGGTGCGGTGGAATCATGACAAACACACAAAAAACAAAATGGGCCAGAATCGGTTTGTATATAAGCTTTGTTTTAGTGGTACTGGGGTTTTTATTTCCACTGTTATGGGTGCTTTCGCTGTCGCTTCAGACAAGGTTTGAAGTGCTTCAAGTTCCGCCCAGCATTATACCGACGAGTTTCGCTTTCGAGAATTATGTAGAAGTGCTCGATACAGCGCCGGTGCTTCAATATTTATGGAATTCGTTTCGAATAGTCATTTCTACCGTTATACTGACCCTCATCATAGCGGTTCCTGCAGCTTTTGCTTTGTCGAGATATAAAATGAAATTAAAAAATCATTTTATGGTGGCTATTTTAATGACACAGATGGTATCAGCTGTCGTCATTACCATCCCTATATATAGATTGTTTGCCAGCTGGGTCTTAATCAATCAGCTATGGCTGGTCATCATCATTTATGTAGCGGTTGTACTGCCATTTACTACATGGTTTTTAAAAAATTATCTGGATACCATTCCTAAGGATATGGATGAAGCAGCTATTATAGATGGCTGCAGTAGATGGCAGATGCTGACGAAGGTGCTTTTTCCAGTATGTATGCCCGGTATTGTTTCTGTTGTAATTATTGTGGCCGTACAAAGCTGGTCCCAATTTGTTATTCCATTCATTCTTATAGACGACGCCTCTTTATACCCGGTATCTGTTGGTGTGGTTAACCTTCAGTCTACTCAGACTCAAATTACGACTCATTTATTAGCAGC
Source organism: Sinobaca sp. H24 (assembly GCF_023845525.1). Classification (NCBI taxonomy): domain Bacteria; kingdom Bacillati; phylum Bacillota; class Bacilli; order Caryophanales; family Sporolactobacillaceae; genus Sinobaca; species Sinobaca sp. H24. Next base: position 435,491 of record NZ_JALBWT010000002.1, read on the forward strand.
CGGAAGTATTATGTCCATCGTGCCCGTCATTATTTTATTCGTACTGCTGCAGCGCTATATCGTAGGTGCTCTGACAAGCGGCGCTGTGAAAGGATAATAATTAGATAAATGGAGAGGATGAAATCAATGTTCTGGACAGAAGAAAAACTTGCGCAGAGAATCAATGAATTAAAAGATTACAGGTATAAAAATATACAAATGATAGAGAGTTTCGATACGGTGGAAGAGGAGGCGAATGAGGAGATAATTCAGTCCATGCCTGAACAAGAAACAAAGAAATGAAGCTGGGAGACCGTTGGGAAGGCCGTGACCGATATATATGGTTAAAAACGAATCTGACTATTCCGAGTGACTGGGAGCAGTATACGCCAGTCGGTGTATTTGATTTTGGAAAAACAGGCCACGGCCATAATTCTGGATTTGAATCTTTACTTTACATCAACGGAGAAGCTTTACAGGCTGTAGATGGAAATCACAAAGAGTTTTTCTTCCCAAAGCATTTAATTGGTATTCCTCTTGTATTGGAATTTCGTCTTTGGTCCGGGCTGGAAGGGCTTAAAGGAAATCAGGAAATACAAGAGCACAGGCTGCAGATGGCATTCACAGCCTGCCTGGATAAAGCAGCTGACGATCTGTTTTATACAGCAGAAGCGGCGCTGGAGACCATTAACGTATTAGATGAACGAAATATACAAAAGGAACGGCTGCTTCAAGCATTGGATCGTGCGTTTAGGCATTTGGACTGGAGAAATCCAGGGAGTGAAGACTTCTATACTTCCATTCAACGTGCAAATGACGAGCTGCAGCAGGATATTGACAACATGCAGGAAACCCATCCATTGACGGTTCAGGCTGTGGGACATACTCATATTGACGTTGCATGGCTCTGGCGGTTAAAGCATACGAGAGAAAAAGCCGGCCGGTCGTTTTCCACGGTGTTAAAGCTCATGGAGCAGTATCCGGAGTATGAATTTCTACAAACACAGCCTCAGCTGTATGAATATATAAAACAAGATTATCCTGAACTGTTCAAACAGATGCAGAAACGAATTGCCGAAGGCCGCTGGGAAGCGGGCGGTGCGATGTGGCTGGAAGCCGACTGCAATATTCCGTCCGGAGAATCCCTTACCCGGCAGTTATTGTACGGCCAGCGATTTCTGGAAAAAGAATTAGGAGTGGAGCGCTGTCGCTACTTATGGCTGCCGGATGTGTTTGGATATTCGTGGGCACTGCCGCAGATTTTAAAAAAATCAGGAATAGATACATTTATTACGACAAAGATCAGCTGGAATCAATATAATCGCATGCCGCACGACAGTTTCAAATGGAGAGGAATAGACGGTACGGAAATAACGGCCCACTTTATTACTACGCCGGATGGATCAAAAAAATACACCTACAACGGAGAAATCACAGCGACAAGTATTCAGGGGATTTGGGATCAATACCGGGACCGTTCATTTAATGATGAGTTACTGCTCGCCTATGGTTACGGCGACGGTGGAGGCGGGGTGAACCGTGATATGCTGGAAAGAATCCGGCGGTTCGATAAAATGCCCGGCCTGCCTAACGTCAAAACAAGCAGAGTGGATAAGTATCTAGACGGACTGCACGAACGGATGAATACAACGGAGCAATATATTCATACCTGGGACGGAGAGCTTTATCTGGAATATCATCGGGGGACGTATACGAGCCAGGCACATAATAAAAAAATGAATCGGCAGGCAGAGCTTCGATACCGTCAGGCTGAATGGCTGGATACGCTGGTTTATTTGAAGGATGGGAATTGGTCATCCGATCGCCAGAAGAACTTTCAACAGGGATGGAAGATCATTCTTCGTAATCAATTCCATGATATTATTCCTGGTTCCTCTATTAAAGAAGTATATGCAGACAGTGCTGCAGAATATCAAGAAGCATTTGCTTTAGTGAAAGAAAACGAGAAGCAGGCAGCAGAAGCACTAATGGATCAAAATAATCATACAGAAGGCTTTACTGTATTTAATTCCAGTTCTCATTCAAGAGATGTGCTTGCAGCATTGCCTGGTTCCGTAACGGGATGGCAGGATCAAACTGGACGGGAGCTGAAACTTCAAACGAGTCAAGATGAAACAGATATCGTGCATGTACCGGAAGTACCATCTCTTGGTTATAAAGTAATCTATCCATCCGGCCAATCTTCCAAGTCTGAAGAACCGTTAACTCATTTGGATGGAAGCACGTGGGAAACACTATTTTACCGAATTCAATTCAACGATTACGGTCAAATCCGCAGTATATTCGATAAAGACAACAAACGTGAAATCATTGCCGATAACGCAAATATTCTGGAAGTTTTTGAAGACAAACCGCTGCATTTCGATGCCTGGGATATTGATATTTTTTATAAAGAAAAACGATATATAGTAGATCAGCTGAATAAAATTGAGTTGGTGGAAAATGGTCCGTTACGCGCCGTTATTGCTCTGCAGTGGTCCTACCAATCTTCTACTATCCATCAGCAGATGGTTGTGTATCATCATTCCAGACGAATTGATTTTGAAACCGTTGTAGACTGGAACGAACATCAGCAGCTGCTGAAAGCTTCTTTTCCTGTAAAAGTGCGTTCTACAAAAGCCACATATGATATCCAATACGGTAATGTCACGCGTCCTACACATTGGAATACGAGCTGGGACATGGCAATGTTTGAAACAGTTGGACATCAATGGGCAGACCTTTCGGAAAGAGATTATGGGGTAAGTCTTCTGAATGACTGCAAGTACGGTTATGATATTAAAGATCATATTATGAAACTGACGCTGCTTAAGTCAGCTATAGAGCCTGATGCTACCCAGGATCAAGGAAAGCACACGTTCACCTACAGCTTATTTCCCCATAAAGGAGACTGGTATGAAGGAAAAACTGTTCAGGAAGCTATGGATTTAAATATACCAGCCCATGTTGTCCAAGGAACAGCAGGTTCCAGCGATTACAGCTTTCTGTCTACCGATGCCACTAACGTAACAATTGATGCGGTAAAGCAGGCAGAGGATGATTCGGGAATAATCGTAAGGATACATGAGCACGGGGGAGCGCGGGGAGACGTTACATTTACTAGTGATCAGCATTTTTCCACATGTATGGAGTGTAATCTTCTTGAAGAAACGGAGAAGGAATTAACAGCAGGCTCTAATCTTTCTCTGCATTTTGAGCCTTATGAGATAAAAACATTGAAATTAACAATTTAAGTGTTATAGTCCGAAAATAGGATGATTTACAGCAAGGATTCATTAAATGAGTCCTTGCTTTTTATGTCGTGTTTCTTAATGAATATCAAAATAAATACATATAAAGTCTAGTTTTCTTTCAATGGTGAAAGCCGACGAAGAACCTGCGAAACCACGGCCAGCACGGGTAGTTCGATCAGCGGGCCAATAACGAGGACAAGTGCGATTAAGGGCTGATCCGGAAAGGCCGTTACAGCTAAAGCCAGGGCTAACGGCGAATTTCGGGCCAATGTCGATAAATGCAGGCTGACGGTATCCTTGTATGAGAAGCGAAGCCATTTTCCCGCCAGCCGGGCTGTCAAAAAATTAATCACATAGAAAAGGAGAATCGGAATCAGCAGGAGATAGGTAATTTCCAGATTCTCTAACAACACCTTGCCCTGAGAGGCAAACATCGCCATAATTGCTAAAGCAAGAAAAAGTCCCTGCGCTTTAGAAAAAAATGGAACAAGCTGCTGTTCCAGAACAGCTTTTCTGCGTTTGAATATGTATCTCGTCAGCTGCGCCAGGGTGAATGGCAGAACCACTACGAGCAGAATGCTGCTTACAATCCCCGAAAGGTTAATGCCTTCTATAGTACCGGCGAATAAGAAGAGATAAACCGGCAGCAATAATAGCTGCAGCATCAGGTTCACCGGCAGAATAGAAGCAGCCAGCGGCACATTTCCTTTGGCAGTGGAGGTGAAGATTAAATACCAGTCGGTACAGGGTGTCACCATCAGGATAAGAAATCCAAGCCAAAGTGCCGGATGGTTTGATAGAAATACAGCTCCAAGTCCATAAGCTAGAACGGGAGTCCAGATAAAATTGATGCCGGCACTTGCGCTGAAAAATCGAATGTGGGTAAAGGCCTTTCCCAGATGTTGGAGGGGAACAGCTAAAAATAATCCGTACAGCATACAAAACAAAAATGGAAGAATAAACAGACTGGCCTGTGATGCGATAATCTGCCATTGTCCAATGACCAACCCCACGCCAATTGCGGATAAGAGGAAAATAGTATGCCATTTTTCGATGAGGTTCAGTTTGATTATCTCCTTTCTTATTCTGGATTCAGCTAATACCGTCTCGTGAATAATCCAGGGTATTCGATCACGTATCCGTTCTCGTCGACCGAGATAAAAGATGCAAATTCTTTATGTTGGAAATGAAATACTCTATCTTCATTTTCACGTTCAATATACGTGTAGGTTTGTTTTACTTTCTGGACGTCCAGGGATGGAATAGAAATATAGACCATCTCAATCTCTCGCTTTTGACCTGGATCCCACGTGTGTCGTTTGATAGGAAGCGAATTGGAAAAGGGAGTCGCAGATATATCAATATCGATGGCACCGTTCAAATAGTCCAGTTTTACCCCATGGTGGTCATACCATACTCCGGTTCCTGTAGATGTAAGCTGCAGGCTCGGGCCATTTTTATCTATAATCCGGACATTGGTAACTTTCCATGAATTGTTGAGGGTCATTTGATACCAGATTTGTACGGGAAAGCCGGTTTCTAGAGAAATGACTGTGCTTTCCACCTGAATCATGTGTTCTGTCCTGGAAATATACAAGTACTCGCAGCCGAATGTTTCGATATTTTCCCATACCATTTCATTCGGAAACATAACATGTCCTCCTTATTCACTTTTTGGGGCACGAAACACTGGGTTCATTTAGTTTACTACTAAAAGAAACAATAGAATATAATTATGTGTGAAAAACGGTCAGGCGTATTACGAAAGCGGATAGTAAAAGTAACGTTTTAATGAAAATAGGTAAGAAAACCAATAAATACTATTAAAGAATAGCCTCCCATACCAGAAGCGTTGTATAGTTCAAAACGATAATCATCCGGGTTGTTACTTTCTTTTTTCCATACATAAATATTGTATACAGTCCATATCAGAATCACTGCCAACAGACAGATAATTACTACAAATCCAGCAGAAGATGGAAGAAAGCCGGCAGCTGCGCTTAAAGGAAAGGTTAATACAGCAAACCAAAAGCTCACTCTCTGATGCCTGGCACTCGCATGTTTTTCGACTCGGAAGGATCCGTTTCGTTTTATGTACCATCGTTTTACCAGCCAGTGGATGCCGTATAGCCCACCAAGCCATATAGTTAAAATAAGAAAAAGCATTCCTATAAAGTAATTGATTTCTGCCTGCATGCAATCCCTCCTCTGAACAAGTATTTCCTAATTATGGATATATAAAACTTATCTTCCCAGGAGAAAAGACTTGCCTGCTGGTTGTTCATGTGGTAATTTAATAGAGTGATCGTTATATCTAATTTAAAAGGAGGCATCTATGAGCCGGAAAAGAGAGGATCTGCTTGTTCATGCTGAAAAATTATTTTATGAGCATGGATTTCACGCGATAGGGCTGAAAGCTATTGTCCAGGATGCAGGGGTTGCGCTGATGACGCTGTACAATCACTTTGATTCCAAAGAAGATCTTATTTTAGAAATATTAAACAGACGTGAAAAAATGTATTTTTCTATGCTGAAAGATACCGTTCGCAATGAAGAAGGATCCATCGAGCATAAGCTGGCTTCCGGCCATATACAGTGGTTGAAAACCAGTGCTTCGAATGGCTGCATGTTTCTGCGGGCAAAAGAAGAATTTTCCAGTACGCCTGATCATCCACTCGTGAAAAGCGTCTATATCCACAAAGAAAAAATGATTCAGTTTTTTGAATCGAATCATATGAGTAGATCTGCGGCTGTCCAATTGGCTTTATTATTAGAAGGCAGTACGTCATTAGCGGAAACGCTGAATGTACAAGAAATAGAAAAAACGCTTTATGCCATGGTTGAAAACATAAAAAACAGCTGAATGTCTGTTTTTTTAACCATTAGTATAATGATCGTTCTATCAAAAAAAAGGAGAATAAATATGTGGAAAATTATATTTCCCGGAATCGCCATGATAGGTATTGTATATGCTTTCGCCAGATTTAGTTTTGGTTTGTTTCTGCCTGATATTAGTGAGTCATTGGCCTTATCAGAAAGCCAGGCGGGAATAGTTGGATCCGCGGCTTATGCTGCCTACACGGCTGCCCTTTGTTCAGCTTATATATTTATTCATACATTTACCGCACGCCGAGTGGTATTACTCGCAGGTGCCACAGCACTTCTGGGAATGATAGGTATCGCTTTTTCTACGGGGTTCTACATCCTTATGATCAGCGTTTTTTCAGCCGGTCTCGGGAGCGGCTGGGCATCTCCTGCGTTCAGTCAGGTGATCAGCCAGTCTTTAACATCTTCCCAGCAGAATAAAGGAAATACGTGGATTAATACCGGCACCAGTTTTGGGTTAATGGTGACCGGTCCAATAGTTTTATTATTCACAGACCAGTGGCGTTGGAGCTATTTATTATTTGCATTCATTACAATGATAGTCTGGTGGTGGAATGCTGCCGTACTTGAAAAAGAAAAAAAGAAAATTAGTGCCGTGGATCAAAAAACAGCATGGCCTGAGATGCTAAAAAAAGGCCGTTTTCTAATAGCTGCTTCCCTCGGAGTAGGGTTTAGTTCCTCCATATACTGGACGTTTTCCAGAAGTTACGTTGCTGTCATCCATGAATTTACGATGAACCAAAGTATCATTTTTTGGATTGTGATGGGTGCTGCCGGTATTATTGGAGGCACGGCAGGCGGAATTATCCAAAAAACAGGCCTCTCTTTTGCGTATAGAGGCGGAGTGTTTGTCACAGCAGCATCTATTATTTGTCTGACTATACCTGTACAGCCTGCGGTTTACCTGTCTGCGGTGTTATTCGGAATATCCTATATTTTTATGACGGGGTTATTTATTGTATGGGCAACAAGTGTTTTTTCTGATTTTCCATCATTAGGAGTGAGTCTCTCCTTTTTGGCACTTGGGGTCGGACAGGCATTGGGATCAGGGGCTGGAGGGATAATTATTGAAAGAGCATCGTATCCGTTTGCGTTTATCACATTTTCTCTCCTGGGGATGTTTTTTATAGTATGCAGGGTAGAAGAACGAAAAACAGGTACTAAAGGGCTGAATGAAGGCCGTTTTGTTTGATCAATAACGGATTAGGGGATGAATAAAGATGTTCAATTGAACGTTTATTATCAAGAATGCACAGACAGGGGAGCGTAACTTTGAGCGCAACGTTAGCTATTTTCTTATTTATCACTGCGGCTGTTGTTTCAGCAGTATCTGCTGTTCGATTATCTACGCACGCGGATAGTATCAGCAGAAATACGAAGCTGAGCGGCTTTCTGGCCGGCACGCTTTTATTAGCCGTAGCAACTTCGCTGCCGGAGTTGACGGCTACTATTTCCGCAAGTGTAATAGGCAATGCAGATATTGCAGTAGGCAATGGATTGGGAAGCCTATTGTTTAATATTTTTGTATTATTTGCTTTAGACATTTATTTTCGAAAAAAACGGTTGTTCCTAACCGTCTCTCATGATCACACTTATACTGGTATTATTGCTTTATTGTTAAGTACAGTGGCAGCCGCTGGGTTATATCTGCAGTCCAACCTTACATTGGCAGGCATTAGTATGACGAGCCTGGCCATTGCTGTTATTTATATTCTGGGTATTTGGTTTGTTTCGAAAAAACAACCTCAAGCAGAGGAAGAATCTGGTCAAGCAGAAGAAAAAAACGATGCCGCTTCGTCAGCAAAAGATCAAAAGGAAAATACAGCGTCTTCGGTTAAAGGTTTTCTTCTTTTTGCTGTGATCATTTTTATTTCAGGAAGTGCCCTGTCTATTACAGGTGATATTATGGCAAATACGACCGGTATTAGTGCAACTGCCGTAGGAAGTATTCTGGTGGCACTGGCAACATCTATTCCCGATGCTGTTGGGGTATTTGTTGCATTAAGGCTGGCGAATGCGAACATGGCAATTGGGGCTATATTGGGGAGCAATATCTTTAATATAGCTGTTATAGTAATCGGCGACTTGTTCTACCAGACAAACAGTATATGGACGGACACAGAGGATCAAACCATTTTAGTTGCAGGAGCCGGCTTTTTCCTGACAGTGTTAGTGATGGTGATTATAAAGCGCGATCATACACGAAACAGCTTTACTTATATTCTGCCGTCTCTCATAGCAGTCACAGGATATATTGCTTTTCTCATTATTATTATTTCAGCAGGTTAAATTAGTGGGCAGACGATTTCAAAAATACTATAAATAATTTCCTGCAAATTCGTTGGTTAGAAAACGTTTTACTCTAATATGGTAAGGGTATGTTTGTAATATAAGATAATATAAAACAGTACTTTGGAACAACTATATATTAGGCGACAATGAATGGATATTAAGCCATCGCATAAGCCAGAAAAAGAATCTTTATTCTTTTTCTGGTTTTTTGTCATTTTATAGGGGATTTATTAAAAGCTGGCTGCAAAAAAAAGAGCAGGGTTCCAATTATCTTAGGGAAAGAAGAATTAATAACAGAAAAATTTATTATTATATGAAAGGAAGATGTGCTATGAAACAATATCAACGAATTCTGGTTGGGGTAGAGGCGCTTGAAGGAGTGACCCACAATGCTTTTGAAGAGGCATGCAGCATTGCAAAAGCAAATGAAGCAGCTCTTATTATTGCTTTTGTAATGGACAAAAATGGATACGCTATGCTGGAGAGAACAGACCCGCGCGGTTTTGAGCAGCTGAAAAGTGAAGCCGTCGCAAAGCTTAAGGAATATGAAGAGGAAGCTGTAAAGCAGGGTATTACTGATGTGCAGGCTGTGCTGGAGGTAGGTGCTCCTGCAAGAATGCTCGTACAGGACTTGTGCCAAAAGCATCAAACGGACCTGATTATCATAGGACAGACCGGCGGAACAAAAATAGACCAGCTGCTTCTCGGAAACAAATCAAAAAAGATCCAGAAGAAATCTTCCTGCGAAGTTAAAGTAGTTGCTGGAAATACCTCGTCAACCGTGCACGTATAAAATGAAATAACGGACGATGCCTCTCGTATATTATATACGGGGGGCATTATTACTGAATAACATTTTATTCGGGCGGATGGACAATCAATACATCACATGCGGGCGCCGAAAAAGCATTTTGTACTTTCTTGTTACGTTGATCCAATAACTCCTATCATGGCTCTTCGGTTGTCATGCAGATAGAAGCTGCGCTGTGAACGGTCTATTAGTTCGAATCTATCTGTTTCAGACGGTTTTTGTATTTACGCATGGAGAAGTGATCGTTCTGCTCCAAATGGGAGACTTTGTTCTGCAAATAGATAAACGTTTGGAATAGCATGGTTGTCTTAAAAGCTACGGATAAACTCTGTTCATTAACTTCACTGTTATGAGATGAGGCTGCAATGGAAAAATAAAGCAGCATTTTCGGATCCGCCTCGATTGTAGGGGCATCAAGCGCTATAAGCATTGCCAGGTTTAGTTCAGCAGCAAGAGGATCCTCCTTCTGCAGAGAATAATGGAGCCATTCATGCGGGTAAAGGTAAAATCCGTAAAAAGGGGCGATTCTGGCCACTTCTGCATGTTGGGATGCTTGAAACAGAAGATCTTCCATATCATTTGGTGGACGTTTCAATGCCGCAAGCATCTCTTCATAAACGGCGTAACGCATAGAGTATTTCATTATAAAAACCCTCTCTGAAAAAATTTGATGGACGTACAGTCTGTCAAAGTCTCAAAAAAAGATAAATTGGTGAAATGCTGATACCGTGCTGCGTCTATAGAGCGGCTTTTTGTGGAGGTAAGGGTAGTTGGCTGGAAGGATTATATAAGAATTAGATAGATGAATGACGAAGTAAAAAGAAGTTGGAAACAGGGAGAATTACTTAAAAGTCTGCAAGAACGTTTCTATATTCACTGCGATTTTTTAATGTATTTTACATACATATTTAATGATTATATAACGAATTATAGAATAATCCGGAAGTATGTCAACTGCATTTGTCAGATTCTCATGAACGTTCTCTTTTATATAGACAGAATGAAGGAAGGAAAAAGGGGAAGGAATACTATATAGTTAACTTCTCCATGTAGTGGGAAAATCCCTCTTGCAATTGGCTAATAATTGTTATTAGTTTGGAAAATGGAGTGCTGATTCTGCAGATGATTTAATTCCATAATAATGAATAGATAGCAAACAAATGGTAGAATTGTATTACAGATTAATAGGAAATATAATTATTTGTTTTAAAAGGAAATGATTGTTAATGAACAATATATGGTGGCGGACTCTTTTTGCAGTAGTTATATTTCCAGTAATGTTTACTGTTATATCTTTAATCATTGAAGGAACGGTGCCGGAATGGCCTGTTTTAGCCGGTTCAGCTATTGCAGGAGCAATCAGTGGTATTTTTATTATAAAACCTGATAATAAAGTTAAAAAATAATCACTGTACATATATGTTCCAGTTCAGGTTATCGTATTCGACTACAGGCGGAAGAAAGGATGTTGTAGTATCTTCCAATTGAAGAAAAAAGCGATCGGTCTATTTAAAGGAAAGAAAGGAAAAATAAAAAACATTATCCTGGAAAACTCAGGTCCTCTGCTTCTCATTGCTGGAGCATTATCAAATCCAGTTTTTGCATTTAATAATGAATTATGGGTGACGTATACGTTATATCTAGCTGCTATTTTCTTTATATTTCTGCCTGGGGTATTAAAATATAAAAAAGAGAAGCATTATCTTCGTATGAGTATTATGCTGTTAAGTATAGGATTATTAATGGCAGGTTTTATGATAAAAACGGCTCCTCTAAACTACACATTAGCCGGATCGGCGCTTGCGCCTCTGCTTTTTCTATACATTTTGGAAAAGAGAAGCAAACTAAAAGAAGAAAAAGCAAAGCAAATACCACAGTAATCCAAAGCCGTATGATCTTAATACTTATAATAGAAGGAGGAACCACCGTGAAAGCGATCGGACTGGATGGATGCAGGGGAGGCTGGCTCGCCGCTTTTGCCGAAAACGGCAGTGTGTATAACATAGAGATGCTAACCAGCCTGAGGCAGCTCCGGCCCGAATTGAATACATCGATATGGGTGGATATGCCGCTCGGCCTGCCTGCAGCCAGCGAGTATCCGCGGCAGGTGGAGGCACTGGCGCGGCAGAAACTGGGGAAACGGCGTTCCAGTGTTTTTCCGGTGCCGTGCATAGAAGTACTTGCCTGCCGCAGTTATCAGGAAGCGAATTTATTACATAAACAGTTAACCGGAGCAGGGCTGCAGAAGCAGTCCTGGTTTCTGTTTCCGAAGATAAAAGAAGTGGAGTCTTTTTCCATTGAATCATCAGTAAAAGAAGCACATCCGGAAGTGCTGTTTGCAGATGTGAATGGAGAGCCGCTGTCAGCATCCAAGAAAACAAACCAGGGCATTACGCAGCGTCTGGGTCTGCTCAAGCAGCTCGATCCCGACATTTACAGCCTGTTTACGAAAACAGTAAGTCTGTATCCACGAAAGATATGTGCACGTGATGATATTATCGATGCTTCCATTTTGGCCATAACCGCATGTCATCCTGAATGGAGAGCTGACGGAATCGATCAGCATCCGGATTATTCTGCTGAAGGACATGAAATGAATATGCGAACGGTTAAATACATACCGTAAACAACTTGCCGGCTAAGCGCACGGAAGTTGTTTTTTTATAATAGACACGGGCCGAAAGTTCAATCAATAGAATGGCACCACAGGAGAGTGGTACAATAATGGGCAAAGATAGGTAGTAAAGCAGTGACTTCCGCCGGAAGCGGACGGGAGTATTGAATAGATAAAGGTGGTTCATATTTTGAGAAGAATGATTTTATTGGTGTCCGCTGCACTGGTTGTTTTTTGGACGAAACCAACATGGGAAGAACCTGCTGGCAGCTTTATGCCTGAACCGTTAAACGATGTGATAAACAATGGCTTTGACTTTGAGAAGATGACAGAGGATGCGGTCGCCCTTTTAAATAATGTGACAGGTTCAGAACGAGAGCCGAAACAGGAAGCTGTAGAAGTAGAAGAACCTGAACTGACCACCCCTGAGGATCAATCCTTTTCTGTAGGTAATGTAGAACTCGGTGACACGAAGCAGGATGTAGAAGACATGTATGGGGAGTCTATGCGCGAAAGCGAAAATGAATACGGAATAAACTGGTTAACTTATCACGAAAACTATCAAAATTTTATGATGGTTTCGTATAATGAAGAAGGTGTTGTGCAGGGACTTTACACGAACCAGAATTTACTTTCCTCCCAGTACGGAATTACGTTGGGAGACTCAAAATCATACGTAAATGAAACCTTGGGAGAACCGGAGGAAATGATCCGCAATGGCAGATTTAACTATCAGATCAACAGTGAAGGAGAATACGACGTTCATCAGATGGATGGCAGCTATGTCACTGTATTTTATGATGTTCATGAAGAGGATGAAGTAACTGCTGTTCAGATTATTGACGAAAACCTGGAAGCAGCGAAAGGAAGTTTTTATGCAGACAACAGTGAATCCTTAAAAGAAGGGTTTGAATACCAGCTGTTCGACTTAACCAATGCTGCCCGTGTCCAGCATGATCTTCCCGTGCTGGAATGGAACGAAGAAGTAAGAGAGACGGCCCGTGCGCATAGTACCGACATGGCAGACAACCAATTTTTCAGCCATACGAACGAGCAGGGGCAGTCTCCTTTTGAGCGGATGGAAGAAGATGAAATTACCTTCACGCGTGCCGGAGAAAACCTGGCATATGGACAGTTCAGCAGCGTGTTCGCCCATCAGGGGCTGATGAATTCGATGGGACATCGGGAGAACATTCTGAATGAAAGCTTTACAGAGCTTGGCGTTGGCGTTGATTTTAATGAGGACAATCAGCCATTTTTCACAGAAAATTTTATAACGATATAATAAAAAACGCCTTTCGTCGAGAAAGGTGTTTTTTATGTAAAAGATTAATTTTTAGATTTTTCTTTTTCTACAATCGCCTGGATATTTTCCAGCGCTTCCTGCATTTTATCGACATCTTCCTGCGGAATTTTTGAGAAATACTTTTCATGCAGCTGCCGCTCTGCTTCTTTAAACTTTGTTTTCCAGTACTGGCCGCGTTCCAGCAGCTGTAAAATAACTTCCCGGCGGTTTACAGGATTGACGGTGCGCTCCAGAAACTGTTCCTTCTCCAGGTGGGAAACAGCCTGGCTGGCCGTGCTTTTTGAAATGTAGAAGTGGCGCGCTACATCATTGATGCTGCTCTCCTGATGATGAAACACAAACCAGAGGATGCTGACCTGCCGTTGATTCAAGGGAAGATCCGGCATAGGAAAATCACTGATGATGGTGTTATGGATACGTTCGGTTATTTCAATAACGCGGTATATGTCTGCAGGCTGTGAATTCAATAGATAATCTCCTTTAAATAGAAAATATAGATACATAAAGCCTATCATGAAAAGGCAGAACAGAGAACTGTATAAAATGGAAACGGTTAATTATTAAACAGTTAAAAAAATAAACTGTTTATCTATTTAATTATTAAGCAAATTACGTTAGAATGAAACCTGCATGAAAAAGAAAGGGGACCGCCTATGGAAGAACACGGAAAAGTATTTTCGGAAATGATGGAAAGCTACCGTAAAATACATCACTCCCTGCTGCAGCTTTTTCCGTTTCCGGATATAAGCTTAACCAAACGCCAGCAGGTGATGCTGCTATATATCCTCAAGCAGGAGAACGTTACAATGACCGGCTTGGCAGAGTACTGTGACATATCGAGAAGCGCGGTAAGTCAGACTATTACAAAACTGGAACAATTATCTATTATCAAGCGTGTCATTAATAAGGAAAACCGTAGAGAGGTCCACATCGAATTCGGCACAAAAGGGCTGGAGATGAAAGATCAGTTCGTTCAGATGGAACAGAATCTCATTGAACAGTACCTCGTTAAAATAGATATAAAAGATCTTAAAGTAGTCCAGAAAGTCATGCGTACTTTTGAAGAAGTTATTTCTGGAGAAGGCCATAAACCACTACAAGAATCAGAGGAGAGAAACAGTAAATGAAAATATGGGATCTTTCAATAAAACGTCCAAAGTTTACGATTGTGATTATGCTTGTGTTATTAATATTAGGTGCTGTGTCCCTGACGCGTCTGCCTATTCAGTTATTTCCGGACGTGGAAGCACCTGTAGCTGCAGTAAGCACAAGCTATCCAGGCGCCGGTCCGGAAGAAGTTTTAAATGATGTAACAGAAAACCTGGAAGAGGAACTTTCTAGTGTTTCCGGACTCGATCAGCTTACTTCCCAGTCACTGGAAGGCTCATCGATTGTCATAATGGAATTTACAGCGGATACAGATATTGAAGATGTAGAAACAGAAGTTGTTTCCACGATTACTCAGGCAGATCTGCCTGATGATGCTGGAACACCGGCTTTTCTTCAGTTTGATCCATCTATGTTCCCAAGCATCCAGCTGGCTGTTTCCGGAGGAGGAGACGAAGTACCGGCTTTTCAGGAAGAGACAGCCTCTCTTGAACGGGAACTTTCCCGGGTTGATGGAGTCGCAAGCATTTCTGAATCAGGCTCTTTAACGGAGCAGTACGAAGTCATACTGGACCAGGCCGAATTAGAAAATGCAGGCATTTCCCAGTCGGATGTCGTTCAGGTTATCCAGGGCCAGGAGGCCGCTGTGCCGGGCGGAGTTATCGTTGATGAAGAGCAGGGAGAAACCATTTCCACCCGTATTTTAAGCGAGCTTACCTCCCCTGAAGAAATTGAAGAGCTTACCGTTTCCCAGGATCCGGAATCCGGTGATGCGGTTCCTTTATCCGATGTAGCGGAAGTATCGCTGCAGACTGAAGAGGAAGATGTCATTACGAGGGTGAACCAGGAGAGTTCCATTCAATTGGACGTCATGCAGGAATCCGATGCAGACACCACCCAGGTATCGAGCGATTTTAATGAAGAACTCGACAGCCTGCTTGATGAAAGCGAATATTCTGATCTGGAAGCGGTAAGCCTGTATGATGAAGGCGAATACGTTCAAGACTCGATAAACAGTGTTATTACTGCTCTTGTCAGCGGTGGTATTTTGGCCATGGTCGTGCTGTTTGCGTTTCTTCGTAATTTAAAAACCCCGTTAATTATCGGGATTGCCATACCGTTTTCGATTATTACCACCTTTGCATTGTTTTTCTTTACGAACATCAGCTTGAACATGATGACGCTTGGAGGTCTGGCACTCGGTATCGGGATGCTCGTTGATAACTCCATCGTCGTTGTCGAAAATATTTACCGTCACTTATCTATGAAGAAAACGCCGAAGCAGGCAGCAGCCGATGGAACTCGTGAAGTAGCAGGAGCGATTACCGCTTCTACATTAACGACCGTTTCCATCTTCCTTCCCGTTGTCTTTATTACAGGACTTGTCGGAGACCTGTTTGCCCCATTATCGATCGCAGTGGCATTCAGCCTGATTGCTTCTTTGTTCGTAGCAGTGACCATCGTTCCGATGATCGCCAGCAGAATTTTAACAGCGCCGAAAGAAGAAGTGGAAAAAAAGCGCAAAAACTCGCCAATGATGAAAAGAGTCGAACGGGTTTCCCGATGGACTCTGCGCAGAAGAGCGGTCGTTATTGCAATAACGCTTGCTACTTTAATTATCGGAGCGCTCGGGCTGACAACAACCGGTGTTGAATTTCTGCCTGATTCCGATGAAGGTATTGCTCTTGTAGAAGTAGAGCACGAAGAGGGCACGACGCTCGGAAGAACTGAAGAAACCATTGCCCAGATAGAAGAAGAGCTGGATGACGATTCAGATATCGAAAGCTATTTAAGTACAATTGGGTCGACTTCCCAGCAGGGAGGCTTAAGTTCCGAAAGCCACACTGCTGAAATAATTGTTAATCTTGTAGACGCGGGAGATCGTGATACTACAACAGCAGAATTTACCGAATCACTTGCCGATGAGATTGAAGATATAGATGACGCCGCGGATATTGAAGTACAGGACTTTGCCCAGGCTGGACTTGGTGGGGAGCCGAACACATACTCATTCACTATTGAAGATCCGGACTCTGAGCGTCTTGCTACTAAGAGTGATGAAATTGTAGAAGCGCTCGAAGATGAAAGCATCATCCGCAGTGCAACAAGTACGGAAGAAGAAACAGCACCTGAACTGCAGGTATCTATTGACCGGGAAGCTGCAGAAGACGAAGGCCTTGCGCCGGCGCAGTTTGCAGAAGCTGTTAATACAGCTACCGGCGGGGAAGTTGCAGGCAGCATTACTACCGACAGCAACGATACGTATAACGTAAATGTACGATACGCAGATTCCGTGCTGGAAAGCGCCGGAAACTTTGAAGATATCTCTATTCCAAATCAAGAAGGAGATTATATTGCTCTATCTGATGTAGCAGAAATTGAGGAAGGTCAGACCCCGGCCGTCATTAACCGGGCTGATATGATTACAAGTGCAGATTTTGATGTACTATATCAGGCCTCAAGTGATTTAAGCGACGCATCAGAAGTGGTGGATGACGTTATTGACGATGTGGGACTAGCAGGCGACGCCGAGTTTGTAGTAGGCGGAGACCAGGCAATGATTGATGATTTAATAGGCGATGTCTCTCTGGCATTTGTACTTGGCTTAATTTTCATCTATCTTGTGATGGCAGCTCAGTTCGAATCATTTAAATATCCGTTCATCATTATGTTTACCGTACCGTTATTTGTAATAGGCGTTATGCTTGCGTTAACTATCACGCAGAATCCAATAAGCGCCATGGCGTTAATAGGGGTGATTGTCCTCGCCGGAATTGTCGTCAACAACGCGATCGTGCTGGTGGACTACATCAACCAGCAGAAGCAAAAAGGACTGCCGACGGTAGAGGCAATTGTATCCGGTGTACAAGACCGGACAAGACCGATTCTGATTACGGCTATTACTACCATTCTCGGTATCATCCCATTAGCACTTGGTATTGGAGAAGGCGCAGAGATCATTCAGCCGATGGGTATTGTTATTATTGGCGGTCTGATCAGCAGTACCTTCCTGACACTATTTGTTATTCCAGTTATTTACAGCTTATTTGATAAATCAACAAGAAACATGAATAAGAAGTTTATGACACCGGATGGACAGGTGGTTTACAAACGCGATCTCGATAAGGATACGACTTCAGTACAGCCGGTCGATAAGCGGGAGAAATATTTGGCTTCAGAACATGCGTCAACGCAGGAGACGATTGAAACAAAAGACACAGAAACAAACAATGAAGTAACAACAGAGACTAAAAACCAGAATACAAAAGACCAGTACTCAAAGGATGAAATTGTTGGAATCCTCGAAGAGCTCGTTAAAAAAACAAAATCCTCTTCTGATGATAAAAACAATAATAATACCCGCGAATAATAATCATGTAAAAAGGAGCTGTCCCAAGAGGGACAGCTCCTTTCAGGTTGTTGAGAAATGAAAGAAACAAGGTTGTTTTTTCCCGTGGATCGTTCGATCCACGTTTTTTTCACTTCTTTCGCAAAAAATCGTCCTCTAAGCCGACCGTTTGGCGAGATAGAGGGCGATTTTTTTCATGTTTTGACAGGCAGCGGTGAGATGGGCTTGCGCTTGGACAGACGGGTGCCCGCGATACCGCGTGTACCGAAAACCGTGGAGCTCTTTGGCATCGCCAAAGCTCCGTTCGATGGTCTGGCTGCGTAAATGGTACAAGGCTTTTCCTGTCTTCGTTCGTTTTCTTGCTCGCGCCCGGTCTTTCCCATCCTCCCATATATGTCGGCTAATTAACCGGGAGGAAGCGGCAGGCGAAAAACAAGTCTCCCGCATCGGACAGCCCTGACAGTCCTGCGGGCGGGAACGATACTGACGATATCCTTCCCGATCGTAAGGCGGTAGGTCAACATACAGCCCATCGGGCATACATAGGCTTTTTTGGACGCGATGTATCGAAACTTCCGTTTCGGCAGGTACCGGCGGCTTTTTCCGTAGCGACGGTATCCCATCACCGCATAAATTCCCTGCTCTTCGAGCTTTTTGCACAAATAGCCTGTAAAATAGCCGGCGTCGAGCGCCACCGCCTCTACCGGGAAATCAAACGTAGCCCGCTGCACCTCCAGTCGGTCCAGATACGGATCCGCATCGTGGACGTTACCGGGCGTGATATAGGTATCGGTAATGATATTATATTTGGCGTCCACCGTCCGGTGGTCGAGGTAGAAAAATCCCTGCGGTTTGCCATCTCGCATCATGAATCCACTATCCGGATCAGTCCGACTGATTCGGGTCATCGCTGGGTCGGCGGGCTTCCTCTCCTTCCGGGGTCCGAGCGCTTTTTTCCTTCTTTTTCCCGATCGGCTTGCACTTCGGCTTCCAGTTCTGCTAGATAGGCAGGAACTTTGGGGGATTTGGCTTTACGTAGAAATTTGTTTTTATTGGCATTCGCTTTGACATGGGTGGAGTCACTC